>JBAQJB010000136.1:0-2790 GCA_049289155.1 Chitinophagaceae bacterium
TGAAGCAAGCCCCGGGAATATTTTTAGTAAGCCGATCCAGGTTACGATTACCACAAATGATAAGCAGGTCATTTCATTAAACTGCGACCAGTTAATTCCCGAAGCAACATTTACAGAAACAGAAAATTTGAAAGAATTAAAAGTTCCTTCCGCATTACTCACGTCATTTTATGGAACACCTCAAACAGTGGATGCGGCAGTTATTTTACCCAAAGAATATGCGACAGCGCCAAACAGGAAATTTCCTGTACTGTTTACTGTATCAGGTTTTGGCGGTGATTATCACCGCTACTCCGGCAGAAATATTACCAGCGAACCCATTGACACGGTTGCCTGTATCCGCGTAGTACTTGATGGCAATTGCCCGCTCGGCCATTCTGTATATGCCAACAGCGATAACAATGGGCCGCGCGGCGATGCGCTGGTAAAAGAATTTATTCCTTTCCTGGAAAAAAATTATCGTTGCAATGGTGCGCGTATGCTCACCGGTCATAGTAGCGGTGGATGGACCGTCTTATGGTTGCAAACTCAGTATCCAAAAACATTTGCAGGTTGCTGGTCTAGTTCTCCCGACCCGGTAGATTTCAGAAGTACATTGACCGTAAATATTTACGAGGACAAAAATATGTTTTATAACAAAGACAGTGCATTGAATCCCGAAGCTTCTATTGATGGTTTTTTCCCGGTACTTTATATGCGCGATGCGTATCCCATGGAACGGGTTATTTACAGGGGCGAACAAATGAATTCTTTAAATGCAGTATTTAGTAAAAAAGGAAAAGATGGAAACCCGGAAGCGGTTTGTGACCCTCTAACAGGCGTGATCAACCCGGCTGTGGTGGAGCATTGGAAAAAATATGATATCTCCTTATACCTGCGGACTAACTGGGAACAATTAAAACCGGATTTAGATAAAAAGATACGCATCACTACAGGGAACAACGATAATTTTTATTTGAATTATGCCGTGCATTTATTAGATGATGCCATGAAAAAATTAAACGCAAATATCACGATCGAATATTTTCCCGGTGATCATTTTACTGTATCCACACCAGAATTCAGGAATAAAGGAAATCAATTTCTCAAAGAAAAATATATAACATGGCAGGCGCAACAATAATATATGATGCAGGAAAAATAGGTTATTGTGTAATTAACTTTCCCCGGGTGCAAATAATATTTTTATAGTTTCACTTCGCAGCTGCAACTTATATTTACAAATCATTTAGTAAAATTATGAATGTAGATTTCCTGCTGATTTTTTTTATAGCCAGGTACCTGCGCATTTCACTCAAAACGCAGGAAATAAATACGCCCTGGGATGAACGCCTGAAATGGATCATGTATTTATCCATCGCATTCCTGGTCGCAGGTTTTTTCCTCATTAAATCTGATGCAGCTTCCGATACTGTATCCGGTTTATTGCTGGCTGGTTTCACGTATATATTGTACAGCCAGAAAATTTTCAAGTCTGCAAGACAGATACTTATAGCCATTGCGCCATATGTGATCATTTCTTTATTTACACTATTGGTAAGATTTATAGTTCCGGCTACTTATAAGGAATGGGCAAATACCCTGGATAATATCAGCACTTTTGCCATCTTTTGGGGAGTAGGTGTTTGGTTTCTGACGATCCGGCAAAGAAAGGAATTGGCCAAAGCAAATGAACAGGTCGCAGAGAAAGAAAAAGATAACCTGGTGATCACGCAAATGAAAGCTGCACTTGAAGTACAGGTTAAAGAAAGGACTGCTGAACTCACCCAACAAAAGGAAGAACTGGAACTTGCATTAGTAGAATTAAAAGCCACACAAAGCCAGTTGATACAGTCCGAAAAAATGGCGAGCCTGGGAGAACTTACTGCTGGCATCGCGCATGAGATTCAAAACCCGTTGAACTTTGTCAATAATTTTTCAGAAGTAAATGCTGAATTAATTGAAGAATTAAAAACAGAGAAATCAAAACCCAATAATGAACGCGATGAAAATCTCGAAAATGAAATCCTCAATGACATTGCAGCCAATGAAGAAAAAATTAATCATCATGGCAAACGCGCTGACGCGATTGTAAAAGGCATGCTCCTGCATTCAAGAAAAAATACAGGCCTGAAAGAACCCACTGATATCAATGCTTTGTGCGATGAATATATTCGATTGAGCTATCATGGCTTACGGGCAAAAGACAAAAGTTTTAATGCGGATTTTAAAATGGAATTTGATGAAAGCATTGGCAAAATCAATATCGTACCGCAGGATATGGGCAGGGTGCTTTTAAATTTATTCAATAATGCATTTTATGCAGTCAATGAAAAACTCAAAGCAAAAAAAACTATACTGCAGACAACAGGTAGTTTGTACGCCCCTTTAGTCTCAGTAAGTACCAAAAAACTACAGGACAAAATAGAAATTAAAGTAAGTGACAATGGAAATGGCATACCACAAAATATTTTAGACAAGATCTTTCAACCCTTTTTTACAACCAAGCCCACGGGACAGGGCACAGGATTGGGTTTAAGCTTATCGTATGATATCGTGAAAGCACATGGTGGTGAGATTAACGTAGAGACAAAAGATGGGGAAGGCACCACTATAATTGTTATAATATAAAGCACATGCGAAAAAGCTTTTTGTCAAAATTTTTCCTGGCTTCCCTTTTATTTATGAAGGCTTTTATTTCGTATTCGCAGGAGGCTTCAAACGATTCGCTCTTACTGGGCGAATATGCACAATTGCAAACTGATAACTTAGAATCATACCGCGACAGTGCATTTTATTTTGGAGAAAAAG
>JBAQJB010000137.1:0-5357 GCA_049289155.1 Chitinophagaceae bacterium
GAATCTAATTTTTCACCAATTGATACTCCACCATTTGATCAATCAGCGATGGATGGATATGCATTTTCCTTTGATGAATGGGATGGAAAATCTGATTTATTATTAAATGGAGAAGTGCAGGCCGGTAATTATTTATCTGAAAATCTAAAGCCCAATGAAGCGATCCGCATATTTACAGGGGCGGCTTTACCAGCAGGCACTGATACAGTTGTTATCCAGGAAAATGTAATAAAGAATGATCAGCACATCAGCATAGAAGATGATAAATTAATCAAAGGAAGCAATGTGCGGCTGCAAGGTTCGCAAACTAAGAAAGGAGATATAGCTTTACCCGAAGGACATTATCTTTCTCCCGCTTCTATTTCGTTTTTGGCAGGCCTGGGTATTGGCAGCGTAAAAGTTTATTCAAATCCTGTTGTCAGTATTATTGTTACAGGAAAGGAATTAATAAAACCGGGTGCCGCGATGAGTAAAGGAAAAATTTATGAGTCCAATTCGTTCGGACTTACTGCTGTATTAAAAGAAATGAATATTATTCCTGTTTCAGTGGAAATGATAGATGATGATGAAGAAAAGATAATCAATGCCATCAACAAGCAATTAAGTTCCGATATTATTATTCTTTCAGGTGGTGTGTCGGTAGGTGATTATGATTTTGTTATTTCTGCACTTGAAAAATGCGGGGTAAAAAAGATTTTTCATAAAGTAAAACAGAAGCCGGGAAAACCTTTTTATTTTGGCAAACATCTGCAAACACTTGTCTTCGGGCTTCCCGGTAATCCGGCATCGGTTCTCACCTGTTTTTATGAATATGTTGCAGACACCATCAGCAGTTTCACTAAAAAAGAATATTTTAAAAAAGGAATGTTGCCATTGGCAAATGATTTTACTAAGAAACCAGGCTTTACTTTTTTCCTAAAAGGAAAATCAACATTCAAGGAAGTTTCAATTTTAAATAACCAGGAAAGTTACCTGATGAATTCTTTCGCAATGGCGGATTGTATTATTGAACTGGAGGAAGAGAAAGAGCATTTTCATAAGGGTGATCTGGTGAATGTTCGCATGATTAATTAGAAATAATTTATAACGGTCAACAAACCAAAAAATGTAACTCACCAAAACTCTCTAAGAAATAATGCATACGGAACTGATTTTTTATTTGTTGTTATTTTCTGTTGCTTTTTTATATTCATCTGTTGGCCATGGTGGTGCCAGTGGTTACCTGGCATTGATGGCATTTTTTTCTTTTGCGCCAGAAACCATGCGGCCAACTGCTTTGATATTGAATCTTTTTGTTTCGCTCACAGCCTTTATACAATATTATCGAAATGGGCATTTCCGTTGGAAATTATTCTGGCCGTTTGCCATCGCATCCATACCCGCAGCTTTCATTGGTGGGTTAATTGTGGTGGATGCAAAATTGTATAAAATGATATTAGGCGTCCTGCTGCTTTTTCCTGTAGTGCGGTTGGGAGGTTTAAAATTTAGTGAGGAAAAAAATAAAAAAGAACAAGGACTTTTGCCTTCGCTGATAATTGGAGGATTAATCGGATTGCTTTCGGGCATGATAGGAATTGGTGGAGGCATTATTTTGAGCCCTGTAATATTGTTGTTGCATTGGGCAAATATGAAACAGACCGCAGCGGTTTCTGCATTATTTATTTTGGTGAATTCATTGGCAGGCCTTGCCGGCCTCTTTACCAAAAGTTTTGAAATCAGGCCGGAAATGCTGTGGATGATTGTGGTGGCTTTTATTGGCGGACTTGCCGGTTCTTACCTGGGAGCTAAGAAATTTGAGGGCGCTTTTTTAAAAAAAGTATTAGCAGTTGTTTTGTTGATGGCTTCAATAAAATTATTATTTGCGTGAGGCTAATGAAATACTGTAAAGAAGGATTGCATTTTAAGCCCAATTTTAATTATGGCGTATTTGCCATAATAAAAGAGTTTTTTGGGAAACGATTTACAATCCTGATTTTAAACCCCTCGAATTCGAGGGGTTTAGAAAACAAGCAGGACTGAATTGCAGATAGAAAATAGTTAAATGAAAAAATTTAAATAGAAGCCTAATCTATGGCCAATAAAATAAACCATATTGACGCATATATTCTTGCAGGGGGTAAAAGTTCCCGGATGGGAAAAGACAAAGGATTTCTTAACTTCAATGATAAGCCGCTAGTTCAAACAATAGTTGAACAACTACAACCGGTAGTTAACAAAATAATTATTGTTTCAAATAATCCTGATTATGAAAAATTCGGACTGAATGTGATTCCTGATTTAATAAAAGATACTGGCCCGGCAGGCGGCATTCATGCTGCTTTAACCAATGCCCAATCTGAACGAATATTTATTGTGAGTTGTGATATGCCTTTCATTACTATTCCTGCTGCTGCATATATGATGAAACAGGCAGCACATTCGCAAATAACTTTACCATTGTATCACGGGAAAATTCAGCCCTTATTTGGAGTTTATTCCAGGCAATGTTTAGCAAAATGGAAGCAACTTATTGAGCAGGGAATTATTAAATTGCAGGAGATGGTAACGCATTTTGATTTATTGAAAATAGATATAGAAAATAATAAATTGTTTAATGATTTACTGTTTACGAATATCAATGACATAAACGATTATAATAAAGCGCTAAAACAATTATAACATGGAAATTAATGTACTTGCTTTCGGACAGGTTGCAGATATAACAGGCAAGGATAATTTGAAAATACCTGATGTAAAAAATACCAATGAATTAAATCAGTTTCTTGCCAAAGCCTGGCCGCAATTGCTTTTGGTAAAATATTCTATTGCTGTAAATAAAAAAATGATTCAGGAAAATACAGCGCTGCATAATGAAGATACGGTGGCGATACTTCCGCCTTTTTCCGGAGGATAAATAAAATAATGGAACACTTAAATAAATATCAAAGATACCAGCGGCAAACAGTGCTCAAAGAATTTGGAGCCGCAGCTCAGGAAAAGTTGTTCCAGGCAAAAGTTCTTGTTGTGGGAGCGGGTGGACTTGGCTGCCCTGCATTACAATACCTGGCAGCCGCCGGCGCTGGAACCATTGGTATTATTGATTTTGATTTGGTAGAACTAACCAACTTACAAAGACAAACACTCTACACTGTTGAAGATATTGGAAAACCCAAAGCGCAAACTGCGGCAAATAAATTGAAAGCATTTAATCCTGAAATTCAAATTAAAGTTTATAATACCAAATTGGATTCAACGAATGCACTTGAAATAATGAATGCGTATGATGTAGTGATTGATGGCTCTGATAATTTTGCAACACGGTATTTGGTTAATGATGCCTGCATGATACTCAATAAACCTTTGGTGTATGGTGCTGTACTTCGTTTTGAAGGACAGGCAGGCGTTTTTAACCTGATGGATAAAGAGAGGGGTTGCATTACCAATTACCGCGATCTTTTTCCCCAACCACCTTTACCGGCTTCAGTACTATCCTGTAATGACGCCGGCGTAATTGGTGTGTTACCGGGCATCATCGGAACCATGCAGGCTGCCGAAGCCATAAAAATTATTACAGGCATCGGGAAACCACTATGCAATAAAATAGTTTCTTATAATCTGCTAAACAATTTATTTTATGAGTTTAGTATTTCCCCTGCAAATGAAATCAATCCAAATTTTCCAAAAACAAAATCTGCATTTTTAAAATTCGATTACGAATGGTTTTGTGGAGCCGTTGATGAACCACACGAAATTTCGCCTGATGAATTTGATGTATTGAGGTTAAAAGAAAAAATAAATATTATTGACGTTCGTGAAATAGATGAATTACCGATGGTGGATGAATTTTTATTTACCCAAATTCCATTAAGTAGTTTTGAAGAAGCCATTGGAGAGTTATCAATTATAAATAAAACGGTAATTTTTTGTCAGACAGGAAAACGAAGCCTGGCCGCAGTAAAGATGCTCACCATAAAATTTCCAGCTTGTGTAGCCTATAGTTTAAAAGGAGGAGTGGAAGCCTGGAAAAAACATTGCCATAAAAGTTTACATGCATCAACAATCAAATCATGATAGAACAAAAAAAGATTCATAAAATATTTATTGAAGGGCCGATCACCACAAGTTTTATTGCAGATTCTATTGCAAAGCACAGTACCAAAACGAATATAGGAGCACACAGTATATTTCTGGGACAGGTACGAAATGACAGGATTGGCGAAAACGAAGTTGCGGCAATAGAATACACAACCTACCGGGATATGGCAGAAGAAAAATTTCATGAAATCAGGGAAGATGCTTTTAAAAATTTTTCAATTATATGCATGCATATTTATCATAGCCTGGGTAGAGTAGGAGCAGGAGAAATCAATTTATTTGTTTTCACTTCTGCCGTTCATCGCAAAGATGCAATTGATGCCTGTGAAGCAATTGTTGAACGTATTAAAAAAGAAGTGCCTGTTTGGGGAAAAGAAATATTCACCAATGAAAATTCTCAATGGAAAATAAACACCTGAAAAATTATGATTGATATTACCAATAAAATAAAAACGCACCGCACTGCCATTGCACAAGCCATTGTAAGTGTAAGCAGAAAGGAAACGATTGAAGCTGTTCAAAATAGAACAGTTCCAAAAGGAGATGTGCTGGAAGCTAGTCGTGTAGCCGGTTTGTTTGGCATAAAAAGAACCAGCGATATGATTCCCGATTGCCATCCGCTGCCGGTTGAGTTTGCTTCTGTAAGGTATAAAATTGAAGGGCTGGATATTATTATTGAAACAGAAGTGCATACCATTTACCGAACCGGAGTAGAAGTGGAAGCCATGCATGGAGCCTCGGTTGCAGCGCTTACTATTTATGATATGCTGAAACCGATTGACAAAGAAATAGAAATTAAAAGCATAAAACTGGTAAAGAAAAAGGGTGGCAAATCGCAATACAATGATAAAATGATGAGGCCACTTTCTGCTGCAGTAATTGTTTGTTCCGATAGTATTTCTGCAGGAAAAAAACAAGACGCTGCGGGCAAAGCCATTATCAGCAAATTGGAAAAATCGGAGATTGCCATTAAAGATTACAGCATCATTCCTGATGAAATAAAAATCATCCAGGAAAAAGTACAATCACTTTATGATAATAAAATTGATTTAATTATTCTTACTGGTGGCACCGGTTTATCATCAAGGGACGTTACGCCGGAAGCCATACGCCCGATGCTTGACCGGGAAATACCGGGCATTGCTGAAGCTGCGAGGAATTATGGCCAGGAACAAACACCTTATTCCATGCTTTCAAGAAGCCTTGGCGGCTTAAAAGGAAACACACTTATTCTTGCGCTTCCGGGTTCCACAAGAGGTGCATCAGAAAGTATGGATGCATTG
>JBAQJB010000138.1:0-5761 GCA_049289155.1 Chitinophagaceae bacterium
CATTTGCATCGCCCGCCTCACAAAAACCCATAGAACTTGGTGCAGACCTGGTGGTGCATAGCGCTACAAAATATTTGGGTGGCCATAGCGACCTCATTGCGGGTATCGTAGTGACGGCCAATAAATCTTTGGGTGAAAAAATAAAATTTATTCAAAATGCTTCCGGTGCTATTCTTTCGCCATTCGATAGTTGGCTGGTGATCCGAGGTATTGAAACGCTTTCTTTAAGAATACAACAACATACTTTAAATGCGCAAAAGATCGCCGCATTTTTATCCGCCCATCCATTTATAAAAAATGTGTACTACCCCGGATTACCGGAACATACAAATTATGAAATTGGTAAAAAGCAAATGAAATATTCCGGTGGAATCATTTCATTTGATCTCGTTATTGATGACACTGAGATCGCGCATAAAATAGTTTGCGGCACAAAGTATTTCAAATTGGCAGAAAGTCTTGGTGGTGTGAAAAGTTTACTCTGCCTGCCTGCAGAAATGACACATAAATCTATTCCGCGTGTAACCCGCTACCAGTGTGGTGTTACTGACAGTCTTATTCGTTTATCTGCCGGGCTGGAAGATGCCGATGAGCTTGTCAGTGATTTATCGCAAGCCATTGAAGCAGCAACAATTTCAATCCGGAAAACAATTTAATTTTTTAAAAAATATTATATGCAAAAGAAGAAACTCGTTATTGGATTATTTGGTTTCGGTTGTGTGGGTAAAGGTTTATACGATGTTTTAAACCGGGAAAATGAAACCGGCCAGGTGGCATTTATAAAAAAGATCGTTGCAAAAGATTCATTAAAAAAAAGAAATATTTCACCCGCTCATCTAAGTTTTTCAAAAGAAGATATTTTAAATGATGATGAAATAAATGTGGTGGTAGAACTCATAGATGACGCGGATGCTGCATTTGAAATTGTATCGGCAGCTATGCGAAAAGGCAAAGCAGTTGTATCTGCGAATAAAAAAATGATCGCGGAAAATTTTGATGAATTATACAGGTTGCAAAAGGAATATAAGGTGCCTTTTTTATATGAAGCTGCCTGTTGCGCCAGCCTGCCACTTATCAGGAACCTCGAAGAATATTATGACACAGATACGCTTCAATCCATTGAAGGCATTGTAAACGGGTCAACAAATTATATACTGACAAAAACCTGCGCGGAAAAAATATCTTTTGCAGAAGCGCTGGAAACTGCGCAGGCCTTGGGTTACGCGGAAAGCGACCCAACCCTGGATATACATGGTATTGATGCAGCATATAAATTATCCATCCTGCTGATCCATGCTTTTGGGATATATATAAAAAAATCATCAATTTTTACATCGGGTATTCACCGGATCACGGAAGCGGACAATGCGTATGCACTTGCAAGAGGTATGAAGATCAAATTAATCGCCAGTGCATTCATACAGGAAGATGGCAGTCTTTGTTTTTTTGTACTGCCAAAGTTTATTCCGCGTGATCATTTTTTATATCATGTAGATGATGTATTTAATGGCGTGATCATGAAGACAACTTTTGCTGATACGCACTTTTTTGCCGGGCGTGGCGCCGGCGCATTGCCCACTGCTTCGGCAGTGTTGTCAGATATTTCAGCATTGGGATATGATTATAAATATACATACAAAAAATTAACCGGCAACAGGAAGAAGAAAACCAGTACCAACTTTTCCCTTAAAGTATTCGTATCATTTCCCGTAATGAAAGCGGCGATTGTGCAGCCATTTTTTACATCCATCCAGGAAACATTTACCAACCCCGAATCCGGTTATTTTACGGGAACTATTCACTTTGAAAACCTTCAACGATTGAAGGAAATGGATGATACTATTTCAATTATTTTAATGGATGTATGCGATACAGGTGTGGCAAAAGAAAAAGAAAATAAAATTGTAGAAACGGAAGTTGAAGCCGTAGCTCCATGGAGAGCCGCGGAGTTAACTTCGAAAAAAGAAGAGACGTACTTGCAACTTTGCAGCAACAAAGTGAACACGAAGGTGGGCAAGACCTTCGTGATGTTTACGATGAAGCCACCGCCGTCTGGGATAGGAGGTTAATTGTATTTTTAATTTTAGTTTACCGTGTTGGTTTTTATTATTAATTACTGCTCGCATAACGGGTCGTATCAAGGCTTTCATGGCAAACTAAATAAACATGGGACAATTAATAGAATTAAGAAACGTATCAAAACCTTATTACCTTAGTAACAGCATGTTTCCACATGAAATTCAAACCTCATTACCTTATTAAAACATGAAAAATAAATAAGCTAATGAGGTTAAATGAGTATTTTGCATTCCGGCTACTAAGGTAATAAGGTCAATCTCTGGATTGCGCAGCACTACCACTAAGTAGAACCAGGTTTCATTTTTTGTCTCAAAAATTTTTTTACTTTTTTAATATTTTTTCGGGCATACTTCACTTCATCAGAATAAGAACAATGATAGACAAAGAATTTTTCACCTGCTTTGCAGCAAAATAATAAATATTCCTTATTCAGTTGAAATTTAAAAGAGCAGTTAGAATTATCAGCATCAAATTCTATCAACTCACTTTTTTTAATACCGCCTTTATAAATCCTGGTTACGAGTAATATTGCTTTATGTGCTTCATTTATTTTGTCCCCATCGGAATAGAGTAGCTTTTCAACTTTTGCAGTAATTATATAATCCGAAGTATCAATATACTTTTCAACAGGATGCAATATGCAATCGCAGGCAAATGTGGTAAAGGAAATTGCTAATAATAAAATTATTGTGGAAATTATTTTAAAATTCTTTTTCATATTTTGTTGTCGGTGTTTTTTGGAGAAGAAGTTTTAGCAAGCATCATCTCTCTCGCCGAAAAATATTTATCATATCGCTTTCTTTTATATAATAAATGCTTTTCAAATTTTCATCATCATTGCTGATAGGTTCCCCAAAAGCAATCTCATAAAAAATATCATTTGAATCGAAAAAAACCGGGGTAGTACGAATAATGGGCGATTGTTTTCTAAAACTTTCAATTACATTGATTTTTTTATGATTAGATAAAGATGTTGGCTCATCATATACATCAATTTCTTTTAAAGAAATAGAATCCAGCAGATTATAATAATAATGATCATGATTGACCAGCGGAAAATATTTATATTTTGGCAAATTCTCAATAAAAGCAAATGAATTATTCTTATCCAATTCAAATTGCAGTTTGCCAATTTTTAATTCATTAGAATTTGTCCATTTTACGAAAATATGTATAATGTCATTTATATTTATTAAATCACTTAAATTTTCATCTCCGTTCCGGCCATTTGCAATATAGGATTTTACAATATTATGGTTAAGAAACAGCAAATCCATAAATGTTGAATCATTTTTATTTCTAAAAAAATAGAAACTAAATAGTGAATCATTTATTTTATTCGTTTTTAAATAGTATCCGTATTCTTTGCATAAATAAGTAGAGCCCTGGTCTTGCTTATGACTGCTATTGCAAAACGCATTGAGCAAAATTAAAAATAAAAAAAAATATTTCATGTTTGCCGTGCTTATTTATTCGTATTTGTGTTCAAAAACGAAACGAAAAATAAAAGATATTATGGGCATTTTACTTTTTGTATTAATTACGTAAAGCTAAAAGATTTTAATTGAATTTAGGTTTACCAGACATTCCGAAATGCATTGCCATTTTAATAAGTCCTCTTTTCTAAAATGATTAAAATTTGAAAATTCAACATCCTTTGTAAAATCTTTGTATTGATTCTATGTTTTGATTTTATGATTGTTTTTTGTTTACAAAAAAGATATGTATGCAGGTATTCATAGCAAACAAAAACAATCATGAGACAACCAATAATATTAACGAAACGCACCAAAACCTTATTACCTTAGTAACATCATGTTCCCAAAAGAAATTTAAACCTTATTACATTATTAAAGTATCAAATTAAATACGCAAATATGGATGTGTATTTTGGTTATAAAGTTGGGCTTCAAGATTCAAAACATTTTCCTGTGTTTAGCTTTTTTTGGATATCAATTTTCACAAAATGACTTTTATGAATGGAAATATTTGACTGACTATGCCTCATTAATTTCCAGCAAAAACAAAGCCCGCAAATTTTGCATTTACGGGCTTTTTATCAATTTAAAAAGTGGAGCTGAGGGGATTCGAACCCCTGTCCAAACAAGGCCGCCATAAGTTTTCTACATGCTTATTTCATTATTATTTTTCGATGCGGAAAAGGAAATGAACAAACCAACCCCGCACTTAGCCGGATGATCTTAAACAAGGTTCACGGCATTGCCCTGCAGCATCCCGGATTTGATTTTGAGTCGGCGGCGGAGCGTGGTACCAGGAAAACCTGCTCTCGCGGCCCAAATGGTTACTTAATCACTGATTAAGCAGCCATGGCTAACTGTGTGTTGCCATTTGAGTGTTGGGTATTCATATTTCCCCTTGCGGGACTCCTTGCGGAGAAGTGCTAATTACACAACGCACTGCATGCTTATTCTTACCACTACCGATGCTGTCAAAACCATACAGCCCCAGTCTTATTCAAAGATAAAAAATATTTCAACGTTGTTGAACTGTAAAGTTGAAATTTATTACTTTATTTAAAGAGACGCCAGAAATCCAGTCCCAGTGCATAGGCCATTACACCCAGCAATAAAACCATTCCAAACATTTGTGCATACTCCATAAATTTATCACTCGGTTTTCTTCCGGTGATCATTTCTGTGAGGCAAAACAAAGCATGCCCTCCATCAAGCGCCGGGATTGGAAGAATATTCATAAAAGCCAGGATAATAGAAAATATTGCCGTTAATGTCCAGAAGCGTTCCCAATCCCAAACACCCGGGAATGTATTGCCGATACTGATCACGCTTCCCAATGAGTCATTCGCACTTACTTTCCCGGTAAAAATTTGCTTTAAACCGGTCATATATCTTCCCAAAGTTTCAAAGCAACGATTAAAGCCCGCAGGTATAGCTTCTAAAAAACTATAGCTTTTGGTTACTGTCCCAAATAATTTACTGGGACTCCTGTAAAAGAAACCAGCTTTAGCGTCTTTATCAATTTTTGTAATTACCTGTACCGTATCATTTCCCCGCAACACCGTGATTGTTGCATCTTTCGATTTATATTGCTGAATGAGCTTTGTGTAGTCATTATAAAACTGGATTGGCTGATTACCTATGCCTATAATGCGATCATCTTTTTGCAGTTTATCTTTTACGAAATTTGCTGAAGGTGCAACAGAATCAATAATTACAGGAAAACGTACATCGGCAAAACCGTTCAATTTATTTTTACTCAACAGATTGATAAAGCCATCAGGAATATTTACGTTTATGGTTTGGCCATCACGTATTACCTGGATATTTTTAGCATCCATCAGCATGATCTGCGCCGGCACCGTTCCAAAATTATCCAATGGTTTTCCATTGATACCAACAATATTATCCCCATCCAGGATACCAATTTTAGTAGCCAGCGAATCCGCGTGCAGGCCATAAGCAAGGTTTTTTACAGGCAGGTATTCATCCCCCCATTTAAACGTGATCATGATGAATAGAAAAATTGCCAGCAGTAAATTGACCACTACGCCGGCGACCATTACGATTAGTCTTTGCCAGGCAGGCTTACTGCGAAATTCATAGGGCTCAGGTGGCAGTTTTAATTGTTCTTTATCCATGCTTTCATCGATCATGCCACTGATCTTCACAAAACCGCCAAAGGGCACCCACCCTATTCCATATTC
>JBAQJB010000139.1:0-2734 GCA_049289155.1 Chitinophagaceae bacterium
GGCGGAACCTGCTGGCCTTCTTTTCCCATAAAATTATTTTCAATCAGCCATTCCCGTACAAACTCTTTACTCAATTGTTTTTGCCTTTCGCCATTTTTTTGTTTTTCATCAAAACCATTTGCATAAAAATAGCGCGAAGAATCCGGTGTATGAATTTCATCCATTAAATAAATTTCTTCACCAATTTTTCCAAACTCATATTTCGTATCCGCCAGTATCAGGCCGCGGGAAGACGCAATTTGTTTTCCTTTTTCAAACAAGGCCAATGCAGTTTTACTCAACTTTTCCCATTCCACTTTTGAAGCCAGGCCTTGTTGTATAATCTCCTCTTTTGAAATATCTTCATCATGCCCCGCTGAAGCTTTCGTGGACGGCGTGATTATTGGGGTTGGAAAAAAATCATTTTCTTTCATATTATCCGGCATTTCAGCGCCACATAAAATTCTTTTACCGGAATGGTACGTTCTCCATGCATGTCCTGTAAGGTTTCCGCGAACAACCATTTCAATTTTAAAAGGCAGGCATTTCTTTCCCAAAGAAACATTGGCTGCAGGTGTTGATACCAGCCAGTTTTTACAAATATTTTCCGTAGCTCGAAGCATGTACGCGGCAACCTGGTTAAGTGCCTGGCCTTTGAAAGGAATTGTCCTGGGCAGTATCACATCAAATGCAGAAATGCGGTCACTCGCGATCATCACCAGCCAATTCTGATCAATGGTATATACATCGCGCACTTTGCCTTTATAGAAATTTGTTTGTTGGGGGAAATCAAAATTTTTCATTGTCAAATTTATTTTAAAAATACACGTAGGAATTTATTTGCCTAAAATTTAATGAACAACTTCTGTACATCTGTTTTTTATTATTTTTTAAATAAAATGTTATTAATTATTATTGTGCTAATTTTAATTAAACAATTCCTTATGAGTAAAACTAACAGTCAGAAAATCGTTTTCTTTTTTGGTAGCTTTTTGCTTTTTTGCATGTCTGCATTTGCACAGTCAACGACAGTTTCCGGTGTCGTTAAAAACAGTGAAACGAAAGAAACCTTATCCGCAGTTTCCGTGCTGGTAAAAGGCACATCAGTTGGTGCATATACAGATGACAGGGGAAATTTTAAATTTATGACCAGTCAAAAACCACCCTTCACCCTGGTGATTAGTTCTATTGGATATTCTACTAAAGAGGTGGAATATACAGGTACTGAACTTGCCGTAAATTTAGAACCGTCTTATGCACTTGGCCAGGAAATTGTAATTGCAGCTTCCCGTTTGCCGGAGCGCATTCTTGAATCACCGGTTTCCATTGAACGAGTAAGTGCCACTACCATCCGCAATGCACCCGGAGCAAATTATTATGATGCATTGGGAAATTTGAAAGGCGTGGATGTAACAACTTCCAGCTATTCTTTTAAAACAGTAAGTACGCGCGGATTCAATGGCAGTGGTAATTTGCGGTTTAACCAATTGGTGGATGGCATGGATAATTCTGCACCAGCTCTCAATTTTTCTGTAGGAAATGTTATTGGTATCACTGAACTGGATGTAGATAATATGGAATTACTTTCCGGCGCTTCATCGGCATTATATGGATCAGGTGGTTTGAATGGTACATTATTAATTACCAGTAAAGACCCGTTTAAATACCAGGGATTAAGTGTTCTCATTAAACAAGGCGCTATGCATTTTAATGATTACCGGCATGCAACATCTCCATTTTATGACTGGAGTTTGCGTTGGGGAAAAAAGGTGTCTGATAAATTTGCATTTAAAATCGGCGCTTCCTATTCCAAAACAGATGACTGGCAGGCTGATGATACCACCGACCTTTTACGCAATAATGTATTAAGTAAAATAAAAACAGGAGATCGTACTTCTGATCCAAATTATGATGGTGTGAATGTTTATGGTGATGAAGCCAGTGCAAGTATGCAGGATATCGCATTGGCGGGCATTTTCGGCCCATCAAATCCCACATTGAATTCTGTAATTGCTGCTTTGATTGCTTTGGGCCAGGCACCAACACAACAGAATATAATTGGTTATTATGCCACACACCCTGAATTTGGTGTATTAAATATATTTGGTGCAGGCCTTGCCAATAATGTTTTTGCAGGCCAGTTTGTAAGCCGCACCGGCTATTCTGAAAAAGATATGGTGGATTATAATTCTTATAACCTGAAATTATCTGCAGGACTTTATTATAAAATATCACCTACTATTGAAGCATCCCTCACAGGTAACTGGGGAAAAGGAAATGCGATCTATACAGGCGCTGACAGGTACACGCTGAAAAATTTTGTAATAGGCCAGTACAAACTGGAATTTAAATCAACGAATTGGTTTTTCCGCGCTTATACAACACAGGAAAATTCAGGTGATTCCTATGCAACTACACTCGCTGCACTTGCTATCAATAATGCATGGAAAGATAATCAAACTTGGTTCGGTCAATATGTGGGAACTTATTCAGGAGCAGTTTTGGGTGGTTTGGATCCCACAACTGCAAATGGAATTGCTCGTATCGCAGCTGAAGCAGGACGCTATATGCCCGGTACACCGGAATTTAATGCAGCGTTTAAGAATGCTATCACTACATCTATCAATGATGGAGGTGCACAGTTTGCTGATAAATCTAACCTTTATCAATTAGAAGGCCAGTGGAATTTATCACAATATGTAAAATTCGTAGATGTATTGGTGGGCGCGAGTTACAGGCTTTATAACATCAATTC
>JBAQJB010000140.1:0-6400 GCA_049289155.1 Chitinophagaceae bacterium
GTTCTTTTTTCCAGCGATAATTCTTTAAGTAAAGTTTGCCTGCCTTTTTTTAACGGCAAAAAACCTTCAAACACAAACCGGTTGATAGGCAGCCCGCTGTTGACCAGGGCCGGCACAAAAGCAGTTGCACCGGGCAAGGTTTCTACTTTGATATTTTTTTCATTGCATTCACGAACCAATAAAAACGCGGGATCGCTGATGCCCGGTGTGCCTGCATCTGAGAGTAGGGCAATGGTTTTCCCGGCAAGCAAATGATCAATCACGGCAGCAAGTGCTTTGTGTTCATTGTGTTGATGAAAGGGGTGAAGGGGTTTAGAAATTTCGTAGTGATGTAATAACTTTGAAGACACGCGCGTGTCTTCGCATAAGACCAGGTCCGCACTTTTCAAGATGTCAATAGCGCGAAGCGTGATGTCTTTCAAATTGCCAATAGGGGAAGGTATAATATAGAGCATGGCAATTTTTCCGGCAATTTATTTACAATTAATTCACCAATTCTATTTCATAATATTCCATTACCGGGTTGGCGAGTAATTTTTTACATGCCTCATCCGCCAATGTTTGTGCAGCTTCCGGTGAAACGGCTTCAATATTCAGCGTGATATGTTTTCCCACACGCACTTCTTTTACACCGCCAAGATTTAAATTTTCAAGGCCACTCATTACCGCTTTTCCCTGTGGGTCCAGCAATTCCTTTAAAGGCATTACTTTGATTTGAACATGATATATCATGGAGTAGTTTGTTTTTGCAGCAAAGATATAATAAGGTAAGCAACAAAGATTATAGGAACTGCAAGCCAGCCAAAAAATAGTGAAGCAGCAATGCCTATAACCACTAAAAGAATTAAGGGTAAAAGTGTTTTCGCGGATGCTTTATTTATTTTTAAGGAAAGCATCGGCAAAGTACTCACCATGAGTAAGGAAATAAAAATAATGATCGCGTACCAAAACCAATAACTCGTTAATAAACTGATGACCCAACTACCATTACTATTGTACCAGAAAATGAGTGGGAAAGAAGCTATAAACAATCCCGCAGCAGGAATAGGCAATCCCCTGAAACCTGTATGGGTAGAAGTGTCCAGGTTATACCTTGCCAGCCGGAATGCGCCGGCACATGGAATTATAAATGCAGGAATAAAAAGTAAAAATGAAGTAGATAAGGCGCTTTCCTGTTGCGCAAAAGCCATTCGTAAAAATTCAAAAACAATCATGGCCGGCGCCACACCAAAACTCACTACATCTGCCAGCGAATCCAGTTGTTTCCCCATACCTGAACTGGCATGCATGAGACGAGCAATAAAACCATCCAGGAAATCTATTATTGCCGCGATGCCGATAAATAAAGAAGCCATGCAAATATTTTGCGGGATACTTAGGTATTGAACGCCCGCGTCATTCGCTTCGGGTGACAAAAAATTTCCAGCATCCTGGAAAAGCGGCACCAGCCCGGGTTGTATGGCATAGACAATGGCAATACAACCAAAAAATAAATTGAGTAAAGTGAAAACGTTGGGGATTTGTTTCATTAAAAATATCTAAAGATTAATTGCAGATCATCTCAGTCGTTTGCATGTATTATTTTTCAACCAGGGCAAAATAAGAATGATTTATTTTCAACGTATCATGAATTTTTTTCTCTCTTCATCAACGATTCAATCTCTTCTGCAGTCACCGGGATTTTTTTCATCAAATCTATATTTCCTCTTTTTGTAAGCCAGATATTATTTTCAATGCGCACACCCATTTGTTCTTCTTCGATATATATACCAGGCTCTACGGTCAGCAACATGCCTGCTCTTAATGGCTCTGTTTTTGTTCCGAGATCATGCACGTCAAGCCCCAGGTGATGGGAAATACCATGGTATAAATATTTGCGGTACGCGCGGTTTTCAGGGTCTTCATTTTTAACCTGTGATTTTCTCAGTAAACCAATTTTAAGAAATTGCTGCGTAGCTTCTTCGCCCACTTTTTCTGTATACTTTACCAATGTGATGCCGGGCTTCAAAATACTTTTCGCATAATCATGCAAATGCAGACAGGCATTATAAATTGTTTTTTGCCTGCGGCCAAATTTGCCGTTCACCGGTACAGTACGTGTAAGGTCCGCGGCATAACCGCCATAGTTCGCGCCAAAATCCATCAGGATCAGTTCGCCATCTTTGCATTCTTCGTTATTAAAAACATAGTGCAACGTGCGGGCGCGGTCACCACTCGCGATGATGCTGCCGTAGGCTTCACCCTTCGCGCGGTTGCGCAAAAATTCATGAAAAATTTCTGCTTCAATTTCATATTCCATTACGCCCGGGCGAATGAATTGTAATAAACGCCGGAATGTTTTTTCCGTGATATCAATAGCCTGTTGCACCACTTCAATTTCCAGTTTGGTTTTAATGGCGCGCAATTCCCGCATGATCTTCGCGCTGCGTTCAAAATGATGTAAGGGATAACGTTTCTGCATTTGTTGCACATATCGGTAATCCCTTGTCACGAGCGGGTTTGCTTTACGGTCATTTTCATTGCTATTCAGGTAAATGGTTTCTACCTGGTGAATCCATGTTTGTAATAATGCATCGAGACTGTCCAGCCACACGATTGTTTGAATGCCTGACATTTCCCGGCCTTCCGCAGCACGTAATCTTTTACCATCCCATTTTTCTTTCATTTCATCCGGCCGCACAAGCACCAGCACTTCACGGTATTTTTCATCGGGGCATTCCGGGTAAAGGATAACCATTGTATCTTCCTGTTCAATGCCGCAAAGCCAGTACAGGTCGCTGTTCTGGACAAATTTAAACTGCGAATCCCCATTCCCCGGCATTTCATCATTACTATTAAAAATGGCAATGGATTTTTGCTTCATTTCATTTACAAAACGCAGGCGGTTTTCTGTAAACAGTGCGGGATTGATGGGCAAATGCTTCATGATAAATTATTTTAGGTATGCCGCAATATAGGCAAAGAATAAAAGGCAGGAAAAGAAAGTAAAGAGATTTAATTGTTTTTTGGCATTGGATGGTGGAAATTTGTTGAGCGGTAAAATAATTTTTATGGTTGAAAAATTGAAAATAAGATTGAAACTTTGCTTTCATCTTTTACTCACCTCACCTCAAAACTCACCGGCTGTGAAACCAGCGACACCACCGGCCGGTTATGTTTTATGGCCGGCAACCATTTGGGCGATTCATAAAAAATTTGCAGCGCCTTTTTATCAAAATTATTATCATACGGCACGCTGATATAAGGCTCAATAATATTTCCATCTTCATCAATCGTGGCCGATATAAGCATGGTAATATGATATGCAGTATTGACATCATAGGTATTGGGGTCAATGATTTTATTTGCAATAAATTTTCCCCAGGCATTTATTCCCCCAGGAAACATGGCCATACGATCCTTGCTGGCTGTGTCTTCGAGATTGCCTTCCTTATCATAATATTCCCTGCTCAGCAATTTTCCTGTATCATAAGATTCACGTGCAGCAAGTCTTCCATTGTTATAAAAAAATTGCCAGGGGCCATTTAATTTTCCATCTTTGAGCCTGCCGGCACCGGAAAGATTTCCCCTGGAATCCCATTGAATTTCCAACGCAGTTCCATCCGCATTATAAACAGCAGAGTCTCCCAAATTACCATTTTGATACCACTTCAATGCAGTGCCTGCTGGTTTTCCATTGATGTATTCAGTAGAGTCTTTCATTACACCATACGGATAAAAATGTAGCCATAAACCTTCTTTTTTCCCATGCACATAACGGCCCATGCTTTCGGGGATTCCGCCCAAATAATAAAATTTAAAATACCCGTTTTCAATGAGACAATCCTGGTCCTCAAACAAACCGGTCATTTGTAAAGTATTGTTTGCAAAAAAATAATCCTGCCGGTACCAGCCGCTATCTGCTTTTAAAATTTTAGAATAAAAACGGGCATTAGCAACAGAACTTGGTTTCCAGTTAAGGTCGTAATATTTATTTTTTTGTGCATTCGAATTAAAACAAATAAGTACGGTGATACTTGTTAAAATAAATTTCATTCAACAAAAATAATGCAAGTGAATTTAGCGTGCAAATACTATAAATTTTTTTACCTATCTCAAATTTCTGCGTAAGATGTTATGTGACAAAATTAATGGGCGTGAAGTTTACATACGAATCCTATGAATTTCTTTTCGTGCTGCTGTTCACGTTCCGCCAACAATTGTAGAACATATTTTTCATGGGAGAAGCTGTTGGAGGGGACGCCAACAAAAGCAGCCAATAAAACCGGGCAACCAAAGCAATTAAATTTATTCCACTTTATCTGCATTCGAACCATCCAGGTCTTCCATACTGAGTTTCAAATCGGCCAGCGTTTTTTCTGTGCCGGGCCTCGTAGTAAAGAAAAATAAAATCATGATGACAATTACTAAAAGGATATAATAATTCCCCGTTAAGAAAAAGAAAACACAACATAGTATCACCACAAATTCCATCATTGCCCAGCGGATCAAATTGGCTGCACGGTATGCTTCCAGCTTTTGCGGAACAGGTAAATTGTTATCATGAATGGCCGCTAACTTTTTATTAAAAATACTTGCTCCGCCCAAAAAAGCGATCGCGGAAAGAACCACCGCCGCGATTAAAATTTCATTGGATATAGAAATCAGTTCAAATGTATTTGTGATATTAAAATAGACCAATGAAAACATGGCAATGGCGAGTAAAACCTGGCCAATCATTAATGCCAGGTGTAAAACTTTTAGCATTTTTATATACGCCGGAGTGGGTTGCATGCGGAGGGATTTTTATTTTAAATTTTGTAAATGTAGATTCAAAAATAAACAATGCGTTGTATAAAGCAATGATGAATTTTCGATGATGTTCGGAAGAACTTTTAATGATTTAAAAATTGCTTAGTTTTGAAAGAGCATTTATTTGTAAAAATTTATCAAACATTCTGCTTCATCATTAAAACTATAACACGTGAAAAAAATGTACAACATCTTTTTTGTACTTGTGATGCTTTCATCAACAAGTATTTTAAGCGCACAGACAAATGTATTTCCAAAAACAGGAAATGCTGGTGTAGGAACGATTACACCGAAAGCAACTTTGCAGGTTGTTGGTACATCTGCATTCGGCGGTAAAAAAGGTATAATGCTTGTCAATGAAGCCGGAAAACTTATGTTTAAAGGATCTGCCAATTATTTTATAGACACCGGCCGCTATGTTTTTCAAAGTACATATAATCCCAACTATGGATTATTCTTTGGCCAAAAAATATTACGCTATGAATTAAGAGATGAACATGCATCTGCAATTTTTTATGTGAGTGCTAACAAAGGCAATGGTTATTTCGCCGGAAACCTGGGTGTTGGCGTACAGAAACCAATTGCAAAATTGGATGTAAATGGTGATATTAATATTAGTACGGGTAGTAGCATAAGAATGAATGGTGATGTAGTTTTTAAAGCAGATAATACGAATCTTTTTGCAGGTGTTGAATTAGGTGTTTCAAATACAACCGGATATGATAATACTGGAATTGGTTACAGGACACTTCATAATAATACTACAGGTCATTTTAATACAGCTTTAGGCTTTGGGGCACTGGAGAGAAACTCCACTGGTTACTTCAATACGGCAATTGGATGGTTGTCCCTAAATTATAATACAAAAGGAGGTTATAATACAGCAACTGGAAATGGTGCACTTGAGTTTAATACTACAGGAACCGGTAATACAGCATTTGGTTGTCAGGCTCTGGAGAATAATTTTTATGGATACTATAATACTGCAAGCGGTTATAACGCACTTGAATATATCATGAGTGGTTATCAAAATACTGGAGTAGGATATTTAGCTATGTATAGCAGTATTGCTGCAACTAATTGCACTGCAATTGGGAATTTTACACGATTTACCAATGATTTTTCCAATGCAACAATTTTAGGCAGTAACGCTATTGGTACAGCCAGTAACCAGGTGAGAATTGGCGATTATTTGGTTACCAGTATTGGCGGCTATACAAACTGGACTAATGTATCTGATGGCAGGGTAAAGAAAAATATTAAAGAAAACGTGCCCGGGCTGGAGTTTATTAATCAATTAAAACCTGTTACTTATAATCTTGATTTGGATAAGGCAGATGAAATTGTTCAGGCACCGGTTACAAAAGATTCTTTATTGGATAATACAAATGATGAGGGTAAATCAACCCAGGAAAAATTAGCATCACGCAATTCAAAAATGCAGGTTGTTTATACTGGTTTCGTGGCGCAGGATGTAGAGAAAGTTGCGAAGTCTTTAAACTATGATTTCAGCGGCGTGGATGCGCCGAAAAATGATAAAGATTTATATGGACTTCGCTATGCTGAATTTGTAGTGCCCCTGGTAAAAGCAGTGCAGGAATTAAGTAAA
>JBAQJB010000141.1:0-8279 GCA_049289155.1 Chitinophagaceae bacterium
AGATGATGCCGAAAAATTAATCCCTGCAAATGGCGTGTATGCTGTTGAAATACAAATTGAGCATTCATTGGATTTGCTCAAAGGCATGATGAATATTGGTTTCCGGCCGACTGTAGACGGCACTTCCCAAACTATCGAAGTGCATATTTTTAATTTTGCAAAAGATATTTATGGAAAACCGGTTCGTGTTTTTGTAGAATATTTTTTAAGAAAGGAAATCAAATTTTCCGGGCTGGATGCATTAAAGGATCAATTAAAAAAAGACCAGTTGGATGCATTGGCTTTACTTGAAAAGTAAATCAGCAACGTATAATTTTTACAGCCATTTCTTTTAATAAACTTGCATGTTCATTTTGCGGATCATTCACGCCAATGCTGCGAAGATTATATTGATGAAGTAACAATAAAATTTTTTCAATTCCTGCAAAACCATAATTTTCATAAGCCTGCAATCCTTGTTTGGTGCTGACCGGGTTTCTGTAAAATAAATTCATGGCAGATTGCATATTTACCTGTTGCATTTCAAAAAGGGTGTACACTTTACTGAAAAAACCATACAAGGTGGCGAGCAAATAAGGCATGGGCGCGGCTTTGGGATTTTCTCCAAAATACTGGATAATGCGCAGTGATTTTGCCAGGTTTTTTCCAGCAAGCGCAGCCTGCAATTCAAATGGATTATATTCTTTACTGATACCAATGAATGTTTCAATATCACTTGCTGTTATATTTTTTCTCTCACCCAGGTTGATCGCCATTTTTTCAACTTCCTGCTGAATGCGCTGGAGGTCATTACCGATATGATCTATGAGTAAAGCAAGTGCATCGGGTTTTACAGTAAAACCTTTGGCAGCGATCATTTGCGAAGCCCATTCCGGCAATTTATCATCATACATTTTTTTCGTGGAAAGGATCACGCCCTTTTCTTTCAGCAGCTTACTGAACTTGGTGCGCTGGTCCATTTTTTTATCTTTATAAGCGATCACTAAAATGGTAGAGCCCAATGGTTTTTCGAGGTAAGGTTCCAGCTTTAAAATATCTTTCATGTGTTGTGCTTCCTTTAGAAGTACAACCTGGCGTTCCGCGAAAACCGGGTAACGCATGCATGCATTTATTATATCCGCCCAACCTGCATCTTTACCATAAAATACAGTGCGGTTAAATGCAACTTCATTTTCGGGAAGCAAATGGTTCTCTGCGTAGTTAACAACCTGGTCAATAAAATAAGGCTCATCCCCTTCCAGCCAATAGATGGGTTTGAAAATATTCTTTTTCCAGTCTGCAATTATTTTTTCTGCGGCCACGGGCAAATATCATTAAAAATATTTCGTAATTTTTTTTAAAATGAATGATCAGTTTACAATAGTTACGGAAGCATCATCCAGGATCGGCATATTTTTAAAGCGCAGAATAATATTGGCCACAACTACCACATCGCGCTGGCAATAGGCTGCAATGCGCGGCAGGTCATGATCTGCATAATATACTTCCTGCACTTTGCTGCCATCAATATCAGTTTTGGAAGTTGGAATATTCAGTACATGTGCGAGCAAATTCAATGATATAAAATTTTTATAATCACCAAATTTCCACCATTGCAAAGTATCTACCATTCTTACTTCCCAGGGTTTTGCGCCTTGTATAAAAAGATAAGGCGGTAAATCCAGCCCATTGATCAGCATCCTGCGGCAGAGATAGGGAATATCAAATTCGCGGATATTATGACCACAAAATTCAAAATATTTTTTATGTTTTAAAAGTTGCTGTGACAACACAATAAATTCCTGTAACAATTCTTTTTCATCATCACCGAAAATACTTTTTACGCGAAGTTCCAGCTGGCCATTTTCATGCAATAAAAAATAGCCTGTTGAAATACAAACAACTTTACCAAACTCTGCAAAGATGCCCGCACGCTGCAACCAACTTTCTTCCGGAGTAGAATTTTCTGGCATGGTTTTGGAAATCTTGTCCGACCAGAGGCTTTTCCATTCTTCAGGAAGCTGATCATAGGCCGGTGAAACGGGCACTGTTTCGATATCTATGAAGAAGAGGTCAAAAATGGAAGGGCTGTTCATATATTAAATATTTAATTTTTTAATCAAACAACAAACAATGAGCTATTCAAACTATCCTTCAACAGGCTCGCCTAATCAGCCTGCATCCCAGCCCCCTAAAGATAATAGAAAAATTATATATGCGATACTTGTAATTGCATTATTAGGAACATGGGGTTATTTGATTTATGATAAAAGTAAATCGGCTGAGACCTATTCACAATTACAAACTTCTTATTCAAGCGTAGATTCTGCGCGTTCTTCTGTGCAGGTGGAATATAATGCAGCACTCGCACGCATGGATTCACTCGCTGGAAGTAATACAGAATTAACCGGCGCTTTGAATGACCGCAAAACAGAAATTGATAAATTAAAAGCAGATATCAAATCTGAGCTGGGCAAAAAAAATGCAGACCTTTCAAAAGCAAAATCTATGGTTGCGCAATTGAACGGAAAGATCTCCGATTTGCTGGCTCAGGTGGAAGAATTAAAAGCGCAGAACCAGGTGCTAACCACTTCTAATCAGCAACTGACCACAGAACGCGATACATTGTCTTCACAAAAACAAGTGGTAGAGCAAAACCTTGCTACGACGAATGCCCAGAAAGCAGCCGTTGTAGATGTGGCTTCTACTTTACATGCATCTAATATAAATATTGCGGCTATTGATATTAAAAATAGTGGTAAAGAAAAAACAACTACAACAGCGAAAAGAACAGATGTATTCCGCATCTCATTTGACCTGGATGAAAACAGGATCGCGCCAAGTGGTTCAAAAGATTTATACGTAATTGTTACGGCTCCTGACGGTAACCCGATCACGATACCGGGCAGTGGCAGCGGCACTTTCACTACACGTGAAGCGGGTGAAAAAGTATATACAAGTAAAGTAACTGTGCAGTATGAACAAGGTAAATTAACGCCACTGAGTTTCGACTGGAAACCGGAAGCAGGAAAATACCAGACAGGAAATTATAAGATACAGATCTACCAGAATGGATTTAAAATCGGCGAAGGCTATAAGACTT
The DNA here is from genome assembly GCA_049289155.1 of Chitinophagaceae bacterium. Taxonomy (GTDB): domain Bacteria; phylum Bacteroidota; class Bacteroidia; order Chitinophagales; family Chitinophagaceae; genus JAFDXJ01. Next base: position 3,083 of record JBAQJB010000141.1, read on the forward strand.
TAAAGAAAGGTGGTTTATTCGGTTAATTACTCCTCCTATATAGTTCTCATTATTTTTAAAACCTCCTGAAACGGAGGTTTTTTTATTAGTAGAAATCTATCAACCTGTTGTTTTCACTCCCTTTAAACTGTTCATGATCCCATCTTTTCTTCTACGTGAAATAGGTAATGATTTTCCATTCACCATGATGATATCTCCATCCCTGTTCACGGAGCTTACGAAGTTTTTATTTACGAGGTATGATTTGTGAATTCTTAAAAAACCATACTCTTCCAGCAGGTCTTCAAAATCTCCCAGTGTTTTGGAGATCATTACCGGCTTATGCGTAGAAAAAACAAATTGGGTATAATTATTTTCTCCTTCGCAATATAATATTTCAGAAGGCGCGTAAAAGAAAACGCCCTTCGTTGTGGATAATGCTAATTTAAATTCGGCGCTGTTGGCCTGGTGTAGATTATGTATAAGGTTATCGATCAGTAATGGCCGGTTGCCATGTTTTTGCCGTTCAATATGTTTATTAATAGCTGTTTGTAATTCAAAAATATCAATAGGTTTTAAAAGATAATCGAGGGCACTAAAACGAATGGCCTTGATAGCATAATGATCATGAGCAGTGGTAAAAATTACATCAAAATTATTTTCTGGTGTCATACTTAAGAGATCAAAACCATTCATCACGGGCATATCAATGTCCAGCATTATTAAGGAAGGCTTGAATGCCTGTATAAGCTGAAGTCCCGCTGTAACACTATCACAGTATACAATTTCAGTTTCTACTGCAATATATTTTTTTATTAAAACTTCTAAAATATTTCCTGCTGAAGCTTCGTCATCCACGATTAATATTTTAATCATATTGTTATTTTTAATTTTTATAAATTGTTTGGAAATATTAAGTGAACGGTAGTTCCTGCGGGTGTACCATCTTTTGTGCATTCATCTGTTATGGTTAAGTCAATTTGAATATTCAGCTGTCTTTCCAAAATGGAAAGCCTGTTTTGCATTAAGATTGTTCCCCTTGATTCATGCTGGTCCATTCCCAATTTATCCTGTTTTATTTTTTCTGCAGCTGCTCTTCCAATTCCATTATCTGCAACAGTGATGGATAATGTATTCTCTGTCTCTGTATAAATAATTTTCAAAAATTGTTTTTCCGGTTTATTCCGCAGGCCATGCCATAACGCATTTTCCACGAATGGCTGTGTGATCATGGAAGGCACCATCACTTCTTCATCCTGGTTGATGTTATTCAACTCAATGTGGTAAGTAAAAGATTTACTAAAACGCAATGATTCCAGGTCAAGGTATAATTCCAGCATTTCAATTTCCTTTTTCAGCGGTATCAATTCTTTTTCTGAATGATTTAAAACCATTCTTTGCAGTTTACTGAATTTGGATAAATATTGATAGGCCGCATCTACTTTCCCGGTGACAATGCATTCCTGTATCGCGTTCAGGCTATTGAAAATAAAATGCGGGTTCATCTGGCTGCGAAGCGCTTCCAGCTTGGTTTTATAAAGTTGCTCGTTGATATAATGCAATTCCATCTTTTGCTTTTGCAAAGAAAGTTGTGTTTCTATGGCTACAATTTTATTACCGATAAGTGTAGCTACTGTTATTAAGATTTGAAGATGTTGGGGTGTAAAAAAATTTTTCTTTGTGTGTTCACTATCCAGTACACCAATCAGTTCCCCATTGTGCAAAACAGGAACAGCAATTTCACTGGCCCGGATTTCATCATCCGCGCGATACCTTTCATCGATAGATGTATCCGGGATGATCAATGGTTCTTTAGTTTGCATTACATGCCCCACTATTCCCTGGCCGGGCAATACATCCAGTATCATTGTTTTAATTTTTTCTGGAGAATCTTTCCCGCCAAACGCGGCTTTTTGAACCATCCGGGTTTTTTCCTCATTCCATAAATAAATGATACAATCTTCAAAGCCCAATTTTCCCATCAGGTTCGTGGCCACATACCAAACAACATCATCTACAGAATTTTTATCAATTAAAGAGGAGGAAAAAAAATTGATGATTTTTTCAAGTTCAAGACGGGAACGGTATTGATCTGCTTTTAATTCCTGGATTTGTAATTTTTTGGTTTCGCCCAGTTTTATATTTTTTTCCCTTCGTTTGATCAGTGAAATTCCCAGCAAAATAATAAGGCCACCCGCAACTAAATAAAACCACCATGTTTTATAAAACGGGGGAACAACGGTGAGTGCCAGCGAAGTTACCCGGCTTTCAATGCCATCCCTGTTAATTGATTTTACTTCAAAAATATATTTCCCATCCGTCAAATTATTGTAGGTGGCATCATTACTTTTATCTGCCTGTATCCAGTCTTTATCAAGCCCTTTCAGGCGATAAAATATTTTGCTCCCGGGTTCTTTTAAAATACTAAGTATAGAAAATTCCAGCCGTATAAAATTTTGATCATATGCAAATTCAAGCGCTTTATTTTTATTTTCCAGATCAACAGGCCACCATTTATTAAATATATAAATACCTGTGATTGTTGGAGAATAGGAAGTGCGGTTCACTCTAAAATCTGCAGGATCAAAGGACATAAAACCTATCGAATTGCCCACAAGCATGTGCCCATTTTGAAGTTTATAAATGATACCATTAAATGCATTATTTAAAATGCCATCCTGGATGGAATAAGATTGTACAGCAAGCGTTTTCATATTTATTTTACAAAAACCACCACTTGCGCAGGTCGCCCATATATTTCCCAAATCATCTTTTGCCAGCCGTAGTACAAAATTATTAGGCAATCCTTCCTGTGTAGTTATGGTAATAAATTTTTTTGTACGTATATCAAAAATATTCAGGCCTGTTTCTGTGGCGAGCACCAGTGTGTCTGCATTATATGCTATTACATCATTTACACAATTACTGCTGATTGAAAAAGGGATCTTCCTGTTTTGATTAAATATTTGAATTGTTTTTCCTGTTGTTTTATCCAATTCAATAAGCCCATATTTTAAAGTGCCGATCCAAATTTTATTTCCATTTATATAAATGGCGTTTACGCGGTTCACATACGAATCATTTTTCTTTATGTAGCTGTCATAAATTATTTTTTTGTGATCTGTACTGTTTATTTTTTCCAGCCCGTTTCGCCATGTTGCAAACCAGGTGATTCCTTCATCCTGTTTTATGCAATTGATGAGGCCTGTAAATAAAGTGTCTTTATTCTCTTGCAACACAGACCTGTTTAAATCCAGTAACAGTGAAGTGCCGACCTGGTTTGGTGCAAAAATTGTGCGCTTATCTTTCAGGTATAATTGCCAGACCTGGTTAACTCCAAGCTCATCATTTTTTAATGGCAATAAAAAAAGTTTTTTGAAATTTAAATTACTGTCCATTTGCACAATACCTCCATTGGGTTTATAATACGATAAGAAAATATCCCCACCCGGAACCTGGAGAAAATCAGAAACGATTGCACGCGGAAATTTACTGTTATTATTATTGTTTTCAGGTACATTAAAAAATAATTGTTTTGCCGGGTTCGTAATATTGAGTCCTGATGAATTTCCTATAATGATATTATTATACTTATCCTGGATGATTTCTACGTTTTCTTCGCCGGTTTCATTGTTGTGATACGCATTGATATTTGTATTATCTGATTTTACCAGCAGGAAACTATCTGCGACAGCATTATAAACAGCAAAGCCGGTCATCATAAAGGGCACAATAATATTTCCATTCTTTATTTTACCTGCGCTGATCAAATATTGATCGCCGCTTTGCGGAAAAGAACTGGTTTTAAAATCAGCAGAGAAATAATATTTTTTTAAGTTTTTTGTAGAAAAAATATAGCGTTCCAGGTGATGCACAAAAAACAACCATAAAGTATCTCCGTTCCTTACTATTGCGGAAACATTTTCCTTTGTCTCAAATATTTTTACATGTTGCGGGTTATACTCACTACCATATAGTTTTTTATCTTGTTGATCATACATTTTTAAACCTCCGGAAGTGGAGAACCATAAATTGTTATGCTCATCTGCATACATAATACTGGTAAGGAGTGCCGGGTTGATGCCCAGGGCATTATTGTAAAGCTGAAAAATATTTTTTTCCTCATCCAGTTTAAAAAAGCCATCACGTGATGCCAGCCATACTGTGCCGGATTTATCTTCAGTAACCTGCCAGACACCACTGATCTTTGGTACCTGGTTGTCCTTTAAATTATAATTTTGAAATTTACCGGTAATGCGGTCTAATAAGTAGATGCCGCCCAGCGCATTGCTGATCCACAAACGATTTTTACTGTCCTCAAAAATAGTTGCTATCCAGTCTGACTGCAGTGCCAATGAGTCATTTATATTGGTAACAAAATTTTGAAATCGTGTGCCATCATATCGTTGAAGTCCAGCTTGTGTTCCAATCCAGATATATCCTTCATGATCACATAAAAGGGCAGTGACTTTATTATTGATGAGCCCGTCACTTTCATTGAAATGCTTAAAAATGTATTCACTTTTCTGGCCCTTTATATTTTGTAAAAAGGCTAAAGAACAAACCGTGAACAGCAATATAGTTTTGGTTAAGGAGATAAGGCTGGTTTGAATAGTGAATCGTAAAATTAGCGTATAATCGATATCAAAAAACTCCATTGCCTCAATAGTTTTGCCCTTTGGCTCATTCCACAGCAACATTTCCCGATTACTCACTAAAATGCACACTGCCTAAATGAACCATGTCATTAGCGGGTTCTTTTGCTTAACCACGCAATGTTTTTATAGGTTTAATTTTCAATGATAAATAATGCAGGAAAAAGGAACTATAAATAATTTGATCCTGGAACTTAAAAGAGAAATGGAGCGCACGGGTTTATGGTTGCATACAACACCAGGATGGGTAAGTGATTTTGAGGAGCATCATCTTCTTCAAACAAATTTTGCCCAATGGTTACAATTTGTTTTTGTGCCAAATCAATTACAAAAAGACCGCTCTTTGGTAAAGAAATCTCATTCATTATTGGTACCGCGGGCTTTGAAATATTTTGGTGCTGATTTGCAGAAGGGAAAACTATTGCAGATTCTTATTGAGACAGATGGCCTGCTTTAATAACAATGAGAAACAATATATGGTTTTATAGGGTCAAAAATTTTCATTAGTGAATTTATGATTCAGTTTTCAGTGGTACAAATACGAGGCAATAACGAGCTAATAT
>JBAQJB010000142.1:0-3252 GCA_049289155.1 Chitinophagaceae bacterium
GCAATACCATTGATAGCTGGTACAGAACCGGTGAAAATGCATGTGTGGCCAACCGCCGTATAGGAAGGCAGGTAATTGATCAGTGTATTTTCACAGGAAAAACCATTTTGCAATAAGCGCTTAAAACCGTCGTCGCCAAAGCGGTCATAATAACGATACAAATAATCCCAGCGCATTTGGTCAATAACAATTCCTACAACCAGTTTAGGCCGGCTTGTATTATTTCCTGTATTTATTTTCCCCTGGCAAAATGCAGATATGGGCAATAAGCAGATGAATAGCAATTTTTTGAAGGCAGTCATAGTTGATGTTGCTTTTGCCAAAAATAACATTCTATCATAGAAATAAAAAGTTGAAATGGAATAAAAACCATGCTTTTCTCCTTTCAGGACAAATCGAAAAGCTAATTCTACTAACTTTGCAGCAATTCTTGAAATTGTTTCGGAATGATTGAAATGAATGAAGAAATTTTTCTGATGCTGACTTTCTAAGGTACCAAACATCAAAAAGTAAATAAATTACACATTTATATGAGAGATATTTTTGAAAAACTCATCGCCAACCAGGGACCAATCGGGCAGCACCGGGATCGTGCTCATGGCTATTTTGCTTTTCCAAAACTGGAAGGAGAAATTGGCAGCAGGATGAAATTCCGTGGAAAAGATATGATCGTTTGGAGCCTGAATAATTACCTGGGCCTGGCGAATGACCCGATAATTCGTGAAGTAGATGCAGAGGCATCTAAAAATTTTGGTCTTGCTGCACCAATGGGCTCGCGCATGATGAGTGGAAATACACCTTTCCATGAACAACTGGAACAGGAACTTGCCATTTTTGAAAATAAAGAGGATTGTGTTTTATTAAATTATGGATACCAGGGCATCATGAGCGCTATAGATTGTATTTGTGACAGGCGCGATGTGATCGTATATGATGCGGAAAGCCATGCCTGTATTATTGATGGCTTGCGTTTGCATCCGGGCCAGCGTTTTGTGTTTAAGCATAATGATCTACAGGACTGTGAAAAGCAACTGGAGCGCGCCACTGCATTGTTGGGAAAACAAAAAGATGGTGGTATTTTATTAATCACAGAAGGCGTTTTCGGAATGGCTGGTGACCAGGGAAAGTTGAAAGAAATTTGTTCACTTCGGCCTAAATATTCATTCAGGTTATTGGTCGATGATGCACATGGTTTTGGAACTTTAGGAAAATCTGGTGCCGGAGCTGGAGAAGCCCAGGATTGCCAGGATGATATTGATTTATACTTTTCCACTTTCGCAAAATCCATGGCATCTATCGGTGCCTTTATCGCGGGTAAAAAAGATATTATCAGCTATATAAGGTATAACAGCCGTTCCCAAATTTTCGCTAAAAGCCTGCCATTGCCAATTGTTATCGGTAATTTAAAAAGGCTGGAATTATTGCGCACAAAACCGGAGATGAAAGAAAAACTCTGGCGCAATGCCTTGAAGCTTCAAAAAGGCCTGAAGGAAAGAGGATTTGATATTGGAAAAACAAATTCTGTGGTCACACCTGTTTATATGAAAGGCGGTGTAGAAGAAGCTACAGCAATGGTGATGGACCTGCGGGAAAATTATGGCATATTTTGTTCTATTGTTGTTTACCCCGTAATACCAAAAGGTCATATTATTTACCGGCTCATCCCAACTGCCACTCATACAGATGAAGATATTGAAATTACATTGCAGGCATTTAGCCTTACAAAACAAAAACTGGATGATGGCGTTTACCAGAGAGAAGATATTCCGGATATGCATGAAGTAAGTGCAAAACGCTTTGATTATTTTTTGCAAAAACCAAGGTAATTTTATTGGTATTTGCAGTAGCATATTTATTTTAAAAAAATGGAAGAAACATTTTGTTTCTAAAAATCAGCATAATGAAAAAAGCCGTTTTATTTTTTATACTATTTTTTAGTTTTTTTTGCGTTGCAAATATTACTGCGCAGGCGCAGGAGAATTATGCAACACATATCGTTGTAAAAGGTGAAACGCTTTCTGGTATTGCAAAAACATTTCATACAACTACTTCGGAACTGATGCGCATCAATAATTTTAATTCTAAAAGCATTTTAAAAATTGGAGAAAAAATAAAAGTGCCGGCAGCAAAAAAAACGGTGGCACCGAAAGAATCAAATGCAGAAAATGTAATCATCACTACGCATCCGATTATGCATACTGTAAAGAAAGGAGAAACACTTTATTCCCTCAGTAAAAAGTTTGGCAGCAGTATTGCGCAGTTAAAAAGCTGGAATAAACTTTCATCAGATGTGATCGTGGATGGCAAGTCATTGATCATAGGCTTTGAGGCAGATGATAACCAGCCGGTAGTACAAAATGAGGTGAATGAAACTGCTGAAAAGCAAAGCCAGTCCAATGATTCAGTTGCAAGCGTGACTTTTGTTCCGGCAGCAGATACTTCTCAAAACCAGGTAAAAGATACTGTTGAAAATACAAAGGTTTCACCTGTTACAGAGCCAATTGTTCCGATGACCATGCAGGAAATATTTTTTAAAAATGGTTCCGGGAAAAATTTACATGTGACCAGTGGAAACGCGATGACCTTTGAATCTTCTGCAACAAATGCGGATGGCGCGAATTATATTTTAATGAATGAATTGCCCGCAGGTACGATCGTGAAGATCACTGCTGCTTCCGGGGAATCATTGTATGCAAAAGTTTTATGGAAGTTAGATATGATCCCTTCTAATGAAGGCCTCGATTTTCGTATCAATAATGCTGCAGCAAAAACATTGGGTATCAGTGACCAGAAATTTGCACTGGCCATTACTTATTTTGATAAATAAAAACCGTTTTACTTTTCGCGAAAGCCTTTTAAAAATTCAGCTACGGGCATTCTTTTTTTCCCTTCCCATTGCAATTCCAATGCATGGATAAATCCATCTTTGCAGGAAAATTTCAGGTAGGTTTTCCCATCTGTTTTTATTTCCCCGGGCTTTTCTCCATTCGGTGTGATCTCTTTTGTTGCCGTAAAAATTTTTAATGATTTACCCTGCAAAGTGGTTTGTGCTGCGGGATAGGGGCTGAGGCCACGTACCAGGTCATATATTTTTTTTGCATCTTCCTGCCAGTTGATCAGTGTATCTTTTTTATAAATTTTTGGAGCGGGTTGTAATGAAATATTTTCGTTCAATGTTTCCTGCGGAATTTCTTTCCATTCATTTTTTCCCATTTTAAAAATAGTATCCGCCAACAATTTTGCGCCGGCAAT
>JBAQJB010000143.1:0-13273 GCA_049289155.1 Chitinophagaceae bacterium
CATATACCTGAATTGCGCAAACATGGCGCCCATGCTGCATACCGTAAAGGAAGCAGGTATCCTGGCGCTGGAAAAAAAAGCAAGCCCCTGGAAGTTTACCAATGCGGACTGGTTTAATCAAACAGAAACACTTCGTGCATTGGCAGCAAAACTATTTTGTACAAACCCTGGTAACATTGCCCTTATCCCATCAGCGAGTTATGGCCTGGCACTTGCAGCAAAAAATGTTGCACCACAAAAAGGAAAAAAAATTATTTTACTGGAAGGACAATTCCCTTCCAATTTTTATGTGTGGCAGGAAATGTCGGAGCGGACAGGTATGCCGCTTGTTACTATTTCTAAAAATGAAAATAAAACTTTTACGGAAAGTCTTTTAGAAGCCATTGACGATAACACCGCGATCGTATCTATTCCCAATTGCCATTGGATGGATGGGGAATATATTAATGTTCAACTCATCAGTGATGCTGTAAAAAAAATGTCAGCTGTTTTAGTGCTGGACCTTAGCCAGTCATTAGGCGCATTGCCAACTGACATAGAAAAAATTGATCCTGATTTTGCTATTTCCGTTGGGTATAAATGGTTGATGGGCGCTTACGGTTTGGGCTATATGTATATTTCCCCGCGCTGGCACGAAAAAGGCGAACCGTTGGAATATTCATGGCTTACTAGAAAAGGAAGTGAGGATTCAGCTGCGCTGACCAAATACAACAGGGAATTTAAAGATGGCGCAAGAAAATTTGATATGGGAGAAAATACACAGTTTCACCTCTTACCCATTGCCATAGCGGGTTTGCAGCAGGTACTTGCATGGACAACTGATCATATTCAAAATACAATTCAGCCATTCAGCGAAGCAATCAATGAGTTTAAAAAAAGAAAAGGCTGGGCTATTTCCAAAGAGAAAACACTTACGCATATTTCAGGTATTCCATTGAATGATGATCAGCGGGAAAAAGTAAAGACAAGGTTTGGGGAAAATAAAATCATCATAAGTTACAGGGGCCCGATGGTAAGGGTTTCTCCCCATTTATACAATGATATGAATGATATCAAAAAATTACTTTCCTGCTTTGAATAAATGAATTTTATTTTTCCTGGTTTATGAACGCTATAATAAAAAAGTGTAGTTTGAGATTCATTTATTTAAAACATGTTATCCCGCAGCAACATACGTTTATTACGCATTCCATTTTCCATATTTCTCTCCCCTCTTTATTTTTTTGCATTATCGCAGGTGCATGTAATAAATATAACAAATGCCATTCTTGTTTTTATCATTTTGCATCTCCTTATATACCCTGCCAGCAATGGTTATAACAGTTATATGGATCGCGATACAGAAAGTATCGGCGGACTGGAAAAACCTCCGCTCCCATCGCGCGGGCTCTTTTATATTTCCATATGCCTGGATACTTTAGCTATCATCCTGGGATTATATATTCATGTGCTTTTTGCTTTTTCTTTATTATTTTATATCGGCGCTTCCAAAGCATACAGTTATCGCGGAATCCGTTTAAAAAAATTTCCAATCATTGGTTATCTCACTGTTATCATTTTCCAGGGCGCATTTACATTTGCCCTTGTCTATTATGGTTGTAGCAATTCTTCCACACAGCCATTCCCATATCTCGGTTTACTGGTGAGCGCTTTCCTCATCGGCGGCTTTTATCCGTTGACACAAATCTACCAGCACCGGCAGGATTTGGAAGATGGTGTTCAAACAATAAGCTATAAGCTTGGTTATAGGGGTACTTTTGTTTTTTGTATCATCATTTATGCAACTGCTTTTTTATGCATGGCACAATTATTTATTCTACAATATGAATTGGTAAAATTTTTCGTAGTCAGCATCTTTTTTATTCCCATTATCGTTTATTTCATGAAGTGGTTTTTGATGGTACTGAAAAATAATAAAGCAGCTAACTTCAAAAACACGATGCGTATGAACTGGATCGCATCCATATGTACAAACATTGCCTTCATCATACTTTTAACCTGGAACCATATTGAGTAAAATTATTTCTACCGGCACTGCATTGCCGGCTTTTAAACATAGCCAGGATAAAATACTTGGCTTTATGCAGGATGCTTATGAATTGGGAGCTGAAGAAAAACGTAAATTAAAATTCCTATATCACCAGGGGGGCATCGATACCCGCTATTCCGCAGTGCCGGATTATAGCGTGGAAAAGCATGAATGGGAATTTTACCCAGCCACACCAGGTATGGAGCCTTTCCCCAATCTTGAAAAAAGAATGGACTGGTATGCTGAAAAAGCCGCCCCGCTTGCCCTGGCAGCAATTCAAAATTGCCTGGAATCCATGAAAGAAAAAAATATCACGCATTTGATCACCGTGAGTTGTACCGGCATGAGTGCACCGGGGTTGGATCTTGAATTAATGCAATTATTAAATTTACCGGCTACCACATTTCGTACATCAATCAATTTTATGGGATGTTATGCGGCAATACATGCCCTGAAAATTGCAGATGCATTTTGCAGGGCAGATAAAAACGCCCGTGTGATGATCGTTTGCGTAGAACTTTGCACACTACATTTTCAAAAAGAAAATACACTGGAAAACCTGACCAGCAGTATGTTATTCGCTGATGGCGCAGCTGCAGTAATGGTTTCCGGCGACGATTCGCAGGAAGGCTTATACATTGATCATTTTTATTCGAGTGTGTTGCACCCCGGGAAAAAAGATATGGCCTGGTCACTTTCCTCGAAAGGTTTCCTGATGACGCTAAGCAGTTATGTACCTGCATTAATTAAAAATAATTTTGATGAATTATTGCAGTCAGCATTACACGAAGCGAAATTGGATAAAGATAAAATTACACATTGGTGTATTCATCCGGGCGGAAGAAAAATACTGGAAGCGGTGCAGCAATGCCTGCAACTGGAAAAAAATGATTTGAAGGATAGCTATGAAGTTTTAAAAGATTATGGAAATATGTCATCGCCCACGATCCTTTTTGTTTTACAAAATATTATGAAAGAAATTTCTTTCACTAAAAATGAAAAGATCTTTGGTGCTGCATTTGGCCCCGGCCTTACCATGGAAACATTTATTTTATCTGCATGATCAATTTAAAAAAAAGAAGTTATCAAAAAGAATTAATGGATGGCGACAATATCCCTTTTGCGGATATGGCGCAAACTTTAGAAGAGCTCAATGTGATCAATACCATGCTGGGCGGCCATTCGATCACTTTAAAAGGGGTTTCGCGTTTCCTGGATACCGGGCATAAAATGACGATCTGTGAAATCGGTTGCGGTGGCGGCGATAATTTATATGCGATATATAATTATTGTAAACGTAAACATATTGATGCCAATTTTTTGGGTATAGATTTGAATAGTTCCTGCATTGAATATGCGCGGAATAAATACCCGCAAATACCCTGTGAATGGATTTGTTCGGATTATGCTACAGTAAATTTTACAGTAAAACCTTCCGTTATTTTCAACTCATTATTCTGTCATCATTTCACAGATGAACAATTAGTGGATATGCTTCAATGGATGCATCAAAACAGTGAAGCCGGTTTTTTTATAAATGATTTACAAAGAAATAAAATCGCGTATTATCTTATCAAGTGGATCACAGCCATATTTAGCAAATCTTACCTGGTAAAAAATGATGCCTGTCTCTCCGTAGCGCGCAGTTTCACAAGACAGGAATGGAGAAAACTATTTTTAATGGCCGGCATACAAACATATACAATTCAATGGCGATGGGCATTCCGTTGGCTGGTAACCTGTAATAAATAAGTTCAGCACATGAATCATGATTCTCAATTTGATGCAGCCGTTATTGGTGGTGGCCTGGCGGGTTTATCCTTTTCAATCCTGCTTGCACGCGCTGGCTTTTCTGTTATTTTATTTGAAAAAGAAAAGTACCCTTTTAATAAAGTCTGTGGGGAATACATCAGCCTGGAATCACTGGAATTTTTAAAAACGTTAGGCATTGACGCGGATATCTTACAATTACCAAGGATCAATCATTTAATTGTAAGTGCGCCCAACGGGAAAATGCTGCAACAGGATTTAGTCCCGGGCGGCATTGGTATCAGCAGGTATCAACTCGATCACTTATTAATGCAGGAAGCAGTCGCAGCGGGCGTTTCGGTACAACAACAGGCGAAAGTGACGGATATACAATTTTCTGAAGAAAAATTTACGGTACAAACTTCAAATAGGAATACTATACAATCCAAAATTGCCATCGGCGCTTTTGGGAAAAAAAGTAATATTGATATTCAATGGAAAAGGCCTTTTAGTTTTGCAGTTAAAAATAAGATCAATAATTATATAGGTATTAAATACCATATCAAAACTAATTTTCCCAACGATACCATTGCATTACATAATTTTGAAAATGGGTATTGCGGGTTGACAAAAATAGAAGGCGACCTGTACAATCTCTGTTATATGACAACAGCTGAAAATTTGCAAAAAAGTAAAGGGGATATTCATCTCATGGAAAAAAATATCTTGTGCCGGAATCCTCATCTAAAAGCAATCTTTGAGAACAGCCAATTTGTAAATAAAAAACCGGTTGCCATTTCCCAAATAAGTTTTGATGAAAAAACGCAGGTGGAAAATCATGTTTTATTAACCGGTGATGCAGCCGGCATGATAACGCCTTTATGTGGAAATGGTATGAGTATCGCATTGCATAGCGCCAGGATTGCGGCAACCCTGGCCCGGGAATTCCTGGAACAAAAAATAAGTCGGATAGAAATGGAAGAAAGCTATCAAACCCAATGGCAGCAGGCATTTTCAAAACGTTTGAAAACCGGCAGGCGATTACAGGCTTTTTTTGGAAGCCGCATTCTTTCTGATTTTCTTATAACAATTCTTACACCTTTTCCTCCTTTGATAAAATATTTTATCCGTAAATCCCATGGAAAATCCTTTTAAAAAAAGGCCAAACAGTAATTTAGTTACAACAACTTTTACACTTTACACAATATTTTAGGCTTTTGGTTTTATCTTTATTTTTTCACAGCCAATGCAAATCTTAAAAAAGGCCTTAAAAATATTCCTTCGTATTATTTTAGTTTTGCTGGGACTTATTTTCCTCGTGTACCTGCTTATTCAAACAAGTCCGGTGCAAAATTTCCTGGCAGCCAAAGCCACCACTTATTTATCCAAAGAATTGAAAACAGAAGTCCACCTGGATAAGATTAGTTTTTCTTTACTGGATAAAGTAGACCTGGATGGTTTCCTGATTCGCGACCGCGGAAATGATACCATCTTATATGCCGGCTCATTAAAACTTCGGGTGACAGATTGGTTTATTTTTAAAAAGCAAATTGAGTTGAAATACATCGGCCTTGAAGATGCCGTGATTTTTCAAAATAGAAAAGATTCTGTATGGAATTTTCAATTCCTGATTGATTATTTTTCCAAAACTTCCACTACAAAAAAAGATACAACAGGGATCAGTTTAAATTTTAAAAAATTAGACCTTAAAAATGTTCTATATGTCAAAGACGATGAATGGGTAGGCCAGAAAATGAGTGCAAAAGTGGGAAGCCTTTTAATGGATGCAGATAAAATAGATCTTTCAAAAAATATTTTCCTGATACATACCATTGAACTCGACAAACCCAATTTTATTTTAGAAAACTTTGATGGCCTTCGGCCGGATAGCCTTTCTCCAAAAGTGTTTGAAGCCGATAGCATATCCCGGCTTAATCCCGGTGGTATTAGTGCAAAAATAAATTCTATTAAAATTACGAATGGCTATTTTGGAAATTTAAAACGCGGGGCACATTCTGAAAAAGGAAAATTTGACGGTACAAATATCCAGGCTTCCTCCTTGAATGGAACCATTGAAAAATTTGTTTTGGAATATGATACGCTGCGTGCCAAAGTGAATCTCAGTGCGAAAGAACGCAGTGGTTTTGATTTGAAAAAATTACAGGCGAATCTTACGATCAATCCCCAGATCATGGAATTCAGGGATATGGATTTGCGTGCTGCCAATACACGCATCGGCGATTATTATGCCATGCGCTTTAAACATTTTAATGCGGATATGGCTGATTTCATAAATAAAATCTCCATAACAGCCAACTTCAAAAATGCAATGGTCAGCAGTAATGATATTGCCTATTTTGCGCCTGCATTAAATGACTGGAAAAAAGATATTTCATTGAGTGGAAAATTCCGGGGCACGATCAGTGATTTCCAGGTTGGCGATTTTTTTGCACGCACTGATCAAAATACATATGCCAGCGGAAACCTTACTATGAAAGGGCTTCCGGATATTGACCGAACAAATATCCAATTGAGTAATGCCGTTGTTCAAACAAATAACCGGGGCATTTCATTTTTATATAATGGCCTCTCACAATTTAAAAATCCCGATTTTGAATCGCTGGGAAATGTGCGCTTCCAGGGAAATTATGCTGGCACGATCCACGATTTTACGATCAATGGAAATTTCAGTACCGCACTGGGCGCATTTTTCACCAACCTCAAACTTGGATTTCCAAAAAATGGGGAACCCTTGTATTCGGGGACTATACAGACCAAACAATTCAACGTTGGCCGTTTTATACATTCCGATTCTTTAGGGCTGGTGAGTTTTGAAGGAAAAGTGGATGGCACAAGTTTCACTTTGGATAAAATTAAAACTACATTAAACGGAACTTTTGCAACTTTACAATTCAATGGTTATACTTATCAAAACCTGCGCATCAATGGCACTTTACAAAAAGAAAAATTCAGTGGTGAATTTTTAGCCAATGATCCGAATTTTAATTTTACCAGCAATATAGAAATTGATCTTTCCGGTGAAGCGCCAAGTTTCAATGTACTGGGTGACCTTGGTGTTGCTAATTTTAAAAAATTAAATTTAACCCATAAAGATTTTCAACTCACGGGCCTCTTTGACCTGAACTTTACAGGACATAATATTGATGATTTTTTAGGAACCGCGAAAATTTTGAATGCTGTTTTATTGAGTGACAGTACGCAACTCGACTTTGATTCACTCAGCGTGTCCGCATATTATGATAGCAGCAATGAAAAAATTTTAAGCATTATCAGTAACCAGTTTGATGCAACAGTGAAAGGAAAATTTTCAATCCTTGACCTGCCGAATAGTTTCCAGTCATTTTTAAATACCTATTATCCCGCACTGATCAATAAGCCAAAAACAGCGCCTCAAAACCAGGACTTTTCAGTGATTGTCAATACGTATAATTTTGATAAATATGCCCACCTGATCGATCCGCAATTATCCGGCCTGGACAGTGCTTCTATAAAAGGTTCTGTGAATACATCCAGGAAAGATTCCGGTTTTTATTTTTCGGCTAATTTTCCCAATGCCCAATACAATAAGTATAAGCTGAAAGATGCATATATAGAGGGTTCCGGCACATTTGACACATTGCACATTAAAGGTGATATCACCCGTTTCTATGTAGGAGACAGTTTATTTTTCCCGAGCTCAAAATTTACTATTTCATCATCCAATAACCATTCTTTTTTACACCTAGAAACCAGTGCCAGTGAAAAATTAAATGCGGCTGATTTGAATGCAGATATTTTTAACCTGGATGATGGTGTCCGCATCAAATTCAGGCCATCTTCTTTTGTGATCAATTCTAAAAAATGGGACCTGGAAAAAGAAGGTGAACTCGTAATCAGGAAAAACAGTGCAGTAGCAAATAATGTAAAATTCAAACAAGGCTTCCAGGAAATTTCTGTAGAAAGTGAAAACCAGGACAGCACTGCAGGTAATAATCTTGTCGTAAAACTGAAAGATGTAAATATTGGAGATTTCACTTCCTTATTTATTAAAAGCCCGACATTGGAAGGCATAGCAAACGGCAATATTTTCCTGCGTGATTTTTATGGAAAATTCAATGCCGAAGCTTCAATCGACGCCACACAATTCAGGCTTGACAATGATTCTGTCGGCCATTTGGTCGTGCAATCAAAATATACCAATGCGACCGGGAAAATTGAATGGAAAGTACTTTCAGATAATGAATTGTTTGGTATTAATGCAGATGGATATTATAACCTTAAAGACAGTTTGGATAAACCTTTGTATACAACGATGAAATTAAATCATACGCGTATCAGTTTCCTCAATCGTTTTCTCAGTACTGTTTTTTCTGATCTCGATGGCTTCGCTACCGGCAACCTGGTCATGCAGGGTTCGCCAAAATCGCCAATCATCACTGGTGACGCAACTTTGACGGGCGCTGCACTCACCGTTAATTATACCAAAGTCCGGTATAATGTTGACTCAGCAATCATTCATTTTAGAAACAATTCAATTGATTTCGGTAACCTTATCATTAGAGACAGGTATAATAATTTCGCCAATATCAAAGGCATTTTATATGAAACAGGATTTAAAAATATGCGCTATGATTTTGATATGACCACGGATAAATTATTATTACTGGATACTAAGGTGAAAGATAACCTGCAATTTTATGGCAAGGCCATTGGTAAGGCTACGATGAGTATTAAAGGGCCACAGGAAGATATGCGCATGTCGATTACCGGTGAGGTAAATGATACCACGCATATTTATATTCCCACGTCCAATGATAAAGAAAGTGCCGATGCCGATTTCATTGTATTCAAACAATATGGTGAAAAAATAATTGCACCTGTTGCAGCATCTGATACAAAACTCACTGTTGACCTCGATCTCACTGCAAATAACAAAGCTCAAATTGATGTGATCCTCGACCCGCTGGCAGGTGATGTGATAGAAGCAACAGGTAATGGCCGCTTAAAAATAAAAGTTCCCGCAATCGGAAACATGACTATGAACGGCAGGTATAATATTGAAAAAGGCAGGTATAATTTTAATTTTCAATCACTGGTGAGAAGGCCATTTGATTTTGTAGAAGGAGGTAATAATTATATTGAATGGAATGGCGATCCATTTAAAGCAGATCTCCATGTAGATGCGCAATACACGGCGAAAAATGTTAGTCTTGGTACATTATTAAACAATACAGGCCTCAACCTGGGTGGTACGGTACAAGGCTATCGCGGCGAAGTATATGTGATCGCTGAATTGCGTGGCCTCCTTACAAAACCGGATATCAATTTCCGTTTTGATTTCCCCCAGGGCAGCCCAATCAATAATGATAATAACCTTCGCTTATTTTTAAATAAAGTGCAGCAGGATGATAATGAAATGTTGAAACAAGTTACCTGGCTGATCGTGTTTGGCACATTCGCACCATATGGTGAAATAGGTGGTGGCGGCAATCTTGCACGTTCAACCGGCATCAATACCATTTCACAAAAAGTAAGTAATGAAGTAAATAAAATTGTTTCCAATTTACTCTCCAAACTCACAGGAGATAAAAGTTTGCAGTTTGATGTAAGCACATCTACTTATAGCAGTGCGGATTTAATTGGAGGCGCATCCACGAATAGCAGGCTGGACAGGCAACAGGTAAACCTGAAAGTGAACCAGAGTTTATTGAATGGAAAAGTGATCGTAACATTTGGAACCGGCCTTGATTTTAATATCAGCAGTTCTGCTATACAACAGGGAAATTTTCAATGGTTACCGGATATTTCTGTGCAAATAATTTTATCCCGCGACAGGAAATTACGCGCTATTGTTTTCAACAAAAGCAGCCTGGATGTATCCAGTGGAAACATTGGCCGTACAACACGGCAGGGCGTGAGTATTACGTATTCGTTTGATTTCCCGAAAGACAAAAATATTATGCTGGAACCCACACAAAAAAAGCGCAGGGAACCAATAAAAGAACCTGATGAAGGAAATGAAGAATAAAGGTTTTGAAAAAAAATAAATCCTTATAAAAATTGAACTTCTATTCGTTGGAAATGAATTTCAAATTCCTCCGGATCCCTTCATATTTGCTGCGCTTCAAGGGAGACTTTTTGAAAATCGTTTTGAAATATTCTTCACTCATAGCCATCCATTCGTCACTGTTAAGATTAAGGATTTCCGGGATTGGCCGCAAAGCCTCATCCCGCGTGGGTTTGCTGAATCTGTTCCAGGGACAAACATCCTGGCAGGTATCACATCCAAACATCCAGCCATCAAATTTATTTTTCATTTCTGCTGGTATGAGCATGTCTTTTAATTCAATGGTAAAATAACTGATACACTGGCTTCCATCTATCACTTTATTTTCCAGGATCGCCCCGGTGGGACATGCATCAATACAACGCCGGCAACTGCCACAATAATCTTTGTATAACGGGTCATCATATTCCAGCTCAAGATCCGTAATCAAAGTAGCTATGAAAAAAAAAGAGCCTTCTTTTTTGTTGATCAAATTTCCATTTTTACCAACCCACCCAAGGCCGCTTCGCTGCGCCCAGCTTCGCTCTAATACAGGCGCGGAATCCACAAAACCCCGGCCATTTATTTCGCCAATTTTTTCACGCAATAAATGCAGGAACTCCCGCAACTTTTCCTTGATGTAAAAATGATAATCGGGGCCATAAGCATATTTTGAAATTTTAGGTGCTCCGGGATTTTGAGTTTCCGCAGGAAAATAATTTTTCAATAATGTGATCACAGACTTCGCGCCGGGAACAAGCAAAGAAGGATTGGTACGCAGGTCAAAATGATTTTCCATGTATTGCATTTGTCCATGAAAACCTTTATGTAGCCAGGCTTCCAATCGCCGCGCATCGTCATCCATAGGAACTGCTTTGGCAATACCACAAAATTCAAAACCACAATTCAATGCAGTTGATTTTACAAAATTTGTATAAGAAGAAACAGGAATCATGAATTCTTAAAAGAAAATTTTTGTAAAGATACAGCGCCTGCAAGGGATGGTTTTGAAAAAATAATTTCAAGTAAATTTCAACCTGCTATTCTTTCATGAAAATCAATGCGGCACTGTCTTTGCGGCAGTTTATGGCCCTTTTTAACGACATAATTTCCTGATTCAAACATGGATACAATTTTGCAATGAGTGTATGTACAAAATTTCAAATAAATACCTAAGATATTATGGCAATGAATAATTATACCGTGAAGGCCCAGGAATTGATCCAGGCTGCACAACAGGAAGCATTCAACGATCAAAATCCGAATATTGAATCATTGCATTTGCTCAAGGCAATCCTCGATGACAATGACAGCCCGATACAATTTTTACTGAAAAAAAATAATGTCAACATCGCGCATGTTGAAAATAAAATAGTAGAAGCGATTGCCCGTTTACCAAAAACAAGTGGCGGTGACCCTGCACAAATGATGAGCCGTGATATGAATAATGTATTACTTCGTGCCAATGCATCTTTAAAAACATTCGGTGATGAATTTATAAACCCGGAACATTTACTCATTGCTTTGTTACAATCAAATGATGAGTCTTCCAAAATTTTAAAAGATGCCGGTCTCACAGAAAAAGGTTTGGTTGCAGCAACAAAAGAATTGAGAAAAGGTGCTACCGTCAATTCTCAAACACAATCACAACAATACAATGCGTTACAGAAATACGCGAAAAATTTAAATGAACTGGCCAGCGCCGGCAAACTCGATCCCGTGATTGGGCGTGATGAAGAAATACGCCGGACATTACATATTTTATCCCGCCGTTCAAAAAATAATCCATTGTTGGTGGGTGAACCAGGTGTTGGTAAAACCGCGATAGCAGAGGGTTTGGCGCATCGGATCGTAAATGGTGATGTGCCTGAAAACCTGAAATCAAAAATTATTTTTGCACTTGATATGGGTTTATTAATTGCCGGCGCAAAATATAAGGGTGAATTCGAAGAACGTTTAAAAGCGGTGATCAAAGAAGTCACAGAAAGTGATGGAGAAATTATTTTATTCATTGATGAAATTCATACACTCGTTGGCGCTGGTGGCGGTGAAGGCGCGATGGATGCAGCGAATATTTTGAAACCCGCATTGGCCCGTGGAGAATTGCGTGCGATTGGTGCAACTACTTTAAATGAATACCAAAAGTTTTTTGAAAAAGACAAAGCGCTGGAAAGGCGTTTTCAAAAAGTAATGATCGGTGAGCCCAGCGTGGAAGAAGCAATTTCTATTTTGCGCGGGTTAAAAGACCGTTATGAAACACATCATCATGTACGTATAAAAGACGAAGCAATAATTGCTGCGGTTGAATTATCACATCGCTATATTACCGATCGTTTTTTACCGGATAAAGCGATTGACCTGATTGATGAAAGCGCTGCGAAACTTAGGCTGGAGATGAATTCCATGCCGGAAGAACTGGATACTTTAGAACGCCAGATCCGTCAATTAGAAATAGAAAGGGAAGCAAGAAAAAGGGAAGATGATACACAAAAATTAAAAGAACTGAACACCACCATTAGCAACCTGATGGTGGAACGCGATACCTATAAAGCAAAATGGAAAGAGGAAAAAGAATTAGTGGATAAAATTCAAAACGCAAAAGCTTCTATCGAACAATTGAAAATGCAGGCAGATAAAGCAGAACGCGATGGCGACTATGGAAAAGTTGCGGAGATCCGGTATGGAAAAATACAGGAACAGGAAAAAAATATTGATGAACTCACTGACGAATTGGGAAAGATAAGTGAACATTCCCGCCTCATGAAAGAGGAAGTGGATGCGGAAGATATTGCAGAAAATGTGGCTAAAGCAACGGGCATACCAGTAAGCAGGATGTTGCAATCTGAGAAGGAAAAATTATTACAACTCGAAGAAAAATTACATGAGCGCGTGGTTGGCCAGGATGAGGCCATTACTGCAGTTGCAGACGCGATACGCAGGAGCCGCGCGGGTTTGAGCGATCCCCGTAAACCAATAGGTTCATTTATATTTCTTGGCACAACAGGTGTGGGTAAAACAGAATTGGCTAAAGCGCTTGCTGAATACTTGTTTGATGATGAAAGTATGATGACGCGAATTGACATGAGTGAATACCAGGAAAAACATTCCGTATCCCGCCTGATTGGAGCGCCTCCCGGATATGTAGGTTATGATGAAGGTGGTCAGCTCACTGAAGCTGTGCGCAGAAAACCTTACAGCGTAGTATTACTCGATGAAATTGAAAAAGCGCATCCCGATGTTTTCAATGTGTTGTTACAGGTATTGGATGATGGGCGGCTCACAGATAATAAAGGACGCATTGTGAATTTTAAAAATACGATCATCATTATGACGAGCAACCTCGGCAGTCATATTATACAGGATGCATTTGAAAATGTGGATGAAAAAAATATAGAAGAGGTTGAAGAAAAAACAAAAGTGGAAGTGATGGCTTTGTTGCGACAAACAAT
>JBAQJB010000144.1:0-5426 GCA_049289155.1 Chitinophagaceae bacterium
ATTCCTGTAAAATTTTTATATGCATTTTTACCATTATCGATGCGCACCTGTACATGTTGGCCCAGCGCAACCTGCGCAAGCTGGTTTCCTGAAACATACGCACGCAGCGTCATTTCAGAGAGATCAGCGATTTCATATAACGCTTTACCTGCAGGTACAAACTCACCGGGTTCTGCATATTTAGTAAGCACAATTCCAGCCACCGGGTTTACAATATTTGCCTTTGCAATTTGTTCATCTATCTGCGCCACTTTTTTTTCCAAAGGTTTTGTTTCACTCATTACACTCCTGTTTTGTGAAGCAACATTATTTCGCAACACATTTATTTGTTGCTTCGTTACAGCAATTTGTTTTTTCTGCACATCCGCTTTTGCATGAATATCATCAACCTGTTTGCCTGTCGCCGCATCCTGCCTGAATAAATTTTCCAGCCTGTTCGTTTCAAACAATGTGTTTTGCAATTCGGCTTCCTGCACAGCAAGTTGTTTTTCAAGCAACAAAACCTGCGGCCCTGTATCCGTTGTTTTTTCACCGAGTGCCTGGATACTTGCCTGCACTTGTTCTTTTTGAAGTGACAGGTTTTGTGTATCAATTTCACCCACTATTTTATTAAGCGAAATCGAATCACCTTCCTGCACATTAAATGATAATAACTGCCCGGGCACTTCAGCGGATACAACAACTTCATCAGCTTCAAACGTACCAGAGGCATCATATTCCTGTTGATTATTATTGCAGGCAATAAGAGAAAAAAGTATCAGCGCTGCACTATATATTTTCTTATTCATATTTTTTACCTTGTATGGTTTGATAATTAATTTTTGCCTGTAATAATTGCACCTGGTGCGTGATCAAAGCCTGTCTTGCCTGGTCTTCTGCATTCACTTCCCGCAGGTAATCACCACTCGTAATTACACCATTTTCCAGTTGCACTTTCGCTGCCTCTTTTACACTTTCACGCAATTGAATAATCTCCTCATCGCTTTGAATCAATGCGGTCATTTTTTCAATTTCAGATCGCTGTTGCGTCAATTGTGTTTGTATATTTAATAAAAATGTGGCTTCCTGTATTGTGTTGGATTTTTTATCAATTTCAATTAATTGCAGATCATTTTTTTTGGTATATAAACCATTGAGCGGCCATGTAAATCGAATACCTCCAATATAAAAAAAGTCAAAATCATTTTTTAAGAAATTAAATGTGGGCCTCCCGTAACCACCTTGAAAAAACAAACTGGCTTTTGGCATATTACCTGCCTTAATAAGTGATTTTTGCTGATCGAGTAAAACATTTTGATCAGCAAATAATTTCATTTCGGGCCTTTCATTGCCATTTTCAAAATTCGTGGAAACAACCGGGGTTTTAAAAACAACTGAATCGCTGAAATGTATATTCATCAGCAATTCCAGCGTTTTAATCAAACCATTTCTGCCCACATACAATTCAATTTTTCGCTGATCTGATTGCAGGTATTCTGCTTTAAGTTCACTTACATTTGACCTGAATGCTACGCCATTTTGCAACCGCGCTTCCATTTTGTCAATGCCTGTTTGAATATCCTTTTGCCGAAGGCTGGCCTGCTTCAATTGTTCTTCTAAAAATAAAATGCCAGTGAAAATTTGATTCACACTTTCCTGTAGTTTATACATTTCCACTTCAACTTTTTGTGCATCAGTTTCAGCTTTCAATTGCGCTGATTTTTTTTGTGCACTTATCAATCCCCCATCAAATAAAAGTACACTTGCATCGCCAAATATTTTATACTGGTCTTTCGCCGGGCCTTCTATTGAAAAACCCGGAATGGGCAGATCAATTTTTGTAACATCCGACTGGTAGGAAGCCTGGCCGTTCAGTGTAAATTGTGGCAGAAATTTCTTACTTAAATTCTCAATCGTGATATTCGCAGTTTGCTGCAATAAATTTTTTTGCTGAATTAACGGGTAATTTTCCCGGGCCAGTTCATTGGCTTTTTCAATTGTTATTTCCCGGTAATCCTGGGCATACAGATTGGTGCTGAAAAGAAATAGAATTATAATAAAATATTTCTTAACCATTCCATTTAACCATTTAGTTAATACACGCATAAATTTTTTATTTTTTAATTGCCTGGATAATAAATTTCGGAATTTCTTTTTTTCGTTGTTCCATAATGGTGCGAAATTGCAACTCGTCAATATGCAGGTTAAACTTGAACATCTCTTTTGCCACAAATGGAAAGATTGTCATGGAAATAAGGTTCATCAATAATTGCATGGGGCTGATGCGAATAATATTTCCTCTTTTGACTTCCTTTTCAATTTGTTCCAAAAATTTATGGGGCCTGGGCGCAGTATGTTTTCCCCATATTTTAGTAAAAAAAGTTACCGGGTCACGGCTAATCTCATTGAGTACAAATAAAGGCAGGAAAGGGTTCTCGCTCATTACGCTAATATACGTTTCGCAAAAATTTTCAATCTTTTCAAACAGCGGCGTATCTGACTCAAATACCTGGTTAACGGCAGGAAATAATTTCTCCGCAGCCTCTACGAAAATAACTTCAAATAATTTTTCCTTATTCCTGAAATAATAATGAAGGAGCGCTTTATTGATTCCCGCTTCATCTGCAATGTCCTGCATGCGTGCGCCACTCATGCCTTTTCGGATAAACACTTTTTTTGCGGCTGAAAGGATTTTTTCTTCTGTTGTTTTTTCTAATTTCAATTTAACCATTTAATTTAACCAAATAGTTAACAAAGGAAAGAAAACATATAGATATAAAAAAATTTTTTTTAAAAGTGGTAATTAAAAATGCACATTCCAGGTCACAGATGGAATGACGGGAAATAAAGAAACCTGTTTGGTGGTTACAGACAACGTTCCGTTAGCAGCACTTCCTTCCTGGTCAAAATACAGGAAATAAGGATTCAGCCTGCTATACACATTATACACGCTGAAGACCCAGCTCCCTTTGTACCATCTTGTCTTTTTTTGTACCGGTGTATATGTAGCTGATATATCAAGCCTGTGATAAGGTGCCATGCGGTAAGCGTTGACACGACTGAATTCCTGGGTTAAAACGCCATCAATAAAATAAAATCGTTCAGGCAATGAAATAGCATTTCCTGTTCCAAAAACAAATACAGATGACAACGTCCATTTTGGATTCAATTGATAAGTGCCCACTACAGAAAGATCGTGGCGGCGGTCATATTTTCCCGGAAATTTATCCCCGCTATTTAATGAAGGAAATTTTCGCCATGTCCAAGATAATGTATATCCGATCCAGCCTGTAAAACGGCCTTTTACTTTATGAATAAATAATTCAGAACCATAACTCCAGCCTTTTCCAAACACAAAATCTTCTTCAGGATCTTTCAAAGTATTGGGTGTATATCCTTCGCGATATTCAATTTGATTGTCCATAGATTTATAATATAATTCCAGGGAAGTTTCAAAAGTATTGTTTGCAAAATTCCTGAAATAACCCAATGCATATTGCCAGGCGATTTGTGGCTTTACCCTATATGTACTTGGCACCCAAATATCTGTTGGCAATGTAGTTCCCGCATTACTCACCAAATGTATATATTGAAGGTTCCGGGAGACCGCAACTTTTATGGAACTGAATGAATCTATATCCACCCGCCAGGTAATACGAGGTTCAAAACCACCATATGTTTTGATCGGCTGATTGGTAGAATATAGGGTGCTGTCTGTATGATTTCCATTGGCATCACTGGTAAACGCAGTATATGGACCGAGCTGGGTGAAACTGCTGTAACGCAGGCCATAATTGACTTTCAGGCCTTTTGAAATAGCCCAGTCGTCCTGTATATACACTGCAAATTCACCGGCATATTTTTTTTGCACATTCAGTGGTTGGAAAACCGTTGTATCCTGATTGCCGCTTACGAGGCTGGGCAGAAAAGTGTGGTAAGTATATTGAGCGCCCATTTTTAATTTATGTTCCGGCACCGGGTAAAAATCAAAATCTGTTTTTACATTTAGATCTTTAATACCGGAAGAAACATTGATATTAAAATTATTTTGTGCGCCATTAAAATCAAATTTATAATCGTTATAAATGAGTGATGTATTCGCAAATAATTTTTTATTAAATACATGATTCCACCTGAGTGTTGCGGTGCTGTTTCCCCATGGAATATTCGTAGTGAAAGAACGTTTTACATTATTAAAATCAAATTGGTCCCTTCCAAAATAACCACTGAGAAATAACCGGTCATTGTTTGAAAACTGGTAATTTGCTTTTGCATTCAGGTCATAAAAATAATAACCGGAACCATAGTAGTTATTGGTTTTCCCAAGAAACGGTTTCGTTAGCGCATCGATATATGTGCGGCGTGCAGATAACATATAGGAAGCTTTATTTTTTACCAAAGGACCTTGAATAGAAAGGCGGGATGCAATCAATCCAATTCCTGCATCTACTTCCGTTTTATTGATATTGCCATCTTTCATTACAATATCAATGACACTTGATAAACGCCCGCCATACTGTGCCGGAAAACCACCTTTAATCAATGTCACAGATTTTACTGCATCTGCATTAAAGACTGAAAAGAAACCAAACAAATGACCTGTATTATATACAACTGCGTCATCCAATAAAACCAAATTCTGATCCGGCCCACCGCCGCGTACATAAAAACCGGAATTGCCTTCACCGGCGTTTCTAACACCGGGTAATAACTGCAACGCTTTTAAAATATCTGTTTCGCCTAAAAAAGAAGGGATCGCTTTTATTTCAGCGATACTTAAATCCACTTTTCCCATTTGCGCAGTTTGCACATTGCTTTCTCTTTTTTTTGCGGAAATAATTACCTGTTGCAGGTTATAAGAAACCGGGGATAAATAAATGGTGAATGTATGTGCTGAAAATGAATCTATATGGATAGACTTTGTTTCATAACCTATGAATGAAACTTGTATATTAAAAGAGTTTTCGGGCAAGGTCAGAGAAAAATATCCATAATTATTTGTTTGTATAGTACTGTTTTTTCCAACCGCTGAAATAGTTGCGCCCCTAAGCGTTTCACCACTCAATGAATCTTTCACATACCCGTTTATCGTTTGCTTTTGCTGCGCAAAAGAAAGAACCGAAATAAAAAGAAATATTGGAAGGAGTATAAATTTCATCGACGTTGTAATTAACCATAGATATACGAAAAAAAGTTCCGCATTGCAACGAAAAATTTTATGCTGATCAAAAAAATATCAATGATACAAAAAAGAAAATGACAAACAGTTTAATTATTTGCTAAACCAATACTGTCCTCAATATTTCCGCAATGCATCATACCGGAATGGTATTTTGGATGATTATTTCCCAGGTAAGGATTCACAATTTCCCGTTGATCACTGAGCCAGTATGCCGCAATAGAATCCCTGAATGCCATCGGGCATTTATCATGGTAAATGGTGTTTT
>JBAQJB010000145.1:0-5647 GCA_049289155.1 Chitinophagaceae bacterium
CGCAGGAGGTTTGTAAATTCACGGCTCATGGTACAAACGCCCTGTATATATTTCATATCGGCGTGCACTTCTTCCAGGATATTTTTTTCCATGGAAAGGCTGATAAGGCTTTTTGCGTACCGGGTGGCTAAGCGTGGATTGGGCATTTTTTTTATTTAAAATTTCTCCGCGTTGATTAATTCATTTTTACTTCCTGTGCGAGGGAACGGATATAATTTTCCTGTTCCGCTTTATTGGATAATTCCTTGCGCAATACTTTTTCTGCCACTTCTATAACGAGTGCACCCACCTGGTTTTTTACATCAGTCAGGGCCGCATTCTTCTGTTGCGTGATTGCCTGTTGTGCATCCGCTACGATACGGTCGTATTCAGACTTCGCTTTTTCTTTTGCATCAGCGATCATTTTATCGCCGGCCTCTTTTGCTTCGCGGATCATCACGCCCCTTTCTTCACGGGCCTTTGCCATCATGGTTTCATTTTCATTTTTTAAATGCGCCATTTCAGCCTTTACTTTATCTGCAGTAGCAATTGCATCAGCAATACCCAGTTCCCTTTCTTTCAATGCGGACAGGATGGGCTTCCAGGCAAATTTTTTCAATATAAAAAATACGGCTAAAAAAGCGACGAGTGTCCAAATGATCAAACCAAACCCGGGAGTAAGCAAATCCATATACTAATTTTTATTATATAAATAATCTTGAAACAATTTTGAGAATATTGCCGCACCGTTGGCCCTTTGCGTTCAGTGCGGCAATATATTTTTTTGAATGTGCGCGTTTAATTAAACGAACAAAACAATAACAGCAACGATCACCGCAAACAAGGCAACCCCTTCCACGAGTGCCGCGGTAAGGATCATATTTGCACGAATGTCACTCATTGCTTCAGGTTGGCGGGCAATACCTTCTACCGCGCCTTTACCGATCTGGCCAATGCCAACACCGGCGCCTATGGCTGCTAATCCGGCTCCAATAGCCGCGCCACCTCCGGCAACACCTGCATCTAATAAGAATGAAATCAAAAACATACTGATTGGTTTTAATGAATAAAAAGTTTATACTAAAATTGCGTCATTCGGAATGGCCTCATCATGCAAGGTATCATGTCCGCCTTCAAAAGCCTGGCTGATAAATAATGCAGTAAGGTTGGTAAAAATAAATGCCTGTATGAACACAACTAATATTTCTATTAAGTAAATGAAAATGGTGAAAGCCAGTGAGATAGGTGAAAAGCCATAACCCGCTACACCGGACATCGCGCCGAAAATAAAGATGAGTAAAATGAGACAGGTAATGATCATGTGTCCCGCTACCATGTTCGCAAACAGACGAATGATCAAGGCAAAGGGTTTGGTGAAAATGCCAATAAATTCAACGAGGAATAAAATAGGTTTTACAAAACCAGGAGCCGGCGGATTGATGATATGGCTCCAGAAATGTTTATTGGTATTGAACATGATGATCACAAAAGCGATCATGCCGAGCACAAATGTAAAGGCAATATTTCCCACCACGTTTGCTGAACCTGGTATCAGTGCGACTATCGCATTGATGAGGATAAAGAAAAATACGGTGAGCAGGTAAGGCATATATTTTTCATAGTTCTTGCCGAGGTAACTTTTTCCCACTTCATCCCGGATAAATTCAATGATCGGCTCTACGGCATTTTGCCATCCTGTTGGCGCTTTCATCGCGCCATTTTTCTTATATTTATTACCAATATTCACCATAAGGATAACCAGTAAGATCAGTGAAATGATCATTTGCGCCACGTTGCGCGTGATTGAAAAATCATACACTTTTACAGATTCATCCACGTTGCCCTGTGCATCTACGCCCACTACTTTTCCTTCATTCAATGCATATCCGTCATAAGCTTGTGCGCCATGGTGAAATTGGGTGGACATAAAAGCAGAAAAGCCACGGCCGGGTGCATATAATAAAACAGGTAAGGGAATTGAAATGGGTTGATCCCCGATATCCATGATATGAAATTCGTGCATATCAGAAATATGTTCCATCAATAATTTCCCGGGATTGAGCTTTCCGCTCTTTTCCGTTTGGGCTTCTGTATTGCCTGCGTGATTTTCCTGTGCGAAGGAAGTATGGGAAAAAACAGTGAGTGAGAGGCTAAGAATCACTGTGGATAGGTATTTCAAGCTTTTAGAAACCATGCCTTTTGTTAAATTTGGCGCAAAGATACAATTTGCCCTTATTAAAAAAAAGAAAAGGGGGAAAATGTTTGAGATAATGTGGATTCTTTTTTTGGGGGGAGAGTGAGGTATCAGGTTTGAGGTATTGATTAATTGGAGAGAGAATTGAAAAATGGTGTTGAAAATATTTTACGATTAACAATTTAAAATGTATAGGATTAATATGAGAATATCAAGGGTTAATTTATTGTAGGAGAAGGGAGTAATATCATATATTTGTGTGCAAGCGGTAATTTTAAAGAATCTTTCGTTCAATTAAGAAAAGACAAAATAATTCAGTAAATTTAACCAATGGAAGCACTAAAAATTGAAATACTTAATCCTAAAGCCTTACAACTAATTAAGGGCATGCAAGACCTAAAGCTCATCAAAGTAACTGATGAACCAGTTTCTACATTGAAAGCATACTTAAGAAAAATGAGGCGTAACTCTTCCTCTGCGCCGAGTTTGGAAGAAATAACCAAAATTGTTGAAAACGTAAGAGCAAAGCGATATGAAAAAAGGAAAGGCTCTAAAACTCATTATTGACACAAATCTTTGGATAAGTTTTATAATTTCCAAAAAGCAACAATTAATAGACCCATTATTATATTCAGAAGAAGCAAGGCTTCTATTTAGCAAAGAACTCATTGCTGAAATAAATCAAACGATTACAAAACCAAAACTTAAAAGATATTTCAGTACAAATGCCCTTGAAGAAATGTTATTAGCTTTTGACCCATTTATTGATTTCATCGAGGTAAAAAGCATTGTTACAATATGCCGGGACGCAAAAGACAATTTCCTGCTTGCATTAGCAAAGGATGGCGAAGCCGATTATTTGCTTACTGGTGACAAAGATTTACTTGATTTGAAAAAATTTGGTATGACTAAAATCCATACGATTTCAGAATTTATTAGTTCTGCAAAAGAAAACCGATAATAACTTATGCCACTTAGACATAGCACATATATTAGAAATGAAACAGATCAAACTGTCGCCTTTCATATTTGGACTTCTGCTTTCCGTCTGCAATAAAGACGATTAAAGCTATTTTGATGTATATACTTGGGCGACTATGTGGAACGGGATAGTAAAATAATTTATAAACGTACCCACCGCAAAGGCGGTTGCTGAGTAAATGAAATATGAAATACATTGGCATATATGCTTTGTTGACCATCACGAATTTAAAAGTAAAAAATGAGAATAATATTAAAGAAGCGAGAATCAACTTGACCATAGCTAAAATAAAAGTTCCGCCCTTTAGCAGCTACATTATTATGACACGATACATAATATTTATCATTACTCTTTTTGCAGGATGTAAAAACGCTCAGCAAAATGAAACTGCTTCAAAAAAGACTGAAGTCGTTTTGGATACGCTTAACTATCAGGATTCAGGATACCATTCTGCCTATAGGATAATTTCACAAAAAAATATGGACATTTTTAATTTTTTGGAAGCATTAAAATGGCCGGAAAATAGTAATAGTAGCAGTTATGATATAAATAAAACACCTAAGTGGGGTATTCGTTTATTGACAAATAATATTTCAGACAAAGGTGTTTTGTTCATTGACCCAAATGATAATTTTAATAAAACAATTGGGAAGAAACAGATAGAAGAAGCGTTAAGGGCAAGAATAGGAAAATCTTATGAAATGTTGTCTCATCTTACATACATATACACTATATCTTTTGGGCAATATTCTGCATTGAAATTCAAGGAAAATGAAAATGAAGAAATTACTGTTAATGTTGGATCATTTTATGAACTGACTTTTGAAACAAAGCAAAAAAGATACTATTTAATTAAGTGCGAATATTTACAATTAGAAGGTGAATAAAATAAATACAGCAGTAAATATGAATATTTGCAAAAACCTGGCGGACGGCAGATATGCAACGTTTCCAAAGTAATGGTGAATAAAAAAGGTCTTGCATCAAGACTGGCTTTTAAATGAGTAATTTTATAAATATGAAAAAAATATTAACCATTTGTATTTTTACAATTTCAATTGGTTCTGCATTTAGTCAGCATGTTGACTTTACTTTAAACCGC
Source organism: Chitinophagaceae bacterium (assembly GCA_049289155.1). Lineage (GTDB taxonomy): Bacteria > Bacteroidota > Bacteroidia > Chitinophagales > Chitinophagaceae > JAFDXJ01. The sequence continues at coordinate 4,258 of JBAQJB010000145.1, forward strand.
CCTAAAATATTTTCAATAGATTCGATTGAGAAATCTAAAAAGGGAGAGCTATTCGAGACTTCAATTTCAATTACAGTTTCAAAGGATTATTTTCCCAATGCAGATAAATTTAATTTAGCAAATCCGTTAATTTATTTTAGAAATGGGGAAATATTTAATTTAGAGACGAATTATTATTATTCACTTCCAGATAGTATCATAAGATTGGTTTCTTATTCATGGGATGGCAGTCCAAAAATGGTAAATTATTTGAATACTCTTTTTGAATCGAATTCAAATATATTCACCCAGTATTTTGGATTAAAAGGTGAAGAAAAAAATGAACATCATGATACCTGGGATCTAAAAAGCCTGACCTGGCAAAATGATTCTGTTTATGTGAATCAATTTTTTGTAACAAGCCAATCTACGAACCGTGTAAGAGTACTAATAAGTTGGAAATAAACAGAAATAGCATATGATTAGCAATGTCTATATTTATAGTAGTTGTATATTACAACATATATATATGTGAGTTGGCAGAAATTTTTTTAAATACAATCACTAGAACACATTAACAACTATTATGCTTTGGAATAAAGAAATAAAGACAAAGAAAAGATTTGTTTTAATCTATGGCTGCCTGATAATTTTCCTCTTTATTTTATTAGGATCATGTGCTGAAAAGAAAGAAACAGACAACAACAAAAACAACTATTCTGATACGGCAAATGAAATTTCTAAAGAACAAGAGCAGCCTATCAAAATTGAACAAGAGGAAAAAGTAAGCCTGTTTAATAACCCGAATAAATTAGTTTCAATTTTATCAGAAAATGGAATTGGTGAATTAAAAAAATGGCAAAATCCATTTGGTGAGGGCTGGGTCTCAATGTCAGAAGATTTTGAATTTGGTAAAAAACCCAATGCTCATGGTTTTATAAATAGTATAGGTTATTTATTAGAAGGTTCTGAAACACAGGTAAAAACAATAAGCATCGATCTTTATATTTACAACGCTTCTGAAAAACATCTTGCTTTGACTTTTCTTGCTCAAGTTACAGACAAAACATTAAAATCTATTGGGGTAACAATGCCTGAAAAATTTAAGAATTTGATTTTATCTTCAGAAGAACTAAACCAGGATCTTAATGATTATCATATTTCTAATGTAATGGAAAAAGGGAACATCGAAACCTGGACATTAAGTATCGGGAGAAAATAAAACTGCTACCCACATGAACTATGAAAAAAGCCAAATAAATTTCATCTTTTTATAACCAGGCTAGCTAATATTTAGATTGATAAATATTTTCGCTTTTTAAAATAAAAGTGAGTGAAGTCTGCAATAATTTTCTACTCCACCCCCACTTTTTCCTTCTGCTCAAATTGCATGTGGTACAATTTTTCATAA
>JBAQJB010000146.1:0-19101 GCA_049289155.1 Chitinophagaceae bacterium
CAACGCTTTTGTAATGAATGGATAATCCGTAACATCATCCAATTGAAGCGGCGCAACATTGATACCATCAAAGTCCGAACCAAGGCCAACATAATCTACACCAACCAGTTTGATAATGTATTCTATATGATCTATCAACATGGACAGTGGCGGGCGAAAAGTATTCGCTTCCTCTTTATACTTGTGATAGAGGAAATCCGTAGCATAAAAATCATTCATACCGCTTTTCATCAGTGAATCATTTTCTGCTTTATGTTTTTCCATAAAAGCCTTTTCTTTATTGTCAAAACTGCTATCAATAAAACCGGGATTAAAATTCACCTGTATCACGCCACCATTTTTTGCTATGGCTTTTATCTGGTCGTCTTTTAAATTGCGCCGGTGCGGTACAAGACTGTAGACAGAACTGTGTGAAGCAATGATTGGTTTTGTGGTTAGATGAATGACATCCCAAAAAGTTTGCTCACCTACATGACTCACATCAACCAACATTCCCAGTTGATTCATTTTCTCAACCACCTGTTTCCCAAATGCTGTTAAACCTTTTTTCCCTTCTGAGTTTAATCCATTTCCAATAACAGGATTTGGATTGGTTTCATCCGCCGCACTCGTAGCCCAGTTTGGTGAAATGTTATGCGTTAAAGTCAGGTATCTTGCACCACGATTGTACAAGGCCTGCAATTTGTCCAAATCATTTTCTATCATGTGGCCCCCTTCCACACCCAACATAGCGGCGATCTTTTTTTGCTTCTCTGCTTTCATCAGTTCAGCATAGTTGGCCACTTTTACTATTTTATCCGGGTTGCGTTTTACAACAGCATCGAGGCTATCCATCGCCCTGTTTGCATAAGCAAAAGGATTTTTTGTATCACCCTCGCAAAACACAGAAAATATTTGCACATCCAGTCCCCCTTTTTTCCATCGGGCAAGATCACTATGCGTTTGGCCGGAAAGGTCCTGGTCGAAGACCATACCTAAATCCACAGCCCTCATTAATATGTCATTGTGCGTATCTACCACAATGGCTTTGTCGTGAATTCTAATGTAAGATTGTGCATATAACTGGTGCATAAGCAGTGTACTGAGGAACAATAATTTTATTTTCATATTATTTTATTGAGATTGATAATAGCGTTTTCTTAGAAGCTGTCTATATATAATGTTTCGTTTTCTGTTGTTGCGGTTGGCGTGAACGCCAACCGCAGCGCAGTGCTTGGGTCGGCGTCCACGCCGGCCACTTTTCATATAATGTAAATTCACCTTTCATTATTCATCAGTTTCTTACCGACTTTTTTTTCTTTTCATTTTACTTCACAAACCAATTATAAATCCTTACCTACATTTCATGGAAACATGAACAACGATGATGAATCTCATTTCAAAACAGGAAAAATAATTTTTGAAGCATTCAATGCATCATGATAAATTTTTATATCGCTTTTTATAAAATCTTTTTCATCACAATGATAGATATCAATAAACTGCTGGGGGTTCCTGTCCACAAGTGGAAACCAACTGCTTTGTACCTGCACCATGATGCGATGGCCTTTTTTAAACTGATGGGCAACTGAAGGTAATTCGAATTTTACTTCCTCAATTTTTCCCGGAATAAATGCAGTGGGATTTTCAAAACTCTTCCTGTAACGACCACGAAAAACTTCTGCCCTTACCAACATCTGGTAACCTCCCATTGGATATGGATCCGGTACAACGGGATTCTCTTCGGCATAAATATTTACCTCATTATAACTTAAATCATCTGGGTAAACATCTATTACTTTCACTACAAAATCCGCGTCTGTTGTCGAAATGCTGGTCATCAGGTCTGCGATTATACTTCCTGTAACCGTTACATCATTTGTCAAAATATCTGTTTGAAAAACCAACACGTCCGTCCTGTGTGATGCAAAACGCTGGTCGTCCGTCATATAAGTTCTGGTCCTGTTGAAATGTACAAAATCATCGTACGGAACCGGTTTGGCTGGGTCGCTGATGTATTCGCTAAAACGCTGTCCTGCAGCGGGTTTGGAAGCAGACATTTTGCCGTCGGGTTGCAGGTACATGGTTTCATCCACTTTATTTTCAGGAGGCCATTGGGTGAATGATCTCCATTCATTTGCGCCTGTAATAAAAACATTAGCCTCTGCTATTTGCGAAATATCTCCTTTACCTTTTAAGAAATAATTAAAGAAAGGAATTTCAAAATGTTGCTGGTAATATTCACTCGTATTGGATCCAAACTGGATGTTTCCGTGATGAGTTCCGTCCTGGTTCGCCCATTGTGTATGATACCAGGGGCCATCTACGATTTTATTAAAAACTTTACCGGGATTATTTTCTTCAGCCGCTTTATAGGCATTCCATGCACCCCAGTTATCTTCCGCATCAAACTGTCCCCCAACCCACAACATGGCAGGCTGCAGATTTTTTGTTGCATTACGGGCATCACGTGCTTTCCACCAGTCATCATAATTTGGATGAGCCATTAAATCTTTCCAAAAAGCAATGCTGTCTCCCATGTATTTAGTTAGATTTTTTAAACTGCCTGCATCAAGAAAAAATTTATAATTATCATGCACAGGATATCCAACAGAAGGTGCGGGAACATTCACAGGTTTAGGATGAGGTACACCAAAGGCAAATCCCAATGCGGAATAAAAATCAAATGCATCCATTTGAAAAAATGCGCCGTTATGATGAAAGTCATCGCCAATAAACCAATTGGTAACAGGGGCCTGCGGACTAACTGCTTTCAATGCAGGATGGTTACTGGCTGCAGCCATGGTAGAATAAAAACCCGGGTAAGAGATTCCAAATATGCCAACATTTCCATTGTTGTTTGGAATGTTTTTGATAAGCCAATCTATGGCATCATAGGTATCACTTGCTTCGTCTATCTCGTTTCCTTTTTTGTTCGCATTAAATGGCCGTACATTTTCAAATTTACCTTCACTCATCCATCGGCCGCGTACATCCTGCGTAATTATTATATATCCTTCTTTGAAATATTCTTTTACATAACTATTCCAGTAACCGGCAAAATTATTTTCACCATATGGCTGGCAGGAGTAGGGAGTCCGCTCCATTAAAATTGGATGCGCCTCACTGTTATCCTTGGGGATATAAATTGAAGTAAATAATCGTATGCCATCCCGCATGGGAATATAGACTTCCTTTTTGGTGTAATTATCCCTGATCCATGCTGAATCAGCATTCTGTGCTTTCACATTAACAGAGATAATGATGAATAAGAGAATAAGTAATTGTTTCATGACCTTTATTTTAATTGTAAAAAAATGAATCCTGTATTTAATTCATGGCACTAAAAAAATTGGTTGCTCTTCTCATTTTAAAATTTCAAAAAATTATATTTAAACAAGGCATCTTTTATTTTATGAAGATTGTAAATACAATTACAAAGCCCAACTGAAGCGTTGAATTTATTCACTTACAGGCACCTCCATATAAAAAGCTTCCAGCCATTTGCCCCGCTGTTTTATATAAGTGGCGGATACCCTTAGCTTAGCCGGCAGCTTACTGTTGCCGCAAAGGCCATCCTGCAAGGCTATATAAGTCAATACAATAGTTTCTTTATTCAACACGACAAATGTAAAGTCATTAATCGTAACAGATTTTACATCGCAATCTGTTGTTGTTGATTTTACCACCTGGTCTTTATTGCTGATGCCATCCCTGCTTACATTTAAAAAGTCTCCGGTGGTGTTTACTTTAAACCATTCCGCATCTTTATTTTTCCAGGCTTCCCATCCTGCTTTTTCTGATGCAATGATTTGTTCTTTTAGTTTTTCGAAGCCGGTCGTTTTTGCCTGGCCAAAGGAATTTGTATTGAATGCAGGAATGATAATTAATAAAACCAGGATTGTTTTTTTCATATTAGATTAGTTTTGATGCAAGCTTTATTTTTAAATTCAATTTCATTCTGCTGCGCCAAATTTGAGCTGCCTGTTATATTCGTTCTCATCAAAACTGCCGTTTGATTCTGTAATGAACCCATCACTATTAAATTGTAAAATTTCAACCCCGCTAATATGCACTTTTTTTCCTGTGCCATTTGGGCGGGTATTCGTTCCCGTTAGTGTCCAATGAAATTCGACACCTTTTGTTGTGGTTGGCAAACTATCACAAACCACAAGCATATCAGGAAAGGAGGTCATATAACCTTGCGCCACCTTTGCAATGGCGTCGTGTCCTGAAGCAGGTGTTCCGTTATTGACGATTTGAATACCGTCAGGCGCAAAGAAATTTGCATGTGCCTGTGCAATTTGCCCCGACCATGCTGCCGCATATTTTTCACCAAAGTCTTTTTCAATATTTTGTTTCATTGTTTTTTCATTTTTAGTTGTTGATAGATTGCAGGAGGCTAATAATAGAAGCATTGCGAAAATTGGTAAGATTATTTTTCTCATTGCACTAGTTTTCATTGGTAGAAAGTTTTGGTAAAATTCCTTGTAGCAAATCAACAACATTTTAGCTGGCTAATAAAATTATTTTATAGCAGTAAGTTTTTTAAAGAAAGAAGACAATCTTGCGCGACGTATTATCTATGTTGGTTTTAGCCTAAAATACTATTCTATATGCTTCTCTAATTTCTCTATTGTTTTCTTCGCTGCAGCTAATCGTATTGCTTTATTTTTCTCAATCATTTTTTCTTTAATCCAATGTACTAATCTATGATGCATTGGAATGAGCAATGCTGCAATCAATACCAATGCCAGCAACATCAGCACCGGTGATTCATGCGTCAATTGTGCCAGCCAGGGATGAAGAAGTAAATTGATAAATTCAAATACAATTAGTAAACCCAAAATACCAAAGAAAGAGATGATCCTTTCATTGGCAATAATGCTGCGGGTTAACAATAAAAAGAGCACGATAAATGTTATAATTCCAAAAGCGATCAAAGCGTATTGAATATTTTGATGCCTCTCTTCTGTTGCTTTTAATTTTTCGGCTGCTACGTGTTGTTGCTGCAACTCATTTTCAAATGTAAGCGCCTGTGTTTGCTGGATTGTTTTTGCGCTAAACAAACTATCATTGGCAGCATTGTAAATTTTGAAGTATTTTATTGCACTATCACTATTTGTGTTTTCATAAATATCTAAAAGTAATTTTGCAGGAATAATACTCTTATTTGAAAATGATGTGTTTTTTACAATTGCGAGTGCTTTTTTCGCATACAAAATGGCTGAATCAATTTCTCCTGATTCATAATAATACTTTGATAGTGCTGTAAAAGCAGCATTAATCCACCTGGCGGAGTTATCCTCATATGCTTGTTTTATCGACATATCAAAATAGCTAATGGCCAATGCTTTGTTACCCATTTTACCTTGTATGGCTCCTAAGATTTGAAGAATAGTGCTGGAAAAATCTTTGTCTTTAATTTTCAAACAAACTTCATAAGATCTTTGCGAATACATTAATGCAGAATCCAGTTGACCGGTATAAAGATACACTTCGCCCAAACTTGAGAAAACCCATTCCTGTACTAAATAATCGTTCAACTTAATACTGATTTCTGCTACGGATTTGTACAGGGTGATTGCTTTCGGAAATTCTGCCTGATCCTTATAATTATGTGCAAGATTCAATTTGGTATTGGCAATTGCCTTTTCATTTCCGGTAGAATTAGCAATTGAAACAGCTTCCAAATTATAGGTCAAACTTTTTGCTGTATTACCAAAAGCCCTGTAATCATAAGCAATGTTAGAGAGTGCTATTGCTTCACTTATCTTATCTTTTCTTTTTTGTGCATCCAACAATATCAACTGGCTATTTTTCAGATCCAATATCGGGTCAACTTCAGCAGTATTGGATATAAAATCATTTATCAGGTCTATACGGGTGTTATCATTCTTTTCCGAAGCAAGACTTTTTAGTAAATTATTTACTGGTTCGTTCTGTGCATAAGAAAGTTGAGTAATAGCAAGAATACAAAAAAGGGTAAACGTTTTTTTCATTTCGTTGTTTATTTAAGTACTTGCATTAGAATCAGAATGCAGATTTTATTTTTATTCAAAAGGATAGTTGTTATGTCTGTATGATTCATTCTTTCACGAATTATCACCAAGTTTCTCAATTGTTTTCTTCGCCGCCGCCAATCGTATTGCTTTATTTTTTTCTACCATTTTTTCTTTTATCCAATGTTCCAATCGATGATGCATTGGGATGAGTAATGCTGCAATCAACACTAACGCCAGTAACATCAATACCGGCGATTCATGTGTGATAGAAGATAACCACGGGTGTAATAATAAATTGATAAATTCAAATACTACTAACAGACCAAGTACACCAAAAAATGAAATCATTCTTTCATTCGCAATTACGCTGCGACTGAATAATAAAAAGATAACAATGAATGTGATGATGGCAAAAGCAATTAGTGCATATTGAATATTTTGATGTCGTTCGTCTGTGGCCTTTATTTTTTCTTCTTCTATTTTTTGCTGTCGTAACTCTTGTTCAAAACTGAGTGATTGTGTTTGTTGAATAGCCCGGGTGCTATATAAACTATCGTTTGCAATTCTATTAATTTCTGAATACTTTAAAGCACTGTCGCTGTTGGTAGGTTTATATAAATCCAGCAAGAGTTTTGCAGGTTTGAGTGCATAATTTGAAAAAGGTGTTTGCTGCACTACATCCACTGACTTTTTCGCATAATATATGGATGAATCTCTTTGATTTATATTTTGAAAAAACTGGGCTTTTGCCAGGTAAGCGGTATTTAATTGTTTTGGTGATTTTACCCTGAACCCTTCCGCGATTGCCATGTCATAGTAACCAATTGCCAACGTATTGTTGCCAAGCCTTGCATTAACGTCACCAAGATTTGTAAGCCTGTAACCGAGGTAACTATAGTAATGTTTTTGAATACATAGTTCATAGCATCGCTGGCTATAAACTAATGCTGAATCTATCTTATTTTGATCAAGATATGTTACGGCCAATAATGCATAAGCCCAGGTTTTTGCTTTATAAAAATTTGTTTCTTCCGCAAGGCGCAACACATCCATTAGCAGGCTGATTGTTTTCGAATAGTTTGCAAGATCCTTATATACATAACTGAGGTTCATTTTTGAATAAGCCTGTAATTGTAAGCATCCTGTTTCCTGGGCAATATTAAGTGCATCTAAGGTATTTTGCAGTGCTTTTTCCGTATTACCAAAAGACCTGTAATTGTACCCAATTCTTGATATTGCAAAAGCTTCGGCAATGCGATCGTGTTTCTTTATTCCATATTGATAAATTTGTTGCAGGTTACTAAAGTCCAGCAAAGGGTCTGACTCTGAAGTGGACTGTAAAGAATTTTCAAGCATTAGAAATCGGGTGCAATCTTCTTTCTCAACAGATATCTGTTGTAATAAAGAATCAACTTTTGCTTTTTGTGCAAATATTATTTGCGTTCCCGCAATAAACAAAACAAGGAGTATAATTTTTTTCATGTAGGTTAATTTGATTCTCCCTCTAATTTTTCAATTGTCTTTTTCGCTGCTGCTAATCGTATCGCTTTATTTTTTTCAACTAATTTTTCTTTGATGATATGTTCCATCTTATGATGTATTGGAATAAGCAATGCTGCAATCAGCACCAACGCCAGCAACATCAATACCGGAGATTCATGCGTGAAATGTGCCAGCCACGGATGAATGAGCAAATTAATAAATTCAAAAATGATGAGCAATCCAAGAATGGCGAAGAATGAAATCAACTTTTCATTTACAATTACCGATCTGCTCAATAATAAAAAAAGTGTAATTAAGATGATGATGCCAAGAGCAATTGATGCGTATTGGATATTTTGCTGGCGTTCTTCTTCAGCCTTTAATTTTTCTGTAGCAATTTCCTGTTGCCTGAGATCCTCACGGAAACTGAGCGCCTGGATACTTTTAATTTTCTCCATGCTAAAAAGAGAATCTTTTGTTGTCATTGCCAGCCGGAAATATTTATTAAGACTATCCTGGTTATTGGTCTGCTCAAAACTTTTATACAAGTATTCATAAGCACGCATGCTTTGTTCTTTCTCTTCAAAAGGTATTGATACTTTAAGTGCCTGGCGGGCATAATAATTAACGCTGTCATACATTTTTGTTGCAAGAAAAACTTCTGCAAAATCATTTTTCAGATAGGCATCCAGGTGCGGAGAAGGAGCGTTGTATTTTTTATAATAGTCGAATGTTCTTCTTAAAAAGGGTAAGGCAATATCGTATTGCCCGGCAGCAATATAATTTTCACCCAGCGTGCTGGTAGCGATAGCCAATGGCATACCTAACTTTAATTCAGTAGCTAAATTCACAGAATTTTGGGCATATACCATTCCTGAATCAGGCATTTTACCTTCTCCATACACACAAGCAATACCATTATATAATTTGGCAAGAAGAAATTTATCATTCTTTGCCAAAGCAAAGGGAATTGCTTTTTTTGTATAGGCCGCAGCTTGTACATAATCTTTCGAGGCCATGTAAGTATTAGCTATAGCATTGTAAACATATACCAACCCAGAACTATCCTGCCGTTTTTCAAAATTGGGTAAAATGGAAAATAATAAATTCAGCGCCGCCGGTAAGTCACCTTTTGTTTCTAAAATTTGAGCCAGCCGTAAATTGGTATAATCCTTACCCAGTTCATCTTTTTGACTGGCAAACCAGCTAAGGAGAGATAAGGTTTGTGCATTTGCTGTGCTGTCAGTAAGGGATTGAGTTTTGAAATAGGAAACAAGGCATTCACCTTTTTGCTCATCGCTTATAGCTGACTGGTATTTTGCTTTTATACTATCTGGTAATGGTTGGCTATCAGCTCCAATATATAAGACAATTGCAAATAAAAGAAGTGCGATTGTTTTCATAAATACTTTTTTTAATTGTTATTTCTTTCCCAGTTTCTCAAATGTTTTCTTCGCTGCCGCCAATCGTATCGCCTTATTTTTATCTATCATTTTCTCTTCATTAATTTGTTCCATTGATTTTGTTTCAGCCAAAATAGTATATATTTCTTACCAATGTTTTATAAAATCCCGAAGGGGTTAAATTTGTATAACCCTCAAATTTTTTCTTCGCTGCCGCCAATCGTATCGCCTTATTTTTATCTATTATTTTCTCTTTATTAATTTGTTTCATTGATTTTGTTTCAGCCAAATTAGTTTATATTTCTTACCAATTTTTTATAAAATCCCGAAGGAATTAAATTTGAATAACCCTGCATGCAATGCAGGGTTTGTAAATAGAATACTTCGCAACCACGAAAGTGGTTGAATATAATTACAGCAAATATTTCTCATCGAATTCAATTTTATGTTCTGCCAATAGTTCTTTGTATTCTTCAATAAAGGATTTCTTTTCATGATGTTCTTCCTGGTTTTTTACATAATTGATAAGTTTGTCCTTTGAATCGATTGAATATGTAAAAGCTCCATAACCGTCTTGCCATCCGTTGAAAGATGCAAATATTTTTTTCAATTTTATATATTCAGTGCCTGCCAGTTTTATGTTTTTAATTAAATCTGACAATGCTATAGAAGGATGAAGATGTGTTACGATATGAATATGGTCAGCGACTCCACCAATTTGGTATAAATGACATTTTTTATTTTTAAGAATGCCCCAGATATATTTGAATAATTCTTTCCTGTTTCCATCTTCCAGGGAGGGTTCACGATGCTTTGTGCTAAAAACAATTTGATATAATATTTGGGTATAGGTACTCATTGATGTTTTATTGTTCAACCCTTTGAGGGGTTGCGTGGATTATTTTTTTGTTTCGCCGGCTTTCATCTTTTCACCGGATTGCATCCGGTGTTATTTAAGTTTAAGCCCTACGGGCTTATAAGACATACATGTTATTACTTTTCCATTTTCTCAAATTTTTTCTTCGCTTCCGCCAATCGTATCGCCTTATTTTTATCTACTAGTTTTATTTTGATGAATTGCTTCATTGTATAGTTATTTATTCCAGGTGATATTTTTTTTGTAAATAGGTGAGTAATGCTGCGCCACTTGATTTTATATTTTGATCATTACCAATAATACCTTTTTTGGTGCCATGCATATACACAGAAAATGCGGACAGCTCCTGCAATAATTCTTTGTCTGTATTACGCAATGGCGGATTGCCAGTTATTCTCCTGATTTCATCATTGTTGCCTTCCATTTTTAAAAACTGTGCCGGGTCAAATAACTTGGCAGCTACTTTTTTATATTCAGTAAATTCCGTTTCATTGATAGATTCAAGCAACCGGATAACCGGGAATTTTTCATAATAACCCATGATCATATTGGAGGTTTCCATGTTTTTTATCAGGCGGAAATTGCCCGAATTTTTTAGCTGGTCAAAAGTGCGGCTGCTGGTAGATAAAGGATTAAGCCGCGGTGATAACCTCGCCCAAAAATACAAATTACCGGTATTGCTGTCAAGCTGCGATGGTGTATTCAAAACATTGATCATACTGTCCATCATGGCGAGTGAGCTTTGCACCGTTTGCAGGTGTTGCGTTATTATCACCTGGTCACTTTTGAGATCAGCCACCAGGGATTCTATATACTGCATTTCACGTTCTTTTTCAACCTGGTTTTCCCTGATATTTTCTGCAACAAATCCGAGAAAAACTGCCAGGAAAAGCATTAAAAATTCTAACATATATTCTCCCCATTTCTTCTTGTGGGTTACGTGGTGCGGGTGATGAATTTCCATTGGATTAATTATTAATGGGGAATTGTGAATGGTTAATGGATCACTTTTTTCTATAGGAGTATCTCCCTGCTCAGCAGAAGGCATTGCTTCATTTGTTTGTTGAGAATTTTCCGGCCCGGTATTTTGTTGATTTATTTTTTCTTCGTCACTCATTTTCTAAATGATATACTTCTTTTAAGAAAACATTAATGATACTCTTTTTCCTCATTTAATTATTCCGGTTTAAATAATTGATCCATCGTTATTTCATTATCTATTTCGCCCAGGTAGTGCTGGTTTTGTATAGCAGGAAAGGTAGTAAGCAAAGTGGTAAATATTATTTTTTTTGTTTGCGTGGCCTGACTGAAAACAGATTTTTTCATTCGCAATTTTGCCGCATAACTTTTGGTTATAGCAAAATTTTCTTTGGTGAATTTCGCCTCACACAAATTAATAGTTTGGTCGGCCCGGTCAATAATCATATCCACCTGTGCGCCAGGCAAAGCATCATTCCCTTTAAAAAACCAGGAATTTGTGGCACTGTATATGCCACTGATGCCCAACGCTTTTTTTATTTGACTGATATGCATCATACATATATTTTCAAAAGCATATCCGCTCCAGGCACTAAAATTGCTTTTGTTAGATAACAATTGCCAGGTGCCTTTGCCGCCGCCCTTATTTGCTTTTATAAATTTCAAATAAAAAAGTGAGTACAAGTCAGTAAGTTTATAAATGGCTTCTTTCTTTTTATTGATCAACGGCTCGTAATAAGAGATGAAATCACAGTCCACCAGTTCTTCCAACGTCCTTGACAGGGAAGCCTCACTGATTCTGGTTTTAGAAGCAATATCCTGCCTCGTTATTCCATGCGGCTTTGATGCCAGTGTTTCTATAATACGAATATGATTAACGGCGTTTTTAAAAAGAGAATGATACAGTTGCAAATATTCTCCCTGCAATAGCCCTTTTGGCGAAAAGCAAATCTCATCTATCAACTGCGTGGCGCTTTTGCCTTTTGTAATTTCTTTAAGGTAAAATGGAATGCCACCCATCACCATATAAAGTTCTGCAACCTGGTAGGGAGTTAATTTTGCACCCAACGCTTCTATAAAGAGGGCAGTTTCATGCAAATTAAAAGGCATTAGTTTCATACGTTGTGTTACCCTGTTGTGCAGGCCGCCCCGGGCATTGATCAATTTCTTCTTTATCCAGGATGTAGCAGAGCCGCAGGCAATAAGCAAGATGTTATCCATATTAGAAACATGGCGGTTCCAGAAAAATTCCAATGCAGATACGAACCCCGATTTTGGATTATCCACCCAGGGCATTTCATCTATAAAAACCACATGCTTCTGTTTCTTTAAGGGCAGTTTGGCTAAATAAGCGGCTAACCAACCAAACGCCTCCTGCCAGGATGATAGCGGCTGTTTTGGTCTTCTACTCTTAATCCGTTTTAGGTACTCATCATAAAAATTATTCAGTTGCTGTTCTGTTGTACCTGCTTTGGTTCCTGTAAAATCAAATACAATGTTGTCTTTTAAATGCTGCCGTATTAAAAACGTTTTGCCCACCCTGCGCCTGCCATACACGGCGAGGAAATCCGGCTGGCCGGGTATGAGCATCTTATTTAATTTATCTATTTCGTATTCACGCCCTATTAGTTTCATCATTCCCTTATCGTTTTTATCTTTGGAGAAATCGCTATAAATATAATACATTTCTCCAACTATCTGAATAAATACATAAAATATATCTTTGGAGAAATCTTATCAAATATAGCACATTTCTCCAAAGATTTTAATTTTCACAATGAAGTTCCGGCGCTCTAACGAAAATGGCATTTGCTTTTTTAAAAAGCTTACTACCCGTATCAATCCCAATTACTGCATCAATTCCAACAGTATCTGAACCTGACGGTTCAGTATTTTGATGGGATGTAATGATTTTCCTTCTTCCTTTCCAGTTAAATATTTGCAATCCACAGTTTTATTTTCTGTGTATTGATGAAGGCACCTGCTGACTCATTTATTTTTTCTCCTTCTTCTGTTGATGGATTTATAATTTTAGAAAAGTAAATAAAGCCTTAGTAAAATGGAAAATTCTACTAATACATTCCTGATGTTAGTGCGTTTCACTTATAAACTTAGCTACATTATCGTGCAATTCTTTTAATGATTCTGGATGCAGGTAAACCATGTGCCCTGAATTATAAAATTTGTATTCTATATTTTTCTGCAGGTCTGCAGGCATTGGAAGATGATGCATTTCATAAACACCTTCGAAATAAGGAGTACCTAAATCGAAATAGCCCATATTAAGCATCACTTTTAAATCAGGGTTATAGATCATTGCCTGCGCGAGGTCATTCATTACATTTGGAAAAGCTCCAAAACCATTTTGTCTCTTAAAATCCCAGGAAGGTATATCACCCTGAACTTTATATTTCATCCCTTTTCCAAAGCCAAGATCGGTACGTACATAGTTATTGAAAGTAGCAGTAAAAGCGGCATCAATATAGGAATCCATAGGATCGTATTCGGCAGTCTCACTTAAAGGATTCAAGGCTTCACCACTAAATCTTGAATCCAACCGGCCGGTAATTTTATCCTCTTTTCCGAGCAAAGTTTGTGCAAACTGAGGCCCTGTTATTCTCAAATTGGCTTTCCTGATATACTCAACAGGCAGGCCGGTATAAGTATGTAATTTCTCAGCAATGTTATTAAATTCAGTAACAGGTAGCATCGATCCCTGGTTAAGCGCCTGTGAATATTCTGTCAAAGAAAAATTTTCTACTTCTTTTAAAAGAGGCGCTAATTTTTCAGGTTGATTTGGCAACTTATGATGATACCATGCAGTTGCAGTATAGGTCGGCAACGCCAACAGGTATGGCTGATCATCACCCGGGTGTTCTTTAGCAGCATGGACATGTTGTTATAAGTCAACAGTTGAGAAAGTAAAATCACCCCATTTAAACCAACATTATTTTCCGATTGTAAAATGTTAGAAACAATAGCTGAACGAAATGTACCATAACTTTCGCCGAATAAATATTTAGGCGAATTCCATCGATTGAAATCAGTAATGAATTGTGTAATAAAATTGGCAAACGCATGTGCATCCTGGTCAATTCCAAAAAAATCTTTTGGATCGCCGGCGCCGCCCTTTTCTTTAGTGATCACTTCCCCAAAACCGGTGCCGGGTGCATCGATAAAAACAAGGTCGCTGGCGTCTAATAAACTATAATCATTGTTTACTGTTTTATACGGCGCTTTGGTGCGGGAAGTATCATTTAGGTAAACGCGTTGCGGGCCCCAGGCACCCATGTGCAGCCAGATAGTTGCACTACCCGGGCCACCATTATAAATAAAAGTAAGCGGGCGTTGTGCAGCATCATCTACCTCTTTGAAATAAGCTACATAAGACATACTAAGTGTGGGTGTATCCAAATTATTTTTTAAAATAATTGTACCCGCAACGGCTTCATAATTTATCTTGTTGCCTTCCACAGTTACTGTACCATGCGTTACCGATTTTTGCGGCTTTTTATAATTAATGATACTGTCCTGCATGATATCCACTTTTACAGAAGTGGTTTGTTTTTGCATTTGCGCTTTTACAGAAACGTTTGAAAAAATGAAAGCAATAATGCAGGCTACAATTGTTTTTGATTTCATGATCTGTTTTTTTATTTGATAAAAGATTTTTTTAAAAAAATTGTAAATGATTGTATGATGCTAAAATACTTTTTAAAACTTATTCATTTTTTAAATTGTATTCATGCTGAATATCCACCATTAATTGCATAGCGCCTTTCTTTGTATACAGAAGCCAAAAATTGTAGTTCTTCAAACCCATTTCAAATTTTGCCATTTCTGTATATAAATGTTCTAAATCTGCAGGATTTGTATCCAGCAATTTTAATGGCGGGTTTCGTTGCAATATTTCAGGGAAATAATATTCACTTTCATAAGCTTTGTCTGTTATATCATAATTGCCTACCAAACTATCAAATGCTGTAAGAGAAAAAAATTGAGTTAATAAATTACTAACTGCATCGCCTTGCGAAGGGGTAAATTCATACATTTGTGTTGCATAGATTTTTCTTTGGTAATAATCATAAATGCCATTAAGAATAATTTTATTGTTGATTAGCCGCACGTCCCCGGAATTTTTTAATTCCGTGATAGCAGTTGTATTAAAAACAGCCTGGCTGGCATTCCCTGCATATTGCAGTGCGTAATAATATAAGGCATTGCCATTTATTTTTCCATTGATTGCATTCTTTATTTCAGTCCTTAAAGAATCTATTCCTTTAATAACGCGCACATTCGCGAGGTAATTGGTGTTGCAGCGAATGGTATCGTACTGAAGATTGTGTACAATCTCTTCCATATAATCATGTATGCGGTTTTTCTCAGTAAGATGTTCACGATAACTTTCTGCAAAAAAACCCATTGTTACGGCGAGAAATATCATTACAAATTCCAAAAAATATTCTTTGAAATTTTTCTTGGCAACGTGCGGGTGATGATGCACTTCCATTGGGCTAATTGTTAATGGTGAATTGTGAATGGTTAATGGATCACTTTCTTCAACAGAAGTTTCTCCCAGCTCAGCTTGATGCAAGGCTTCATTTGTTTGTTGAGGATTTTCAGGCTCAGCATTTGGCAGATTTATGTTTTCTTCTACATTCATTCTCATTATTCTTTCCAAACATTATTACTCCTGTTACTGTCCGGCAATTTATTTCCGGGGTCTATTACTACTGATTGAATTGCCTGCGTAGTGGCTACATGAATGGTATGCTGCGCGCCCTGCATCCATGTTTCAACCGGTAACGCCAGTTTCATCATGCTTCCATTTTTTAAAACAACTTCTATCGTTATTGGCAACGCCATTTTTTGTAAATTGACAATCGTGATATCAGCACCATTTTTTGCATCATCATTTGTATAAGACACAGATTGAACCGCTACATCAAATTGCCAGTTATTATAAAACCATTCTTTCCAGAACCAGCCAAGATCTTCACCGGATTCGTTTTCCATTGTTCTGAAAAAATCATCCGGCGAAGGATGTTTATAAGCCCAGCGTTCAATGTATTTTTTAAAAGCATAATCAAAACGGTCTTCGCCTAAAATTTGTTCCCGCAATAAAACCAATCCAAATGCAGGTTTGAAATAAACTAAAGGATGCCTGTATTTTTCAGTAAGCATATCCGCCCTTGTCATCATGTTTGGCGCTGCTTCGTCTTTTAGTAAAGGAATAATTTCATCAGCCGGGTTGCCTTTTCCGGGCGCATATTCTCCATCCCTTTTTGGCGCATATTCACCCTTATTAAATTCATCTGAAGCATACACATCTATAAATGTATTGAAGCCTTCATCCATCCATGCGTAGCGCCTTTCATTACTGCCAACAATCATGGGAAACCAGTTGTGGCCAATTTCATGCGCCGTTACCCAATATAAATCCGCTCCTTTATCATACAGGCCATCAAATACTATTCCCGGGTATTCCATGCCGCCAGCCATACCGGCTTCATTTATTGCAACGGGATACGGATATACAAACCATTTCCCAGAAAAATATTCAATCGATTTTTTAAGGAATTCCGTAGCTCTTCCCCAGGCAGTGTCACCGGCACTTTCAGCCGGGTAAACAGACATGGCCAATGCTGTTTTCCCGCCAGGTAAATTTACTCTTGCCGCATCCCATATATAAGCGCCTGATGCACCAAACGCCACATCTCTTGTGTTGAACATTTTAAAATGCCAGCTTTGCATTGTATTATTTCCAGGTGTATTATTTATTTCTCCTGCAGTGCGAATCATAATTGTTTTATCACTTTTCCTGGCTTCAGTCAATCTTTGAATTTGTGTTGCGGATAAAACTTCTTTTTCATTTTGCAATTCACCACTTCCGGCAACGATCATTCCCGCAGGTACTGTTACTGTATAATCAAAATCGCCATACTCACAATAAAATTCCCCACTACCCAGGAATGGTAATGCATCCCAGCCACGCAGGTCATCATACACACACATACGCGGGTACCATTGTGCGATCTCGTAAACTTTTCCATTTTTGGTGGAAAAAAAATCTGTCCTGTTACCAAAATTTCCAGGTATGGTGTAATTATATTTTATATGAATATCAATTTTTTCTTTGGATGATACAGCTTCCGGCAAACGGATTTGCATTCTTGTATCGTTGATGATATAATCCGCCTGGAAAGTTTTCCCTTTATATTCTATCGTTATTTTATCGAAATGATATCCATCTGTATGGCCTTTATTGGTCCATTTCAGCCGGCGGAGTGTGGCAGTATAAAAATTGGAATGGGCATCTTCACGGTACGTATCCTGGGCAAGTTCCAACCATACTGATGACAAAGCAACAGGACTGTTATTTGTATAATGAATTGTTTCTGTTGCTGACAATATATTATTAAGCGTATCAATACTTGCATTCAATAAATAGTCCGCACGGTTTTGCCAATAAGCAGCGCCAGGAGCGCCGTTGGCAGAACGGAATTCATTTCCATTTTTTGTGTAAGCATCCTGTGCAAACAATACCTGGGGATCAAAAACGGAATTTGTTTGCGCAGTCAGTGAAAGAGAAAATAATATTAAAAGAGGTAATAGTTTTATTTTTTTATAATTCATTTTTAAAGTTGTAGGTGAAATGGTAAACTTAATTTTTTAATTGCTTGTATAAAAAGGCACAAACAAATCCTACTAATATATAAAGTACAAATCTGATCAGCCGGCTTTTCCACTGCGTTTTAAAACTGGTATTCATCTTTAATATTTAAGAACAGGAAATTTTATTATTTGTACTTAAAATTGTTCGGTTATTTAGGCGATAATTTTTCTATCAGTTTATCTTCAATCGGCGCTTTCATTTTTGTAACCGAATCTATGAGTTCATTGGGAACGGTGGTTGATAAAATATACTGCTGTACTTTCCAGTCATTGCCTTGCTTAATTAAAACGCCGGAGCCCCTGCAAATTTTCATTTGCGTATTCAGCAGTTCATCAAACCAGGCAAGGTTTCCGGTATCGCTAAAATAAATATGGCGTTCAAGCGCCGTAAAATGCCAGGTGGTTTTTTTATCGAAATATGGTTTTGCCCAGGCCATATATTCCTGCTTATTCCATCTTTCCGTGGCATCTGTTCCTGTGAAGATGGCATCATCGGTATAAAAATTAAAGTAAGTAGTATATTCTGCATTTGCGGCAGCAGTATTAAACGAATCCAGCATTGCCACAATTGCTTTTTGTTCATTAGATGTGTCAGGCATTGAGCTAACAGGAGATTTTGCAGATTGTTGACAGGAGTAAATGCAGGTTGTGAAAATTAAAACAATCAGAGTAGTTATTTTTTTCATTTTTACTTTCTTGTAATTTGTCTATGAAGCATTATTTTTTGCCATTCTTTCTTCCATATCTTCTGCCGTAGGCCCGTATATAGCAGGGTTTCTTACACCCATATGCCTGTAATATGTACTCAGTTGCCCCCGGTGATGAATGGTATCAAACATAAAACTCCAAAAAATATTTGTCATGGGAGCAGCAAATATTTTATGGCCATTTACCTGGAATTCTACCAGTTGTTCTTCCCATGTTTTATCATCTGTATTTTTTAAATTTTCAACCACCTTATTTGCATTTATTTCAAAATAATTTACTGCTTCTTCAATGCTTTCAAAATTTCTTTCCGATTTTTCATCGGCAATAAAAGTTTTAGTTGCATTGGCTAAAGCTTCGGCATGTGATAAGAAATGACCAATCAATTCAGCTGCACTCCGGGCTTTTTCATTACACCTATAATGGAGTTTTTCCATATCTTTCGGTAAACCATTTATAGCAATTAATGTCCTGGGAATTTCAGCCTGCCATGTCTGAATAAAAAATTCTTTGTTTGTCATGATTGTGGTTTTTTATTTTTATTAAAAGAGTTTTTAGTTTTTTTATGGGAAAAATAGATGTATAAACCGGTCGCCGGCAAACATCAATTCAATTTTTTTGAATTTCGTGGAATGCCTAATTTTAACTTTTCTGTACTAAATTTGAATACAGGAAAATTTATATGCCACAAAAAAACTATATGTAATAAACTTGTTTTTTATTTTGATCTCAGGTTTTGGTTGTTTAAAAATTAAAATTACTTTCTCAGGGTGAAATTGCTAAAAAATTCTTTTCTATAGTAATTTATTATAAGAATGGTTCGAAGGCAACTAAACTGAAGTTTTTTTTTTAAAACTTATTGTTGCATAAAATATTTATATACCTTTGCCGCCCCAAAAGTTCTTGATATAGAAAATTTGAATTTGGGAGTTCCGCTGAAAACGGAACGCTATAACCAATAAAATTAAAAAAATGGCAAAAGAAATTACTGGCTATG
>JBAQJB010000147.1:0-12129 GCA_049289155.1 Chitinophagaceae bacterium
TCGAAATTGCGAACACTTATTTAGCGGAAGAAAATTATGGCGCTTCTATTGCGCCTTTAAATGCATTGTTGGGCAATAAGTCCGCAAATGCACTGAAACCGCAGGTTTACCTCAAACTGGGCATTGCCTATTTTAACCAGGGAAATACGGATGAAGCATTGAATAATTTTCAGCAACTCATTAAAAATTATCCGAATGCAGATGAAAGCGATGAAGCAGTTGGCTATGTGCGCAATATATTTTTGCAAAGGCAAAAGCCGGGAGACTTCGTTGCTTTTATGCAAAAAAATGGCAAAGCAGTAAGTTATACAGAAGCGGATTCACTCACTTTTATTTCAGCCAATAATTCCTATGAAAATAAAATGTTTGATAATGCCTTAGCCGGATTCAATGATTATCTCACCAAATTTCCGAATGGGCAATATGCCGTGGAGGCCGCATATAATGCTGCAGAAATTTATAATGGAAAAAAAGATTTTGCAAATGCTATAAAGAATTATGGGCTGGTTAGTGCAAAGTCTCCAAATAAATATGCGGAAAATGCTTCCCTGCAGGCGGCAAGAATTGCATATTTCGAATTGAAAGATTATGCGCTGGCGGAACAATATTTTAGCCAACTAAAATCAATTGCTACAACTCCGGAGAATACCCTCGAAAGTATGCGCGGTCTTTTACGCAGCCAGTATAAGCTGGAAAAATGGGTTGATGCCGTTTCAAATGCACAGGAATTACTGGCGCAAAAAGGTATTGCCACTGATGATAAAATGATGGCCAATATGGCGATCGCAAAAAGTGCACAATTAAATAACCAGGTGTTTGAAGCGTTGGATGCATATAAAATAGTTATTGGTTTAGGTAAATCTGAATATGCTGCAGAAGCGAGATACCAGGTTGCATCCATTTTATTTACGCAACAAAAATATACGGATGCTGAAAAAGCAGCATTTGACGTGATCAACAAAGCAGGTTCCTACAATTACTGGATCACTAAATCCTATATTCTGTTGGGCGATATTTATTTTGCAGAACAAGATTATTTTAATGCAGAAGCTACTTTGAAAAGTGTAGTGGAAAATGGCGCTATACCTGCCTTGCAGGCCGAGGCCCAGAAAAAATTAGACATCGTTGTCGCCGAAAAAAACCAGCATAGTAAATTAGCGGAGCCGGATAAAAATTCCAATCAATAAACGTTTCAACAGAAAAAAAAACAAGATGCAAAAATATAGTTCTCTTTTTTTATTTTTAATTATATCCACTTTTTCATTTGCACAAACACGCCCGCGAACGGGGTCACAGCCGGAGAATAAAAAAGTGGCTGATACAATTCCACAAAAAACGGTGATCGTCACTTCTGCATTTACACCTACTTTAAAAAAATCTGCTAAAATTAATTTTAGTGCGGGCACCCCATTGCCCGATACGGAAAGGCCTTCATTTCAATACAATGTACCGGCGCAGAATTTATTTTTTACGTATGAATCACCTGCCTTAAAGCCGCTTGCTGCATCCATAGATTCAATGGTCCATTGGGAGAATTCTAATTTTGTAAAAGTTGGATATGGAAATTTTACGACTCCTTATTTGCAGGCGGGGATTTCATTAGGTGATGGCGTTCATTCCGTATTAAATGTTTTCGGAAAATATACTTCATCAAAAGGCCCCTTGCCTTTTCAACAATTCAGTAAAACAGGATTGCAGGCGATTGGTATTTTCAACAATGAAAAAAATACACAGGAGTGGATGGGCAGCCTGCATTATGATGGCAGTACGCAATATGAATATGGTTTTCAACCCGACACACTTATCTTCACGAAAGACCAGTTGCGCCAGCGTTTCAGCAGTTTTGGCGGCAAACTGGGTGTGCGTAATAAGACCCTTAACGCGGCAAATATTTCTTATAATCCTTCACTTTCCCTGGGTTTGTTTTCCGATAATCATAATGGTACTGAAACGAATTTTATTTTGAATGCACCGATTTCAAAATCTTTTGGAAAAATATTCGCATTCGACCTGGGGCTCACTGCTGATATAACTTCGTTTAAAGGAGACACTTCAACTATCAACAATAATTTATACTACCTGACTCCTTCTGTAAAATTTAAAACACCCAATTTTATTTTAAGTGCAGGATTGAGGCCATCATGGGATAACCAGGTTTTTTCAATGCTGCCAAATTTCAGTGCCGAAGCAAGGATCCAGGATGAGAAATTTATTTTAGTTGCGGGTTGGATCGGTTATTTTAATAAAACCACGTATGAATATTTAGCGGGTTTAAATCCCTGGATACAGCAGCCAACAGGTTTATTGAATACGCGGATGACAGAACAATATGCGGGATTCAAAGGCTCTGCAGGAAGTCATTTCACCTACAATGCAAAAGTTTCATTTATAAAATATAATAACCAGCCACTTTTTTTAAATGACAGCATTACCGGGAGATCTTTTAACGTGGTAAATGAATCTACTATGAAGGGTATCCGCCTGCATGCAGAGCTTGGGTATACCTGGCAGGAAAAAGTATCCCTGCTTGCCGGAGCTACTTTTAATCAATACAGTGGATTGGAAATAAATGATAAGGCCTGGGGATTGGTTCCGTTGCAGTTAACAGGTACATTAAGGTGGCAGGTATTTAAAGATTTTTTGGTGAAGGGTGATGTTTTCTTCTGGGATGGTGCTCCTTACCAGGATGTAATGAAAGAAAGCCATAAACTGGATCCGGCAATAGATTTGAATGCCGGCGTAGAATTCACTATTTTGCCAAAATTAAATGCCTGGGTACAATTAAATAATTTGTTTAATAACAAATACCAGCGCTGGAATCAGTATCCTGTGCTTGGTTTCAATGTTCAGGCCGGTGTCATTTATTCTTTTTCACAATTAGGCATAACAAAATAAAATGCACGAAATATTAATCCGTTATTTAGGTAAGCATAAAAATTTTAATTTACCCGGGATCGGGCGATTTGAACTTGTTTCTGAAATGGCCAGCCTGGACTTTGTCAATAAAACCATTTACCCGCCAAAGCAACAAATTGTTTTTCATCCTGAAAAAAAAGTAAATTCGGGAGCGCTGGCTCAGCCTGTTAAAAATGAAACTCAGGCATTCCTGAATGACAACAAAAATAATTTTCCCGGCTTTTTATCCAGGCACCTCAATATGCCTGAAAGTAGCGCCCTGTCAGAGTTTGAACAATATGCAGGATTCGTCCGTTCCACCCTTGAAAAAAATGGTGTATATGAATTGAATGGTATAGGCTCTTTACAACAAAATGAAAAAGGCATTTATTTGGACAATGCATTTTCAACTGAAAAATTTTACGAACCATTACATGCAGAACAGGTTATCCGGGAGAATGCAACTCATTCCGTGCGGGTAGGCGAAGAAGAAAAGACTTCTGAACAAATGAAGGAATTCCTTCATCGCGATATTAAAAAAGACAACTGGTGGATCGCTGCTGTGATCCTGGCAGTTGCAGGCATAGCTGCCATTGCTTATTATTATATGGGAATGAACTAAAAATTAATGCTGCGGTATGTTCCGCGTTTTTATAACATATTTTATCTGAATCATTTTAAGAGGCGCAACCAATTGCGCCTCTGTCATTTCCGTACAATACGTGTATCAAATCCGAACACTTTCCCATTACATACTTGCTGAAATCCTTTACTGGCAAGGATTACAGGTTTGGCACGCCGTTGAATAATACTTATGAAAACAGGCAAGAACAAAAAATTAAAATTCTAAAATACCTGTAACAAAAAGTTGAAAGCGACGTATAAGCAGTCATCAAATTTTAAAAAATAAAAACAAACTATCATGAAATTCAAAACAAACTTCCCCGTACTTGCAACCTTACATGCAAATGAGATCAACCAGCTTACTACAGAAGTGAAAGAAACAATTGCCTTCCATTTCAGCCGGCCAATTGCTAAACAATTTTGTGCAGCGGACTTATGGAATATTCAAAAGAATAAAAAATATACTGCAAGATCAAGGCGTTTTTTATAATAAAGAAAGGCGCGGTACATTGTATCATTTGCGCACGCAAATTGTATCGTTACCGCACACTTTGTAATCTTTTGCAATAAAAAAAAGACTGAAAAGCAAGCATTTAAACAATGGCATGAATTTGCTGATTAGTCTTTTAATTCAAGGTAAAGTTTTGCCACAAATAAAAAGAATGTATGGACAGGGTTATTCAAAAAAGTAAGTGGAACAGGAAAAAAATCTTAACGATCACGGGTATTTCACTTTTAGTGATTCTTATTGCCGCGAGTTATTATTATACTTCCGGCAACAGCAAACTGAATGTAGATACAGAGCGGATTAGTATCAATGAAATTAAAAAAGGAACCTTCCAGGAATTTATCCCGGTGAATGGAATCGTTTTGCCACAAACAACAATATACCTGGATGCCATTGAAGGTGGTAGGGTGGAAGAAAAATATGTAGATGACGGTACTGTAATGAAAAAAGGCCAGCCCATTCTTCGTTTATCCAATACAGATTTACAACTTGGCCTTGTAACGCAACAAACAAACGTATACAACCTGCTAACGCAAATGCAAATTTCAAAAAATGCAGCACAACAAAATACAGTAAGTAAGTTAAACCAAACGACGGATGTGGAAAGTCAATTGAAAGAAGCTGAACGGATTTATAACCTGGATAAAAAACTATATGATCAAAAAGCAATTGGGTCCCAGGAATATCAAAAGGCGCTGAATGACTATACTTATTATTTGCAAAAGAAAAAGCTTTCTGACCAGATTTTGCAACAGGATTCTGTATCCACGGGGCAACAACTGACACAATCCAGGCAGTTATTCGAAGGCTCACAAAATGCATTGAATGTAATGCGTCAAAAAGTTGGTGACCTGGTTGTACGTTCGCCGGTGGACGGGCAACTTACTTCCCTGGATGCGGAGATCGGGCAGTCTAAAAATAAAGGAGAGCGCCTGGGGCAGATTGATGTGCTGGATGGGTTTAAAGTGCGTGTAAACATTGATGAACATTACATTTCAAGAATTTATACCGGCCTTAAAGGTGATTTTACTTTTGCAGATTCAACGTATCAATTACAGATCAAAAAAGTTTATACGCAAGTAGCAAATGGAACATTCCAGGTAGATATGGAGTTTACAGGTAAAGTGCCTTCAGGCATTCGCCGCGGTCAGAATTTGCAGATACGATTGGCATTGAGTGATGAAACGCAGGCGTTGCTTTTACCACGAGGTGGATTTTATGAAAAAACCGGTGGCAACTGGATTTTTAAAGTATCAAAAGATGGAACAAAAGCCTATAAAACGGATATACAATTAGGCAGGCAAAACCCGGATTATTATGAAATTCTATCCGGTTTGCAACCCGGTGATAAAGTAGTAACAAGTAGTTATGAAAATTATGGGGATATGCAGGAATTGATTTTAAAAGGGAAGTAAGGTATGAGGTATCAGGTATCAGGTTTCAGGGAGGAGTGATTATGATGGAATGTTTTTAGTAAATACATACATCATTTTCCTTATTTCCGTAATATCTTTTTCAAGTTCTTTAAATTTTTGTATCGGAAATCAGTTTTAAGTCTTTTGAAAGAATTAATTGATATTCCAATTCAGATGCTGAACCAGCCGCTATTGTAAGGAAACGTTTGAAATCCGGTTTCGTATTTCTAACACATCCTTCGGCAATATTAGTTGGTATAGAGGAAGCTGATTTGTTCATTTGAGTTATTAGGCCAAACAGTTCCTCTTTAGAATAAGTTTTCGTTATGGAATAAATTTTTAAAGTTATTAAATGACTTTTCATCCAAATAGATAAATCACGAAAATTTCTCATGATATTTTTTTTGAATTTTTAAATACTTTATAATAATTAAAACCCGATACCTGATAATATACAAAAATGATCTGTTATGAAAAAATTTGTTCTAAGCTTTTTAATAATAATTATTATATCTTTTTCAGGCTATATTTTTATACAAGCAGGTAAACCAGCTTGTAAGGATAAATGTACTTCGTACTTAATTCCTGAAGAACATAATTCCGTTCCCGATGAATTTTTTCCCTATTACCGGTTTATAAATATATAATTTAAATACTCTTAACCTGAACCTACAATTAAAAACAAAATCACATGATAAAAATCAAGGACCTCGAAAAAGTTTACCGCACTGAAGAAGTAGAAACAGTTGCATTGAATAAATTAACCTTTACGGTAAATGACGGGGAATTCATTGCCGTGATGGGACCTTCCGGTTGCGGGAAATCAACGCTCTTAAACATCCTTGGTTTACTGGACGACCCGGATAGCGGAAGCTTCCTTTTCAATGGCATTGAAGTGGCAGGTTTCAATGAAAGAAAGAGAGCCGATTTGCGCAAGCGAAATATAGGTTTTGTGTTCCAGAGCTTTAACCTGATTGATGAATTAACTGTTTTTGAAAATGTGGAATTACCACTCATTTACCTGGGCGTAAAAGGAGATGAACGTAAAGAACGCGTAGAAAAAGTATTGGATAAAATGCAAATCATGCATCGCCGCAACCATTATCCACAGCAGCTTTCAGGCGGCCAGCAACAACGTGTTGCAGTCGCACGTGCTGTTGTCAATAACCCCAAATTAATTTTAGCGGATGAACCGACAGGTAACCTGGATTCATCCAATGGTAATGAAGTGATGCAATTATTAACGGAACTAAATGAACAAGGCACGACCATCATAATGGTAACACATAGTGAACATGATGCACGTTATAGCCACCGCATTATCCGGATGCTGGACGGACAAACAGTTACAGAAAATATATTGGTATAAATAGAAAGGTTGAGGAAAATTGAAGGATTGGTATTTTGCATTTTTCATTCAATGGCGCAGCAGTAAATCAATCATCATGGGCATAATCACGAATGTTTATAGCATCGGGATCTTTGCCCAAAAAAACACTGCCAGGAAAATTCCATTTTTTCTCAACCGGTTTTTGTTCGTCAAATTCACGGATAATGATCTCTACATTCTTGCCTAACATTGGCTGTGCTTCTTCTCCAGGTTCGATGGTTTCGGATTCAAGTTTTTTTCTGATTGTAATTGTTTTATAACTGGCATAATGCGCATTCAATTAAAAATGAAAAAAAATGTTTAAAAATTATTTGAAAACTGCCTGGCGGAATTTGTTGAAAAATAAATTTTATTCCGTCATTAATATCGGTGGCCTTACAATCGGCTTAGCAATTGGAATGCTGATACTATTATGGGTACAGGATGAATATAGTTTTGATACATTTCATAGCCAGGAAAAAAATATTTACCGTGTTGAAAATATGGTGGGAACCGGCACCAGCCGCCAACTCTGGCAACAAACTGCATCCGCAATTGGAGTGATGGCTAAAAAAAGTATTCCCGGAGTAGAAGATGAAGTGCGCTTGTCTTATAATGGGAACTATGGTTTATTAAAATACGGGGATAAGACTTTCAGCAGCCAGCATTCTTTTTATGCAGATCCATCTTTGTTTTCCGTGTTTGATTTTAAATTAATAGAAGGCAATACATCCAACCCATTCCCTACTTATAATTCCATTGTCATTACGCAATCCACGGCTAAAAAATATTTTGGAAATGCAGATGCAATGGGTAAAATAATTTCTGCTGATGATAAAGAAAACCTGCAGGTATCAGGTGTGATAAAAGATTTTCCAAAGAATTCCACGATACAGGCGGATATGCTTTTTTCCATGGATTTATTGGCTAAAAACATATATGCTGGAAAGACAGATGGACAAAATCTTAGTAATGATTTTATTCAATATAGTTATATAACTTTTTTATTAATTAAACCCGGTACTTCATTAAATGATATTCCTGCCAAACTAAGGCAGCTCCATCTTTCTGTAAAAGCGGATGATACGGATGTGGGTTATTTATTGCAACCTGTATCTGAAATGCATTTGCAAAATGCAGACGGCAGTGATAATGGTTTATCCGGTGTGCACACATTTACAATTATTGCTTTACTGATATTATTAATTGCGTGTATTAATTATGTAAACCTTTCCACGGCCCGTTCTATGTTGCGGGCAAAGGAAGTAAGCCTGCGTAAGATAGTTGGCGCCGCGAAGTTCCAGTTGTTCATGCAGTTCATGATTGAAACTATATTTCTTTTTATAGTTGCTGCAATACTTGCATTGATACTCGCTTATTTTTTGCTGCCATTCTTCAACCAGGTTTCAGGAAAAGAATTGCAAATAAATTTATCGGACTATCATATCTGGCTGGTCATCGGTTGTACAATTATTGGTACTTTACTTATTTCAAGTATTTATCCTGCCTTGTTATTAGCTTCTTTTGAGCCTTTAAAAGCATTAAAAGGAAAAATATCCACCAGGATCAGTGATGTGGCTTTTAGAAAAATACTGGTGATCATTCAATTTGCATTTTCGGTAATATTGATCACGGGCACCATAGTTATTGGGAAGCAATTGGCTTATGTTCAATCCATACAATTGGGATATAATAAAGACCATGTCTTATCTTTTCCAATGATCAATATGACACATCATCTTGATGCTATAAAATCTGAATTAAAAAATAAACCCGGTATTTCAAATGTCACGTATGCAACTGTTGATATTGTAAATTATGGTGGCCAAACGGGCGATAATTCATGGGATGGGAAACAGCCGGGAGAAACTTTAATGCTTAGCCCGATGGGCGTTGATAAAGACTTCATGTCATTCTTCAACATGCAATTGTCAGCCGGTAAATTCTTTTCTGGTACGCCGGCAGACTCCGCTTATTTTGTATTAAATGAAACCGCAGTGAAAGCTGCGAGGCTGACGAATCCCATTGGTAAAAAATTTACATTGCATGGAACTACAGGTACCATCATTGGAGTAGCAAAAGATTTTCATTTTGCTTCTTTGCGCGAAAAAATTCAGCCGGCAATTTTTTATGCACACCGTGAAAATGATTATGGACGCATCTATATTAAAACCACTGGTGCCGATGCACCAAAAGCAATTGCTGCCGCAGAAGCAGAATGGAAAAATTATAATGCAGGTTTTCCATTTGACTATTCATTTCTCGATGATGATTATAACAACCTGTATACAACAGAACAGCGGACAGGTTTGCTGTTCAACATCTTTGCAGGTATAGCTATTTTCATTTCATGCCTTGGATTATTTGGCCTGGCTACATATACAGCGCAAGTGCGTATACGAGAAATTGGTGTTCGAAAAGTAATGGGCGCAAGTGTGTATGGCATCATTCGTTTGCTGGCGGCTGATTTTTTAAAAATTGTTGTAGTGGCTATCATTATTGCTATTCCGGTCTCCTGGTATATCATGAATAAATGGCTGGAAGATTTTGCATATAAAACAAATATTACCTGGACCGTATTTCTTATATCCGGCAGCCTGGCTATTTGTATTGCTTTATGTACGATCAGTTTCCAGGCGGTAAAAGCAGCATTGGCAAACCCGGTGAGGAGTTTGAGAAGTGAGTAAATGAATGATGAGTTAGAGTTGTGAGTTGTGAATGCCTGGCCGAGCGATAAAAGGCACCGAATAGGAATATTGAATATTTGTTGGTTTATTATAAAAAAGAAATCCTCCATAAACTAAAATAAAGTGTTTAAAAACTATTTCAAAACTGCATGGCGGAATATCATTCGTAATAAGGCTTTTTCCATTATCAACATACTTGGCCTTGCGCTGGGGCTTACCTGTAGTTTGCTTATTTTTCTTTGGGTCAGAGATGAACAAAGTGTGGATGCATTTCATAAAAATGGAAAACAACTTTACCAGGTATATGAACGCTCGAAGTATGATGGAAAGATTGACGCAGGTTATACAACACAAGGGTTACTGGCACAAGAATTGAAAAAGAAAATCCCTGAAATACAATATGCCAGCGCTTTTGATTATGCTGCTGCTCCCGGAACCCAAAACACTTTTGAAGCAGGAAACAAGATAAAAAAAATGACGGGCATGTTCGCTGGTGCTGATTTTTTCAACATGTTTAGTTTTCATTTACTCCAGGGAAGTGTCAAGAAGGCTTTAAGCGAACCTTCCGGCATTGCAATTTCCCGTCAGATGGCTGATAACTTTTTTGGAAGCCCTGAAAAAGCAATTGGAAAAACCATTCAGTTTGAAAATAAAGAGTCTCTGAATGTAACAGCAATTTTTGAAAATATTCCTGCTAACTCTTCTCTACAATTTGATTTTTTAAGAAGTTGGACAGATTACATAAAACAAAATAGCTGGGTTAATAATTGGGGAAGTACTGCTCCGCAAACCTTTGTCCAGCTTCGTAAAGATGCCAATTCCTCCAAGGTAGAAGCCAAAATAAAAGACTTTATTTATAATTATCAGACAAAAACAAAAGGCCTCCTTACCGAACTGGCGTTACAACCATTTACGCAACGATATTTATATTCCAATTTTAAAAACGGGTATATTGATAGCGGACGTATTGAATACGTGCGCCTGTTCAGCATTATTGCCATTTTCATTTTACTGATTGCTTGTATCAATTTTATGAATCTCGCGACTGCGCGTTCTTCAAAAAGAGCCAAAGAAGTAGGTATTAGAAAAGTAGTCGGTGCGATGCGCTTATCCTTGATTGTACAATTTATAGGTGAAGCAATCCTGTTTACTTTTATGTCAGTTATCATTGCGCTTGTTCTCACTTCATTGCTGTTGCCCGCGTTTAATAACCTTACTGGAAAACATTTGGTTTTGCCAATTCATCAGCCTTTTTTCTATGCAATTATTGCCGGTCTTTTATTATTAACCGGGCTGGTAGCCGGTAGTTATCCCGCATTTTTTTTATCATCTCTTAATCCTGTCCGTGTGCTAAAAGGGAAATTACAATTTAGCTGGGCCAGTGCGTTTTTTCGCAAAGGGTTGGTTGTATTCCAGTTTGCTCTTTCCATCATTCTCATCATAGGCACCATTGTCATTTATAAACAAATGAAATACGTACAGAATAAAAATCTTGGCTATAACCGGGAGAACCTTCTGTATATACCAATTGAAGGAAATCTTATTAATAAATATGATGTATTTAAACAAGTAGCAAAAAGTAATACTGCTATTTTGAATATTTCAAAAATGAGAAATGCGCCTACGGATATTGAACACCATACCAATAGTATTTCCTGGCCAGGCAAAAGCCCTGACTTAAATGTGTCATTTGCAGATGGAGTTGTCGGCTATGATTTCGCGAAAACAATGGATTTAAAACTTGCTGAAGGGCGTGATTTTTCCAAAGCATTTAATGATTCAATGCATTTTATTTTAAATGAGGCTGCCGTTAAAAAAATAGGGTTTTCAGGAGATGCCATAGGCAAGGAAGTTACATGGGGAAACCGCCCTGGAACGGTTATTGGCGTTATAAAAGATTTTCATTTTAATTCCCTTCACACCTCAATTGAACCGCTGATTATCAGGCTTGATGAAAACTGGAGTTGGGGAACCATATTAGTGCGCATTAAAGCCGGGGAAACAAAGCAGGCTCTGACAGATTTAGAAAAAATCTGCAAAAATCTTAATCCGGAATTTCCCTTTACCTACCAGTTCTCTGACCTTCAATATGCCAGGCTTTATAAAAGTGAGCAGATAGTAAGCAGACTCTCGAACTACTTTGCTTTTTTAGCAATTTTCATTTCTTGCCTTGGCCTTTTTGGACTGGCCATGTTCACAGCAGAGCAACGCAATAAAGAAATCGGCATACGAAAAGTATTGGGAGCTTCACCAAAAAATATTGTTACGCTGTTATCTTCAAATTTTTTAAACCCCGTTTTCATTTCCCTTGTTATTGCATTCCCGGTAGCCTGGCTGGCAGCTCAAAAATGGTTGCACGGCTTTGCATACAGAATTCATATAAGTTGGTGGATATTTTTAGTTGCCGGAATTACTGCGATTTTGATTGCATTGTTGACTGTTAGTTTCCAGGCAATAAAAGCAGCAATTGCTAACCCGGTGAAGAGTTTGAGAAGTGAGTAATGAATGGTTAATGGTGAATGAAGATATTTTTTTTGAGGCAAACTGAAGAATATATATTAAGCATCGTTGTGCCTGCCCCGACTTTGTAGTGGGTCACTCACTTGTACGCTTTGTTCATTGATTAGCAAA
>JBAQJB010000148.1:0-10068 GCA_049289155.1 Chitinophagaceae bacterium
CGCCATCAGGCGTTGTGCTTTCCAGCAATTCAATTTTGGTTTCACCAATTTGAAAAAATGCAGTGCGCACATTTTCAGA
This sequence comes from Chitinophagaceae bacterium, assembly GCA_049289155.1. GTDB lineage: Bacteria > Bacteroidota > Bacteroidia > Chitinophagales > Chitinophagaceae > JAFDXJ01. Next base: position 80 of record JBAQJB010000148.1, read on the forward strand.
TTCCACCAATTCTGTTTTATAGCATTCTGTTTGTAATAATTTTTCATAAACAGGGATCGCTTCCGCTAAACTTTTCACAGCAATTCCTATATGTTCAATTTTTTTCATGTGTAAATTTTTACGAAAAAATTCATTTACCTTGTTTTCGAAATTAAAATGTACAATGAATGTATATTTTCATTCGTTAGGAAATTGTAAATTAAAGAAAAATGCACGTGGAATTTTTTAATTTTGCCGTATATTCTTTATAAAAGTAATAAATGACCACATCGCCCGTATATCTTGATAATAATGCTACTACCGCAACTGACCCGCGTGTAGTGGAAAGCATGCTTCCATTTTTTACAAAATATTTTGGAAATCCTGCCAGCCGCCAACATGCTTTTGGCTGGGAAGCCGCGGAAGCAGTGGATTTTGCGAGAACACAAATTGCTGCCTTCGTTGGTGCGGAACAGAAGGAAATCATTTTTACCAGCGGTGCAACGGAAAGTAATAACCTGGCAATTAAAGGGGTTTTTGAAATGTATGCGGGAAAAGGGAATCATATCATTACCTGCGTTACAGAACATAAAGCGGTACTGGATACGTGTAAAAATTTAGAAAACAGGGGTGCAGCAATTACCTATTTACCCGTAAATGAAACAGGGTTGATTGATTTAAAAGAATTGGAATCTGCCATTCAACCTGGTACAATTCTCATCGCCATCATGTATGCAAATAATGAAACCGGCGTGATTCAGCCTGTTGCAGAAATTGGAGAAATCGCGAAAAAACATGGTGTCACATTTTTTAGTGATGGTGCGCAGGCAGTGGGCAAAATTCCGGTGAATGTGTTGAATGAAAATATAGACCTGCTTTCCTTCACCGCTCATAAAATTAATGGGCCAAAAGGCATTGGTGCATTATATGTACGCAGGAAAAATCCGCGCGTAAAATTGTCAGAACAAATGAATGGCGGCGGCCATGAACGCGGTATGCGCAGCGGCACAGTGAATGTTCCGGGCATCGTGGGATTTGAAAAAGCACTGGAATTATGCCGGCTCGAAATGAAAGAAGATTCAAAACGTATTTCATTTTTAAGGAACAAACTGGAAAATGGGATTTGCAAAATGCGCGGAACAAAAGTGAATGGAGATCTGCAACATCGTTTGCCAAATACTACAAATATCTCTTTTGATGCGGTGAAAGGAGAAAGCCTGATGTCTGCGCTGGCAGGCGATATGGCTGTATCTGCGGGTTCCGCCTGTACATCAGCTTCACCGGATCCGAGCCATGTTTTAAAAGCCATGGGTTTGAGTGATGATGAAATACATTCTTCATTAAGATTCAGCCTGGGCAGGTTTACAACGGAAGAAGAAATAGATTTTGTACTGAATAAAATTTCACAGGAAGTAGAACAATTAAGAATGGGCCATGAAAAAAATATGGCGGACATTCAATTATAATTTTTTAAAAAAATCTTACCATGATCAATACTGAAAACGCAGTTATTATCAGCGATGGCGCAAAAAAAAGGGCCATTGAATTAATGGAAAAAGCGGGTTATACAAAAGAGGATAATTACTTCCTTCGCGTAGGCGTTACCAGCGGCGGCTGCTCCGGGCTAAGTTACCTGCTTGATTTTGATAACCAGGAAAAACCGGGTGACCAGGTTTTTGAAAGTAATGATATGAAGATCGTTACAGACATGAAAAGCCTTTTATATTTATTGAATACCGAGCTTCTTTTTTCGGAAGGCCTGAATGGCAAAGGTTTTTATTTTAATAATCCGAATGCTTCGCGCAGTTGCGCATGTGGTGAAAGTTTTGCCGTCTGATTTTAAAAAAAATTATTTATTAGCAGGAGAAACCATTTGACGGATTTCATCAAATCCTTTTTCATTGATCTCATTATTTAATGCGCGGTCTATGTCCAGTTTTTCAGCATTCGTTAAATGAAAACTTAGTGAAGCAGACCGTTCTTTGTTCGAAGGAACATATTGAAACAGCACTTTGCTAAAAGAAGGGCCAAATGATTTGGAAAAATAATTCAATTCATCTGACTGGTGATAGTCCTGCAAACGAAACCAGTTATTTTGCAATACGGCCAATGGTTTTGTAATAAATCCAAAAATACTTCCCGGATCATAAGGGCCGTCCCAATCACCGGTTTTCGTATCACGGATTTGAATGAGTACCACGCGGCTTGTGTTTTCATGCAGCCAGTCTTTAAAAGTATTCATAAAACGCATGGAAATTTCCTGGCCAAAATTATCGCGCAATCCGCCATCCATCACGTCAACAGCGGGTTTCGTGGGAAGCCATACATTTGGTAACACATACGGAAAAGTTGCATTCATACGAATAGCCGTGAGCATGCGCAGGTTAAGCGGGCTTTGATTTTTAAAAAACGAAACATAATCAATGGCATCAATATCTGTGGAAATAAAACCGGAGCTATCCGTCGAAGCCTGCATTAAAAAACGTGCGGGATGAGTGCCAATAATCATCTCCCGCGCATCTGTCGTTACAATGGTATTGAAAAATAAGATTGGCGCTTGTCCTGAAAATTCCGCCTCGCCGTAATCGCCTAATTTTTTATTTAAAATTCCATGTGTATTAAAATTTAATTTTTCTTCAAATGAATAACCGCGGTCGCGAATATATTCATAGCCATTAATATCCACTTTTCTTACCGGCCCGATCAGGTCGCGGGAAACAAAAGATGAAAAAACCGGGTTCAATAAATCTTTTGAAATCGTTTCAGCATATTTTTTATCAGACAAGTGCATCGAAGTGTCTTTTTGCTGTTTTATATACAAGGATCGAAAGAATGTTGCACCCATCATTCCGCCCGATGCGCCACTGATCAAGATCGTTTGTTGCATTAATTTTCCCTGCGTAAGGCTATCTAATTTTTGCAAAACTTCCATGGTGAATGTAGCGCTACGTGTACCGCCACCGCTTACATTGATGATAAAGATAACCGGTGTATCTGTTGCCTGGCGGCGTTTCCAGTTATTCAGCATCGTGATATAATTATTTTTATCTGCCTGCAGGTTTTCCGGTGAAACCATGTTATCAATATTTTCATGGGAATAAGCAGGCGCTTCTTTTTTATTGGTGTAATTAAGGCCATACGCCTTACTGCGCGGATCAATAATATTACTTTGGTACAATGAATTGATAAAATAATACACCACAAAAAGTAAGGGTAAACTCCAGTTGCCCAGGAATAAAGAAATCGCTCCCGCGAATGCGATCAGTACAGAAAAAAATGCTGTAATGCTTGCTGCGGCCGGCACCTGGAAGATCGTGCTGTCAGAAAAATAACCAATAATAACGAGAAAAATAAATGAAGTAAGAATTGCCAGCACAGCAGAAAAATGATGCCGTTTAAAAATTGAATCCAGGAATGCCTGGCTGTAATGCTGCACATTTCTTGGTTTGCGCAAACCAAGGCCTGTTGTTAAAAACCAGTCCACGCGGATTTCATGATTGGATGATACATTCGGTTTATTTCGGCGGATCGCGCGTTCATAATTTTTATGTGCCGTATTTATAACCGGTCCCATTCGCCTTGAAATAGATTTATCCGCACCAAAAAAATAGAGCAGCGAAATAAGAATGGACACAATAAAACCAATGACAAATCCCATGCAAAGTGTAAAGATGCCTTCCGTGCTAATCAGCTCCTGCGTTGAGTTGTAGTCGATAGCATAAATAAAATAAAAAACCAGGAATGCCAGCGGGATCACGGAATTGTTGATACAAAATTTCAGAAATGGTTGCTCAGTAGTTGCAAGGAACTGAATATGTTTTGTGTGAAGTATAAATGTGGTGATGTTCCAGCTCATAAAAAAAACGCCCACGGAAAATCCCACCAGGCCTGTACTGAAAGCATTTACATTTCCCAAATATTCCGGCGATAAAAAAAGGGTATGCGCGCCATAGGTATGTAAAAAATTGCCGCTGATCGTTGCGAATAATACATACCAGAAAATCAATAGTACCTGGTAACGCCGGAAATGCAATAAGAGTAATTGCACAGGAAGTGAATAATAAAATCCGGCCAGGTATTTCTTCATAAATATTTAATGCAGAAAAGATACTACAAAATCATGAATTACTTTTTCTGACGCTTAACAAATAAACAATGGAAGCCATGCATAAAAATAATAACATTCCGGTTAGTTGATGACATTCCGCCAGCCATTCATACATTCCAAATTTTCCGGGTGCAATATTATTTCCATTCAGTACAGTAAATATTCCCAGGCATACCTGTAATGCTACGAGAAAAAGCAATGATTTTCGGAATACGGAAAACCATTTTCCTACAGGCATCTTTCCTGCTTTCCACCACCAGCCGAGGATCAATATAAAAATAATATATGCAAAGCTGCGATGGAGAAATTGAATAGTAATCGGGTCGTGTAATGCACGCTGAAAAAAACCTTTGCTAAAAATTCCCGCAGGCACAAAACTGCCGTTGATCAATGGCCATGTCGGCGCGGCAGGTGCAGCGCGGATGCCCGCCATAAAACTTCCATAAATAAGTTGCACGACTACGAGGATCAAAATAATCCAGGCGAAAGATTTCAATTTCTTTTTGTTTACAAATTCATCGCGGGGAATGAGCAATGACCAGGCGAAGATCAATGTATAAGCAATGAGGATCATGGCCGCTATAAAATGTATGGCGAGTTTGAAATGGCTTACATATAAATCATCATCATTCAAACCGCTTTCTACCATCAGCCAGCCAATGAAACCCTGCAGGCCGCCGAGAATGAATAATATGACCATTGGCCAAACCATCCATTTTGTAAAATATTTTTTATACAAAAAATAAAAAAATGGAATTATAAAAACCAAACCCATCAGCCTGGCCCAAACACGGTGAAACCATTCCCAGTAAAAAATAAATTTGAAATCACTCAGCGAAAAATGGTTGTTTAAATATTTGAACTGCGCGATCTGCTGGTACCTGTCAAATGACTGCTGCCATTGCATTTCATTCATTGGCGGCATGAATCCCATGATAGGATCCCATTCTGTAATGGACAAGCCGGAACCGGTAAGCCTTGTTAATCCGCCAAGCAATACCTGTATCACCAGCATTCCTACACCAATTAATAACCAGTAAGCAATGATTTTATTTTTCTGGCTGGATGAAATCATATCCTGCATTTTTTGTGCAAAGGTATTTGGATATTAATTTTAAAAATTTTTAAAAGGGTTTATTTTCGCAATTGGCGATGAAAAAATGTATGCTGAAAAAATATTATTCGCGGAAATTTATGGAAGCAGGCTGTGATGAAGCAGGCCGTGGTTGCTATGCCGGGCCGGTATTTGCCGCAGCGGTAATTTTGCCCCGCAATTTTTTTCACCCGCAATTGAATGACAGCAAGCAGGTTTCTGAAACTATACGGTATGAATTAAGGCCGTTCATTGAAGCACACGCAATTAGTTTTGCGGTGGCCTGCGTGCATAACACAGAAATAGACGAGATTAATATTTTGCAGGCATCTTTCAAAGCCATGCACCTCGCGCTGGATGCACTGCATGTGTCACCGGAAGTTTTATTGATCGATGGAAACAGGTTTAATGCTTATAAAGAAAAACCTCATTATTGTATCATTGAAGGCGATGGAAAATATGCCAGCATTGCGGCTGCAAGTATTTTGGCAAAAACCTACCGCGATGATTATATGTGCAGGCTGCACGAAGAATTTCCACACTATAACTGGAAAAGCAATAAAGGCTACGGCACACGTGAGCACCGCCGTGGCATTGAATTACATGGCTTGTGTAAATATCACCGCATGAGTTTTAATATTTCTCCCAAAAACATGGCGCTTACTTTGGAGGATGAAGGAATTTGCTAAACTAATTTTTTAACTTTCATTCCATTCACCGGCGCCCATTCTGATCACTTCATAAGGTTCTTTGGTACAATCGATCACCGTGGAAGGGATCATGCCGCCGATGCCGCCACTGATCACGATATCCACTTCGTTTTTAAAATTTTCATAAATGATATCCGGGTCGGTATAATCTTCCACATCTTCGCCGGGAAGTGAAGTGGAAAGCAATGGATTTCCCTGCGCTTCAATGATGGCAAGCGTTATAGGGTTTGCCGGCACGCGCAGGCCAATTGTATTTCTTTTGCTTTTTAAAATTTTCGGTACTTCTTTACTGGCCTGTAAAATAAAAGTGTAAGGCCCGGGAAGATGGCTTTTTAAAATGCGGTATAAGGGCGTGGAAATACTTTTTGCATATTTACTCAAATCACTCAGGCTGCTGCAGACAAAACTCAATGAAGATTTTGAAGGCTGCATTTTTTTTACCCGGTAAATTTTTTCCACCGCCTTATGATGAAAAATATCACAGCCCAGCCCATAAATTGTATCTGTGGGATAAATAATAAGGCCTCCGTCTCCCAGGCATTCAGTAATGATTTTCAGGTCGCGGGGATTCGGGTTTTCAGGATGTAAGGAAATCAGCATTTTTTAAATAGTTTTGCAATCCGGGAAATGGAAGAATTGTTTTTGGATAAATATAATTTTATCCGCTTACATAGTCAAAAAATTTCCCAGGTATTGTGATAATCATGCAAAATTATTTGCCGTAAAATCCAAAACACATGCATTTAAAACCGGTTGATGTTGTTGAACATATTTCACCTGAAGATTTTAAAAAAAAATATTATCATCCGCAGGTTCCCGTGGTGATCAAATCACTGGCGCATGACTGGACAGCATATAAAAAATGGGATTGGGATTATTTAAAAGAAGTGGCCGGGAAAAAACAGGTAGGCATTTATAATAATGTAAAGAGCGATGCATACACACCGGTGAATAAAGCCGACAATTATACCAGCTTCGGGGAATATATTGACATGATCCGTAAAGGCCCCGCGGCCTGGCGGATTTTCTTATTTAATATTTTCAGCCATGCGCCGCAGTTGTCAAAGGATTTTACCTGGCCGGAACATTTGATGAAAGGTTTTGTAAAACGCGCACCTATGTTATTTGTTGGCGGGCAGGGATCCATTACGCACATGCATTTTGATATTGACCTCAGCCATATTTTGCATACACAGTTTATGGGTAAAAAAAGAGTGTTGCTTTTTCCCAATGAAGAACAATATAAACTCTACCGAAAGCCATTTGAAGTATTGAGCATTGCTGATTTCAGCAAGTATTATGATGCGGAAGAAACTAAAGTTGATTTGAAAGAATTTCCGGCATTGGCGCATGCGAATGGGTATGATATTATCCTGGAACCCGGTGATACATTATTTATGCCCGGCGGTTACTGGCATCATATGGAATACATGGAAAGCGGTTTTGCCATGAGCCTGCGCGCATTGAATCCTTCCATCGGTTTAAAATTAAAAGGCCTCTGGAATATATTAGGCATGCGCGGCATTGATACACTGATGAAAAAAACGGCACCCATAAAATGGTATGACTGGAAAAAGAAAAAGATTTATGCCGCCGCCGCAAAAGCGGGTTAAAAAAATCCTACATTATTTTTAAAATAAAAAACAGCGGTTGGAAAACCGCCGTTTGTGTCAGCATAACCCCTAATGAAAAAACCAAATTATAGGGTACAGATTTAAAAATTGTAAAGCCACATTGAGTTTGTAAAATTGCGGGCTTTTTATTTCTTAAAAAAGGTGATTAATCACAGAATAGCATGTGAAAAATCACATTTTTTGTAAGAAGTATAAATTTTAAATTTGTACAGGTTTTTCTTTCATTTTATAAAAATTTTCATTGGCATCAATTAGCGTTATATTTGTTGCAGCGATGCAACGAACAAAACAAACAGGGAACAAATCAGCCCACAGTTTGCAATCCACGCAAACGAATCACCCGCGGGGGGGGGGGGGCAATAATAGCTGGTAATCCAAAGCCTGGCAATCCATTATTACATCAAGCACATTTATTTTTATACATTACAAATAACTTCAGGAAAATAAGCCCGAATAAAAATTACTATTAACATTAAAATTTTTAGATATGAAAAATTTAAAATCAATCATAGCATTTTTAATCATACTTATTTTTTGTAATCAGAAAATATATGCACAACAGGGAACTTTAGATCCAACATTTGGAGATGGAGGAACTGTAGTTGTAGAAAAACCTTTTTTTAATGGAATATCTTTAATACAGACTGATGGTAAAATCATATTATTAAGCCTTGGCAGTGTTTTAGACCGCTTTAATGCGGATGGCACCTACGATGAAACCTTTGGTAAACATGGAAGGGTTACATTAAATTTCGACAAAAAATTATATAGTGAAAATAATAGTTTTGCATTACAAAACGATGGCAAAATTGTATGTAATGGATATTATTATGCGGACAATGGTAATATTTATTCGGGCGTTTTCCGCTGCAACCCGGATGGTTCCATTGATAGTAGCTTTGGCACTAATGGGATGGATAGTATACGGATTGATAACCTGAATTTTGGAACCGGTATTGTTATTCAGCCGGATGGAAAAATCGTGGTTTCCGGTGATACCCGGAAAAGTTTTTATGAAGATACTAAAACATTCATATACCGGCTAATGCCAAACGGCGGGCTTGATCCATCTTTTGGCGAGGAGGGAATAGTTATTAATAAGCATTCATTAGACATAAATTCTGCAGGATTAGTAATTCGTCCAGATGGAAAATTAGTCATTGGCAGCACATATAATACGTATGATTATACACTGTCATACCAGTTGGAGAGTTTTAACGCAGATGGAAGCATTGATAATAGTTTTGGGGTAAAGGGAATCGCTAAATTTATTTTTGGAGAAAATCAAACAGTATATTGGGCTTCACAAATGAGGAATTTGGTATTACAGGAAGATGGAAAGATTGTTTGTGCAGGAACAAGTGGTATTGGTAAAAATGAAATGGCGCTTTGCCGGTTTAATGAGAACGGAACGATTGATGCTGGTTTTGGTGAAAATGGCGGCATAATTACATCTTTGGAAAACACAAATGAGGTGTATAATTTTGACCTTGACCTTCAACCTGATGGTAAAATTTTAACTTGCGGCGGTGCGCTTATTGCTTTTTCTTTCAGTGAAATTGTAATATGCAGGTACCAGGATAATGGTCAATTAGACCCGGAATTTGGGAATAGTGGAATTACGGTAGTATCAAGTGATATTATGAACGTTAGTACGCAATCCATTCACTATTTAAACGATGGAAAAATTTTAGCAACAGGTCAGATTAGTTATCCATCATCCGAAACGGGAATTATAATGGTTCGTTTAAATGGTGATAACGTCCTCGCTGCCAACTTCAAAGAAGTAAAAGCAACACAAACAAATGAAGCCATCACCATCACCTGGCAAACACTCAATGAAAGCGGTACAAAATCTTTTACAGTTGAAAGAAGTAATAATGCAAATGATTTTGCAGGTATCAATACTGTTCCTTCAAAAGGTGTTGCAAGTACTTATAGCTATACAGATAAAAATCCTTTAAGTGGAACCAGCTATTACCGCATTCGCGAAAACGCGGCCAATGGTACCAATACTTTCAGCCCGGTTGTAAAAGTAGTGTTCAATGATAATGGCGTTATTTCATTGTTTCCAAATCCCGCAAAAAATACGGTTACCGTAAAAGGTTTAAATAAAAATATAATTGCTATAATAAAAATCACGGACATGCAAGGCAGAGAAATCAGAAAACAAATCTTTTCGCAAAGTAACACTGCAACGCTTAACATCAGGGCACTTGCGCAAGGCAGTTATTTTGTGCTGGTGGAGGAAAATGGGAAGGTTACGAGGTTGAGGATAGTGAAAGAGTGAGAAATTAAAAGTGAAAAGTGTCCCGATATCTATCGGGATTGAAACCGGGAGTAGAGAATATTTCCGGTTTCTTTATTTCAATTTTTTAAAGAAAGCAGAAGAATAAATCTGAACAAAAAAATCAACCACATCGCATAACATCAGGGAACTAATGCTGAAGTCTCAGATGTTACTC
>JBAQJB010000149.1:0-4975 GCA_049289155.1 Chitinophagaceae bacterium
CATCCAGGTTAAAAAAAGAGGAATCTGCAAAATGAAATTTTCCTGATAAAACAAATGGCTGTTTATCTATATTAATCTTGGAATCTTTGAAAACTATTTCTTTTTTTATGGTATTAAAATCAATTTCCCAGCTATCTGCTTTCAATACACAATTTTGTAAATACATGCCTTTTGACAATTTGAAACCCAGGCCTTTCACCAGGATATCTTCATCCATAGTCATTCTCCAGATTTCATTGTCATATTTTATTTTAATAAAAATATCATTCGCTATGCATTCATACTTTTTATTAAGTGGTGCATCTTCAATGATCGCATGGACATTCGTCAATTTTACCTGGTTTACATGAATGCTTCTTTCCGGACCATTTGCCTGCGTTTGCTTTTTTGTTTGTAAGAGGTAACCATTTGTGTAACCTGAAGGCATGGTAAATAAATGAAATAATCCGTCACTAACAGTTATTTCATTGATCGTTTTATCTTTTTTTAAAAACTGGAAAAAACCAATGCCGGCGGACACTTCACCCGCCTGAAGCAATGGTTTATGATACATGGAATCCAGGATGCGGATACCTTTAATCTGGATACCAATATTCGGAAAATGGCGGATCACGGATAAATCAATATCCCTGATCTCCACTTGACCATTAATGGTTTTTCCGAGTTCGTCCTTTACTTTGGAAATAATTTCCGCACGATGCGTTTGTAAATAAATGCTCAACGCAATTATAAAAATAAATACCAAACCAATTACCGCGAGCAATGACTTAACGATGATCCGTACAAACTTTTTTTGCAGGAAATTACGCGTTGTCAATTTCCACTTTTCTAATTGTGCTTTCTGAGCTGCATTCATTTAAAACTTTGTTTCAATAATATACGGCAGCATTGCCCTCCAGGTTGGCCAGTCGTGGTCAATATCTGTACCCCAAATATCCAGGTCATGCGCAATACCTTTATCATTCAGCACTTTTGAAAATTTGCGGTTGGCTTCCGGGTCTTCATAATTCCCGCTACCTGTATACAAATGAATATGCGGGCTTGACTTTATTTTATCCAGGAAAAATGTGTCTTCCAGGTTGGGTATATAATGCATGGGGCTATTGAAATAAACCTGCTCATCCCAAAAACCTTTCGTGTATTCAGAGAGATCATAAACGCCACTCATGCTGATAGCACCATTAATAATATCAGGGCGTTTTAAAAATAAATTCATAGAATGCAATGCACCGAAGGAAGCGCCGCTGACAAAAATCATTGTATCTGCGCCGGCTTTATTCCTGATGTATGGAGCTACTTCAAAGAAAATATAATCATTGAACTGGTTATGCCGGATGGCTTTATGTTCCGGCAGCATTTCATTATTCAGCCAGCTTTCATTATTGATACTGTTCACACTGAATACACGCATTTTTCCTGCTTCGATATATGGCTTTAATGCATCTATCATGAGGAAGCGTTCATATTCCAAATAATCTGCGGCTGCTGTCGGCACCAGTAATAAAGCAAAGCCTGCGTGGCCATAACTTACAATGGGCATATCCTGCCCGAGTGCCGGGCTGTACCATGATCCTAATTCTCTCTCCATATTTTTTTATTTTTTGAATGTTGAAATAAATCCTTTTTTATTAAAAATAAGCATTTTCTATAAACATTTTTTCTTTATTTCATGCCACAGGTCGTGGTAACATGCCGCGGCATAACTACTATTGGCAAATTCGAAAACAGGTTGCTGGTGCGCGCCCATTTTTTCCACATCACTTAAATAGGGAATATAACTTTTAAAGAAAATGCTATCCTTATAAAATTGTTGCATTACTTCATGGTGCATATTTTTTCGGTGGTCCACCATGCTGAAAAAACATTTTATTTTTTTTGTATCCAAATTATTTTCCGTAAAAAAATCAACCACTTTATCATACGATAAAATGGATAAAGTAGTAGGAATATTCGGCATCAGGATCCAGTCTGCGGCATAAAAAACATTTTCATGCAGTATGGATAAACCCGGCGGGCAATCAATAAAAATACAGTCAAATTCTTTTAGTTCATTCAGGAATGATTTCAATTTTTTCCTGCTTTGCTTTTGCTCATCCAGCAATATATCCGCATGGCGGGAAGACAGGTCTGCAGGTATGATCCAGAGGTTTTCAAATATGGATTCTTTGATTGTTTCCTGTACAGCTAAACTTCCCGAAAGCATTTTTTTAAATTCATTTTTACCCGACGTTTCTGCACGCAAATAATAAGAAGCAGCGCCCTGCGGATCCAGGTCCCATAACAAAGTCTTTTTTCCATCCGCCGCGGAGAGATATGCCAGGTTTACAGATGCGGCGGTTTTTCCAACACCACCTTTCAAATTGTACAAAGCGAATGTGGCCATACTTTTATTTTTAAAAAGTTATTGAATGTGGGTAAAATTATTTTAAGTAGTTACTGAACCAATCAATATAGCGCTGCCAGCGGTCTGCGATATAACTGGGAACAACTAATCCATGATTTTGGCCGGGATAAATAACAAGTTCTGTTGGAACGCCAGTCGTTTTTAAAGCCTGGTACATTTGTTCTGCACCTGCAACCGGCACGTTGAAATCATTTTGCGAAGCCATAAAAAGCGTAGGCGTATTGATCCGGTCAGCATGGAGAAAAGCATAAGATATTTTTATCCACTTATCCAAATTTTTCCACGGTGGCCCCAGTTCATTATTGTATTGTGTGATGTATTGATCCACGCCATACATACTCAGTTGTAATGCACTACCCGCGCCACTTGAGGCGGCCTTAAAACGTTGATTCGTAGCAATACAATAATCTGTAAGAATGCCACCATAACTCCAGCCGAAGATGCCGAGCCTGGCAGAATCTGCAATGCCTTTTTCTATTAAATAATCAACGGCACCATTTATATCAATGACTTCTTTATCGCCCCAGTCTCCCATTATCGCGCGAATATGATCATTACTAAGGCCACTGCTTCCGCGATAATTAACCTGTGCTACAGCAAAACCTTTTTCTGCAAGTATCTGTGCGGTCATGTCATATTCATAATCATCCTGTCCAACAGGGCCGCCATGGATATACATGATCAGCGGAAGCGCTTTATTTTTTGCAGCATTGGATGGTGTATATAAAATGCCGGACACCAACGTGCCGTCTTTACTTTTACTTTGAAATCCTTCCACATTTGCCAATGAAACAGAATTGATATAGTCATCCTGGAACGTAGTCAGGCGGCGGGTTACACCATTTTCCAATGCATACACTTCGTACGGCATATGCGGGTCAGTTAATAAAGTGGCCCATTGGCCGTTTGCTTTATTCAACTGCAATTCAGAAAAAACGCGGTCACCATTTCCCGGCCTGCTGATTTCCTTTCCATCCAGGCCAAATAAAACCACGCTGCTCCGACGATCGTCTTCCATCAACGTAGCAATACTGTTCCCATCTTTCGACCATTCATGTGCAGCGATATTTCTTTCCGCAGTAGCGGATAATAATTTTGGCGTGCCTCCATCTTTTGAAATGATCGCCAATATATTATTTCCAAACATCGTGAATTTTTCATTACTGAAACTTTGCGAGTAAGCGATCCATTTCCCATCCGGACTCCATTTCGGATCTGTATCAGAACCTTCCCAGGTGGTGAGTTGTTTCATCTTAGCACCGGGCTTTGCATCCATAACATAAATATCTGAATTCTCATTTTTATCCGGGTCTTCTGTGCGATTGCTTACAAATGCAATTTGCTTTCCATCCGGGCTAAATGCAGGAGAACCTTCATCATATTTTCCACTGGTCAACGTATCAATATCGCCGGTTGCAATATTTAATAAATAAAAATGTGTAGCTCTCCTGTCAAGATAACCCGTATAATCTGCTTTGAATTGATAGCGGTCAATTACAAAAGGCAGCCTGGCATTGGTTTTTGAAGTATCACTAAAATCCTGGTCCTTCATAACCAGTAAAATACTTTTTCCATCCGGGCTCCAGCAATAATCTTTGATGCCACTTTTTACATCACTGATACTTTTCGCTTCTCCGCCTCTTCGGTCCATTAACCAAACCTGGCTTTTATCATCATCATCATCATCATCATTCTCCGCACCTATTTTTCTTGAAGAAAGAAAAGAAATATATTTCCCATCCGGGCTGAATAAAGGGGAAGATTCGTCTTCTGTTGAATTGGTGAGTTGTATGGTTTGCGTGCCATCCCAGGACGTCATCCACACATCATCATTCCAGCCATCTTGTGCGGTATCATCCGTGGTTACTGTGTATGCAACCCATTTTCCATCCGGCGAAACCTGTATGCCGGAAGTGGTTTTCATCCTGTAAATATCTTCCGGTTGCGGCCCTTTCTTTTTTTGAGCGGTTGCTGTAATCGTTAACGTGATAAAAATAAGCAGTGCGGAAAAACTTTTCATATAGACTTTTTTAGGATTTTAAAAATACTAAAAAATGATGTATCCAAATAAATAAAATACATTTCCTTATAGCGCCATCCTTATTTTTTCATTTCTTCCAGCATTTTTTGCATACCAAACATTTTATCCCTTAATCCCGCTGCTTCTATAAAGTCGAGGTCACGCGCGGCTTTTTCCATGGCTTTTTTGATTTTAGTGATTGCTTTCTCTACCTGCGGGATTGTTTTATATTCAGCTATATCTTCTGCGGCAGTGATAAAAATTTCATCTTTAATGGCATAGGGCTTATCTGGATCATATCCCTTGATATCAAGCACGGAAGTTTGCTTCATGATCTGTTCAATACTTTTATTAATTGTTTTCGGCGTGATGCCATGCAGGATATTATAAGCAACCTGCTTCTCCCGCCTGCGATCCGTTTCATCCATTGTCTTGCGCATACTTTGCGTAATGGTATCTGCATAAAAAATGACAAGGCCATCCACATTTCTCGCCGCACGCCCTGCAGTTTGTGTCAGTGATTTTTCATTTCTTAAAAATCCTTCTTTATC
>JBAQJB010000150.1:0-2569 GCA_049289155.1 Chitinophagaceae bacterium
TCGCACGCAAACCGTGGTAGGAGAGACGCAAATACTCATCGCACAATGCATTGATATTTGTTGGTTCTTTTTGTCCTTTACTTGTTTGTGAGTGTTGCAGCATGCCTTTTACAATAGCATCGGCACGTTTGCCGTGGTGGTTTATTTTTTCTTCATTGGCTTCAATATCATTTGCAATATTTTTAACATCATCATAATTCCCTTTAGCGATTTCTTCCTTCATTTCACCAATCATTTCTTTATTGATCTCAGAAAAATTATTCACGAAGTTCAATGGGTTTTGAATTTCATGCGCAATGCCCGCAGTGAGTTCACCAAGTGAAGCCATCTTTTCTGATTGGATGAGTTGGGATTGGGTAGACTTTAAATTATCTAAAGTTGTTCTTATTTCTGCCGTCTGTTTGGTTACTTCTTCCTGCAAAATTTTTTGCTGGTGTAAAGCCTGCTCCTTTTTTTCTTCGGATAAATGTAGAACCCGGTTGGCATTTAATTGCACATCGGTTATAATTTCTTTAAAGCGAATAGACACATACACGAGCAGGGAGATAGGAAAAGATAACGCAAGGGAAGTTCGCAAAAGGTTTAGTGCTATTGGTTTAATTGTATTGCCAGGGAGCGCTTCAATTATAAAGAAAACCATTACAAATAGAGTAAAAACGAGGAGTCCGGTCACAACTGCCCATTGTGCTCCCTTAAGATTTTTCCAGGAAGAAACGGTGTAATAAATACAGATGATAAACAACAAGGCAGTCATTATTAAATTATTCGCAATGGCAAAAGCTTCAGGCATAAATACAATGCTAAATAAGCCTATAAAATATGCCACTAAAAAAACTTTAAAAGCTTTTGTAACTTTTCTGTTGAAAATGTTGATAATAATCAACATAACTAATACAAATGATAGTGCTGCCGAGATTCCATTGATCACTTTCCATAATTCGGTCGCAGTATAGTTTGAGTTTAATGCACTCTGCATGGAACTATAAAAAGTTAAGGTAATCACTGTTGTCCCATAAGCAATTAGCCGAAGGTTTTTTTCTGCGGGGTTTTGTAATAATAGTATCCAGAATAACAGCATTAATATAGCAAAAGCCGATAAATCTATGGCCATAAATGCAATATCTTGATTCATGAGTTCTGCATAAGCGCTATCAAATTTTGAACCTGTGATATTTAAAAAGTTGTTTAAGCTTCCAGAGGCTTCAGATTTTAATTGAGAAGAATGAAGTATAGATTTATGATCTACAAAATGCACCGCAAGGGTGTAGACTTCACCCGTTCTCAAATTGGCAGGATAGGAAAGTTTTCCATAAGAGTTAATCGCTTTATAAGGCTCTCCATTACTACCCGTATTTCCGTTAGAAGTAATTAGTTGGCCATTGATATATAAATCGGTTGCGGCCCAGCTCCCTAACTTGACCCCAAATAATTTATTTCCTGCACTACTATCAAATTTTATTTTCGTCCTGAACCATCCTTCGGCTTTGCCATCTTTGTCAGCATATTTTCCGGAGAGTTCTGACGGGCTTAATTTTTTCCAACCAGATAGATCGATGTTTTCCTGTGCCCAATTGGGATCATTTCCGGCGTGGAAGCTCCAACCTGGCACAGCGCTGATATTATATGCATCTATATCTTCACTAAAATTGGCAGGTGAAATATCTATTACGGAATCTTGTGCCATTGCCATAACTGGCAATAACATTAGGAATATTATTTTTAGTAAAAATTTCATTGGGTGAATTTGTTATTTTAGTAGTTGAATTATGAATGTGGTACCCAGACCTTTTTGTGTTTCTACTTTCAATTCTCCTCCATGCGCCTTCACAATATCATACGCAAGGCTCAACCCCAATCCAGTGCCTTGTCCTGTGGGTTTGGTGGTGAAGAACGGTTGGAATATTTTTTCCTTTATGGCCTCAGGAATTCCATTGCCATTGTCGGAAACAGAAATTATAACCCCCCGGCCCCCGGCCAGTCCCGACAAATTCGGGGAAGGGGGAGTTTGCGAAGTCCTCACAGTTACAGTTGGTTCATAATTTTCGATATGCATTTTATTTTTTTCATCCACCGCATAAAATGCATTTGTGATCAAATTCAATATCACCCTTCCAATATCCTGCGGAATGATATTTACTTTGCCAATTGACTCATCAAAATCTGTTTTTAATGTGGCATTAAACGATTTGTCTTTTGCTCTTAAACCGTGATAAGCTAATCGTAAATATTCATCTGCCAAAGCATTGATATCTGTTGGTTCTTTTTTGCCGGTGCTGGATTGAGAATGTTGCAACATGCCTTTTACAATTGCATCGGCACGTTTGCCGTGATGGTTTATTTTTTCTAAATTTTGCTTTATATCGTCTGCAATCTCCATTGCCTGTTTCTGATTGCCTGTTGCCAGTTCTGCTTTCATTTCATCAATCAATTCATTACTTACTTCAGAAAAATTATTCACAAAGTTCAACGGGTTTTGTATCTCGTGTGCAATGCCGGCGGTGAGTTCACCAAGGCTCGCCATTTTTTCTGATTGGATGAGTTGGGATTGGGTGGATTTTAAATCTAATAA
>JBAQJB010000151.1:0-2674 GCA_049289155.1 Chitinophagaceae bacterium
GAAATGTTAATGAGGGTTTGCAATATTCACTGCGTGATGAACAATATGTTCGCCCGCTGAATACCAATTTTTATTTATTAAAGCCATTGTTATTACCAAAATCATGGGGCAATGAAACCCTCGGTGGCATTGATGTTGCGGAAAAAGGCAATGCAATAATTTCAAATAATTATAGTGGTGAACATAGTATGAAAAAAGGTGACGTGTTGTATTTTAATTTCAATTTACTCATCACGCCTTTCCATCCCATCAATACCGATTTTCAATGGGCTACAAGATTTTATCATGCGTACAAACCCATTGATACGATCAAAGCAACGGGTGCAACGGTCATCAATATTCATCATGCCACAGCCATCAATCCATATATTAATTACCCGTTCATTGCATGGAAAGAAATGAAAGCATACATTGATTCCGCGCATGCAGTGGGTTTGAAAGTAAAAATTTATAACACAATTCGCGAACTGTCTGATCATGCGTATGAAACATTTGCGTTGAGAAGTTTGGGGCATGAAATTTATTCTCCCGGGAAAGGCGGCGGTTTCAGTTGGTTGCAGGAACATATTGGTGAAGATTATATCCCTGCCTGGTTTGTACCCGAATTAAAAGATGCCGCCATCATCAATAGTGGTATGAACCGCTGGCATAATTATTACGTGGAAGGCATGAACTGGCTGACGCAAAATGTGGGCATAGATGGAATTTATTTGGATGACGTGGCCTTCGATCGCGTTACAATGAAACGGGTAAAAAGAGTATTGACAAATGACGGACATCCCGGTATCATTGATTTGCATTCAGCCAATCAGTTTAATAAAAATGATGGCTTTAATAATAGCGCGAATTTGTACATGGAACATTTTCCTTACCTCAACCGTTTATGGTTTGGAGAATATTTTGATTACGAACATAATTCACCCGATTTCTTTTTGACAGAAGTGAGTGGAATTCCCTTTGGTTTGATGGGAGAAATGTTGCAGGATGGTGGTAATCCCTGGCGCGGAATGATTTACGGAATGACGAATCGTATGCCCTGGAGCGACAACGCAGACCCGCGCCCCATCTGGAAAGTATGGGATTCGTTTGGCATGCAGGGAACAGCCATGATCGGTTACTGGAGTGATAACTGTCCGGTAAAAACGGGCAATGAAAATGTGCTGGCAACCGTATATAAAAAGAAAGGCGCTGCATTAATATCAATTGCAAGCTGGGCAGAAAATGAGGTGGATATTTCTTTACAAATTGATTGGGAAAAATTAGGAATAGATCCTGCAAAAGCCACGATCACTGCGCCGGAAATAAAGAATTTTCAAGTTGCAAACATATTCACAGCAGGAGAAAAAATTCCTGTTGAAAAGGGAAAGGGTTGGTTGTTGATTGTGAAATAGCCCGCGAAATAAAAAAAAATTAATATAGAATTGCTTGTCAAGTCCGAACCACTACTGATAGCGAACAAAAAACTGAGAATTTATTAGTCGCCCCACCATATTGTTAAACCGTGTTGTATGCAGCTACTAGGGTTTTAGAATCACATACAGTTTGTTCTCTGGATTTGAAATACGAAATATAAATCTATAGCAATTTTGTTCGGTACACACGACATCGCCTAAATTTATCAATTCCAATTTGATTGTGTCCTTTATGTACTTAATATTACCGGTATAATTTGCACATCCTGTCGCCATTGAGAGACATGAAATATAGATTTCTTTATTTTTAAACAAGGTAGTGTCTATTAATGAATTCATCTTTCCGCTAAAAATTGCGTCTTGGGTATGCTTAGGAAGTCTTAAAACAGAGTCAACGTCAGAAGCAAATATATTTTTGAAAGAAATTAATTTTTCATCGATTACTGGTCGTTTGTCTGAACACCCTGTAATAAAAATAGAAATCACTATCGTAAATAAATATCTCATGTGTCAAGGCTTGCATAAAACCCAATGTTGAACTAAACCTTCGGTAGCCTTCCTTCCTAATTCTTAATTTTATTATTCATTAAAAATAAATAATTATGACTACTAAAAAAAATCTTTAGAAGAACTGAGGTATAATAAATATCTTAATCGAGCTTGCCGTGAAGTAGCTGGATTTACAGATTTGCTACAGCGTTTTGAACGCAACATTTCACTGCTTGGCAGAAGCCCAAAAACATTTGAGAACTACAGCAGGCATGTGGCAGCCATGGCACTACATTATAATTGCATGCCTACCGAGTTGGATCATGAGCAGGTAAAAGATTACCTCTATGAGTTGCAGCAGCGCAGCAAAACGCCTTCGCAAACTTATTTTAAACACACCGTTTACGGACTTCGTTTTTTACTAAAAGCAGAAGGACTTCCTTACGAACATCTTCACCTGCCTGCTATTGCAAGAGCAGAAAAACTACCCGTAATAATTAGCAGGGAAGAGATATGGAGCATGATAAAAACGGCAACGCTGCTCAAACATAAACTGCTTATTGGTTTGTTGTATGGTTGTGGTTTGCGCTGTATGGAAGTACGCAACATTGAACTCAAACACCTGGATTATGATCGCAAGCTTTTGCACATTGTGCAGAGTAAAGGCAACAAGGATAGGTACGTACCATTAAGTGTTCATTTAATAAGAGGTATAAAAACTTTTATAAATAGTAGTAAGCCAAAACGGTTTTTATTTGAAGGCACCGGTAATC
>JBAQJB010000152.1:0-5412 GCA_049289155.1 Chitinophagaceae bacterium
AGGGAAACCTGCGAGGCTTACATTGGCAATTTGAGGAATAGAGCTGAATTTTTGAAACAACACTTGTCGCTTAGCTCCGGAGGTGTCTTTATAATTAGTTCCGAAATAAATGATGGCTTCTTTTTTAAAACCCATGTCCTTATTGAGTTCTAAGTGAATTTGTTTTCCTACAATAATGGTGGCAATGATAAAAACCTGTGCAATTACAAATTGTGAAATGGTCAATGTTTTTCTGAAAAATAATCTTCCAGTATTTCCTGAACCAACTGCATGTTGATTTTTCAAAACAGTTATTGGCTTATAGGACGAAAGTATTAATGCCGGGTATATTCCTGAAACCAGGCTGACTAAAACCATAGTAGTTAATAAAAATAAAATCACTCCCGGTTGTAATAGATCAAAATGGACACCTTCGGGAATAAAATCTGAAAATAAATTTAATAATAATGGTGCAAAAATGATTGAAATACAAGTTGCAATGAATGTCATTATAAAAGTTTCACTTAGAAACTGGAAAATCAATTGTTTCCTGGAGCTTCCTAATGTTTTTCGTATGCCAATTTCTTTAGCTCTTTTTGAAGATTGTGCAGTAGTGAGATTAATAAAATTAATGCAGGCCAGCAGCAACAATATTACTGCCACAGCCATCAATCCATACAACGCCGGCATGTATGCTTTTTCCGGGCCCGAGTCACCATCATACAAATTACTGAAATGCAGGTTTGACAGAGGTTCCAACATATAAGTTCTGTTAGTTCCACTATTCGGTGATTTGGCGTGTAACTTGTAAACTTCTGCGACCTGGTTTGTAACCTGGTCAGACTGTACATTTTTCGAAAGTTTAATAAATAAGCTTGAAGTAGGAGCATGTTCCCAATTATCCAAAGATATTTTTAGTAAAGATTTTTCGGTTGCTAATGAAACAAATGTTTGGAAATCAAAGTCCGTATTATATTTCAAATTTTCTACAATTCCAGTTACAATTGTATGCACTGAATCATTGAAAGTAATTTCTTTTCCTATCACGTCATGAAAAGAAAGTTTAGGAAAAAACCGCCTTGCACTTTGTTCCGTTATTACAGTTTGAAAAGGTTCTGATAGTGAAGATTCCGGCGAACCGGCCAACCATTTATAATCGATTAGTTTAAAATAATTTTCATCTGCAAAAATAATCTTTGGTTCATTTAAAAAGACGGAAGGCTTTACTTCACCTGGCTTTGCAATACTTACATTTATTTCAAAATCCCAACGGATGAAAGGTGCTACCACATCCAATCCTGTGACTTCATTACGCAACGCATTCCCTAATGGAAATGGCACTGTTGCATCATTCTTAGTAACTACCCGATAAATTCGATCGCCATCTTTTTCAAATTGATCAAAACTAAAATCATATTTTACAATTAAAAAAATTACGAGGAAAGAACTAATGCCAATGGCGAGACCAAAAATATTAATAGCCCAAAATATTTTATTGTTTCTAAAACTTCTCAGTGCTGTTATAAAATAATTTCTGAACATCTTATTTTTATATCCAGATAAAATTACAGTTTTTCAGGTATCAGGTTTCAGTTATCAGGTCTCAGGTATGAGTATTTTTTAGTTTTTAATTATTCTCCCGGATTTTACAATTAACCATTTACAACTAACCATTCACAATTAATAATTCGTTACTCACTTCTCAAACTCTTCACTGGATTTGCCATTGCTGCACGAATGGCTTTAATACAGATCGTAAGCAATGCTATGAAAATAGCGGTACAGCCTGCTAATAAGAATATCCACCAGCTTATTTCAATGCGATATGCAAAACCCTGCAACCAGTAATTCATGGCCCACCAGGCAATAGGAAAAGAAATGAGGGACGCGATCAAAACGAGTCTCAGGAAATCTTTTGACAGCATTGTTGTTACGTTGGAAACGGAAGCACCCAACACTTTTCGTATTCCAATTTCTTTGGTACGTTGTTCAGCAGCATAGGTTATCAGGCCAAAAAGGCCGAGGCATGCAATGAAAATTGCCAGTATGGAAAAAGTAATAGAAAGCCCGCCCATCTTCTGTTCTGAGAGATATGTTTTATTATAATCCGCATCCATAAAAGAGTACGCGAAAGGTTGTGATGGAGCAGTTTTTTTATACAAATTTTCCAGGGAAGTAACCACTTGATCTATATGAGCAGTATTCACCCGAAAGGCGATACTTCCATTTTGTTGTGATAAAAAGAAAACCAGGGGGGTAACCTCGTCATGTAAAGAATTGAAATTGAAATTTTTTACAACACCGATGATATTGTATTTTGTAAAATCGGTGGAAGGAAAGTTATTCATATAATATAAAGGCTTATTCAAAGCATCTTTAAATCCAATCAGTTTGGCAAAAGCTTCATTGATAATAATGGCTGAAGTATCTGTGGTAAAATCTTTGGAAAAATTTCTTCCCTGGGCCATTTTCATACCAAGTGTAGGAATATAATTTTCATCCACCCGCCACATTTGCGTGCTTACCGCATTTTTCATATCCATTGTCGGCTCAGGAAAAAGTGGGCTATCACTTCGCCAGTTTGCAGTGGGTAAATAACCTGTCATCGTTGCATTTTCCACCCCGCTTAATTTCAAGGCTTCCTCTTTAAATACTTTGGCATCTTTGCCCAGGGCATCCGTGTTTTTGATTATTAAAACCTGGCTCCTGTTATAACCGATATCTTTATTTCGAATAAAATTCAATTGTGTATAGATCACAAGCGTGCCAATAATAAGGAAAATAGAAATAGCAAATTGAAAAACGACCAGCCCGCTTCTCAGCCAACTTGACTTGAAACCATTTGCCAGTCTGCCTTTCAGCACATCTACGGGTTTAAAAGAAGAAAGATAAAAGGCAGGATAAATACCGGCTAAGAATCCAACTATAATTACAAGTACTAATAATGCCGGCAATAACCAGGGTGATAAAAAATCATCCATCGTGAAAGTTTTTCCACTGAGCGTATTAAAAAATGGTAACAAGAGCGCAGCTATTGCCAGCGCTAAAATCATGGAAAGAAAACTAATTAATAAAGACTCAGAAAGGAATTGCGTGATGAGGTTTTTACGCAATGAACCCAACACTTTTCGCACACCCACTTCTTTTGCGCGTCCGGCGGAACGGGCCGTTGAAAGGTTCATAAAATTGACACAAGCAATCAGTAATATAAATAAAGCTATGATTGAAAAAATGGTTACATATTGAATATTGCCATTTGCTTCCAGCTCTCCGTCTTTTTGAGAATGCAAATGAATACGGCTGAGTGGCATTAAATTATAATGTAAATAATTTCCCTGTTTTTTAAAATCTTCTTCGTTGATGTTTAATGTTTTGAAATAAGGGGTGACATATTTCATAACGAAAGCATCGAGTTGCGCACTTAACTTTTTCGGGTCTGCATTTTTATCCAGTAAAATATATGTATTAAAATTGTTGCTGGTCCATTGGCCAATTTCATAAGTCGCCAATTGGCCATACATTGAAACGAAAAAATCATAGTGGAAATGCGATGCATTCGGAACATCTTTTATAATGCCTGTTATCTTATATAACGTGGTATCATTGATCGTAAGCGTTTTCCCAAGAACTGTGCCCACGCTGGTTTTTGGAAAATATTTCTCCGCAGTGCTTTCGGTGATCACCACTGAATTCGGATTCACCAATGCAGTCTGCGGATCACCTGCAAGCATGGGCAATGTAAACACATCAAACAAAGTGGAATCAGCCAGGATCACTTTATCTTCCTGTATATTCTGATTGCCTTTTTTTACAAGTAAGCCGCCATGATCTCTTAAGCGAACATATTGTTTTACCTGGGGCAATTCACTTTTTAAAGTGGAACCCAACGGGTCAGGTGAGGAAGCTAAAATAAAATTGTGTCCGCCAAATTTCAGGTCTGCATCGATCCTGTAAATTTGATCGATGTTTTTATTGTAGTGATCATAGCTTAATTCATTGGTAACATATAAAATGATCAGCAGGCAGGAAGCAAGGCCGGCTGCTAGTCCAATGATATTGATCGCAGAAAATCCTTTATTTTTTATGAGATTTCTAAACGCGGTTTTTAAATAATTTTTGAACATGGCATATTATTTTAAGGGTATTATTTTGTATTTTTGGAAACGATTAAGTGGTAAACTTATGAAATGGATATACTTTTAAATTTCTTTTATGGAAAAGATAGTTATAGAAATAGATAACCCTACAGCTGAAGTATATAAGAAATTCAGTCCTGAAACACGAAACAGGTTTGGTGAAACTGTGGCCATTGCCCTGAAAAAAATTATCAACGATACGACTAAAGAATCTTATAAAAATTTTCTTGATGCAATTAGTTATGAAGCTGAAAAAAACGGGCTTACGGAAGAGATTCTTAACGACTTGCTGAAGGCTAATGAATAACGCTTTTGTGTTTGATACGAATGCGCTGATTAGTGCACATCTGCTTGATAAATCAGCGAGTAGAAAGGCATATAATAAAGCAATTGATAATGGCGTCCTTATATATTCTGCAGAAACATTTGACGAATTCGCAAATACATTTATCCGGTCTAAATTTGAAAAATATTTACCACTTGAAAAGCGAATGTCAGTTATAGGGGAATTCCAGGCCAGAGGTGCTTTAATAAAAACCCGAATAGTTATCTCAATCTGCCGCGATCCAAATGACAATAAATTTCTTGAACTAGCAGTTTCTTCAAATGCTTCCTGCATCATCACCGGGGATAAAGACCTGCTCATTTTAGATCCTTTTCGCGGAATTCCCATATTAAACGCTGCAGATTTCATAAATAATTTTTAACCCTTTACTTAACCCATTTACAATAAAAATTCGTTACTCACTTCTCAAACTCTTTACCGGGTTGGCTATCGCGGCTTTTATTGCCTGGAAACTAATTGTAAATAAAGCAATAATCAAAGCAGCACAACCAGCCAAAATAAACACAGACCAACCGATTGAAATGCGATAAGCAAAATCTTCCAGCCATTTATCCATACCAAACCATGCAACGGGAAACGCAATTAATGTGGATAATAAAACCAGTTTTAAAAAATCTTTTGATAACAATGTCACCACACTTTTCACAGAAGCGCCTAATACTTTTCTTACACCAATTTCTTTTTTACGGCGCTCTGCTGTAAAAATTGATAAACCAAATAAGCCCAGGCATGCAACGAAAATGGAAAGAGATGTAAATACGCCAAACACAGTTCCCATGCGCTGTTCAGAGCGATATAATGCATCAAATTCATTGTCTAAAAAACTATAATCAAATGGCGTATTTGGTGCAAAATTTTTCCATATATTTCCTATTTGTTTCAGATGATCACTTATATCACCCGGTTGCAGCCTAACTGATATGAAAGAACTATTAAGCGTGTATGTGTGAG
>JBAQJB010000153.1:0-2384 GCA_049289155.1 Chitinophagaceae bacterium
CAGGGTTGATCTCAAAATATAAATGCCCTTCTTTTTTTAAATGAACTTTTGAAAAAATGATGATGGCCTTATAAAAAATCAGCGGATCATCATCCGGTACAAATAAGGCTGCATGTGGTTCATTTCCCCAAACCCGTTTTTCCATTTCGCTGATTTCTTTTTTCAAAATGTATGGCGGATTACTTACAATCACATCAAAAACCGGCAGCGATTTTATTTCTTCAGCCTGCAACAAATTTTTCTTTAAAAATGTTACCTGCACTTTATTGACATCCGCATTTTTTTTTGCGAGGTTGATAATTTTAGTTTGATAATCGAGTGCCATAACCGGAATTGCCGATAATTTTTTTTTCAAAGCAATCGCTATGCAGCCACTACCTGTTCCTATATCTAAAATACCAGCCTCACTAAAATCAATCTCTTTTTTATTGTCAACAATCCACTCAACCAATTCATCTGTTTCCGGCCTGGGAATTAAGACGGATGCATTCACAAAGAATTTCATTCCTGCAAACCAGGCTTCCTCTAAAACATATTGAAGTGGTTTATCTTTTTGCAGGGCTTTAATTATTTTTTTTAAGTGTTGTTCATCTGCTAAAGGCAATACTTGGTTTTTATGTAAAAGCCTTTCCGTATTGGAAAAACCGGTGAGATGTTCCATAATGATGTGTGCTATATTTTTCGCTTCCCGCATTTCATAATTCCCTGCTAAAGATGAAATGATGAGTTGATATGCATCGCCAATATTCATGCTTACAATATTAAGTCAAAAGAATTTACATTTGTACAACCACTATGTCTTCCACAAAATTTACGCATGAACAGTTGATGCAAAGATGTTTGCAACTTGCATCTTTAGGCGCAGGTACTGTTTCGCCAAATCCAATGGTGGGTGCTGTATTAGTGTATGAAGACCGAATCATTGGGGAAGGATACCATCAGACTTATGGTATGCCGCATGCGGAAATTAATTGCATCAATTCGGTATCATGGGAAAACAAGGAATTCATTTCGCAATCCACTTTATATGTTTCACTGGAACCCTGCGCGCATTTTGGTAAAACACCTCCATGCACAAACAGGATCATAGAAGAAAAAATACCGCAGGTTGTTATTGGAAGTACAGATCCTTTTCCTAAAGTAAACGGGCTTGGCATTGCACAATTAAAAGACGCAGGCATAGAAGTGATAACGGGCGTATTGAAAAATGAAAGTGATGAGTTGAACAAACGTTTTTTTTGCTTGCATACAAAAAAACGCCCTTATATTATTTTGAAATGGGCGCAAACCGCTAATGAAAAAATGGCTTTGCAAAGTGGTGAAAGATTGATGATCTCCAACCCGATCACACAAAGATTGGTGCATAAATGGAGATCAGAAGAAGATGCTGTAATGGTAGGTACGAAAACTGCTTTGCTGGATAACCCAATTTTGGATACCCGCTGCTGGCCGGGCAATAACCCAGTTCGAATAATCCCGGACAGGGAATTAAAATTGCCTCAGCATTTACACGTTTTCAATAAGCAACAACGCACGATCATTTTTAATGCAATGAAAGATGAAGAACAGGAATTTCTTATGTATAAAAGAATAAATATGCATAGTGACCATACATTACAATTGATACTGGAAAAATGTGCAGGCGAAAATATTCAAAGTATCCTGGTAGAAGGTGGTGCTAAGCTGCTTAATAATTTTATTAAAGAAAACCGATGGGATGAAATGCGCGTGATCACCAATGAAAATTTATTGGCAAATGATGCGATCGATGCACCTGGAAGGCAAGGAATACATGTAAAGTCCGAACAAATTTTTTCTGACAGGATCGATTTTTATAGAAATCTTTAAATAGCATATTGAATTTGTATTCATGCATACACCCGTCCAATATTGTACGATCAACCAACAAGCTTCCGCGGAATATAAAGACCGGAACAGTAAATTTATTGCGTATGCTTTTCCCTTTCCGGATAAAAATGATTTGAAAAAACACCTGGATGAATTGAAAAAATTGCATGTGAAAGCCGGGCATTTTTGTTATGCATACCGTATTGGTGCAGATGGAAACAAGTTCCGTTCTTCTGACAACGGGGAACCATCCGGCACTGCGGGAAAACCTATTCTCGGCCAGATAGATAAGCAAAACCTGGGTGATGTTTTAATTATTGTCGTGCGGTATTTTGGCGGCACTTTACTCGGCGTTCCGGGACTGACAAACGCGTATAAAACAGCCGCATCACTGGTATTGCAAATGCTTCCGGTGATCACAAAAGATATTGAAAAGGCTTACCAGTTACATTTTCCCTATGAAAAATTAAATGAAATTATGCAAGTCATAAAATCCTGTAATGGCCGGATCATTCAACAGGAAAGCATGCTTTTTT
>JBAQJB010000154.1:0-2451 GCA_049289155.1 Chitinophagaceae bacterium
CTCACTATAATATGATCCATAACATGAATATCCAAATGGCGCGCGGCTTCAGATAATTTTTTGGTGAGTTCTTCATCCGCATTGCTTGGCCGCAAATTCCCGCTAGGGTGATTATGGCAAAGAATAAGATTAACTGCATCATACTCCAGCGCTCTTTTAAAAATGATCCGGGGATCAGCCACTGTGCCCGTAATGCCGCCTTCACTCACGATTTCAAAATGATTGATCTTATTGGCCCTGTTTAAATACAACACGGCAAACACTTCGTGTTTTTTGTATTGCAATTTTGACTTCAAGTACTCCGCCACATCGGTGCTTTTCGAGATGCGGGTAATTTTTTTTTCAAATACATCTCTGCGAAGGCCGAGCTCCAACGCGGCTGCGATAGCAATGGCTTTGGCATTTCCAATGCCTTTTATTTTTAAACATAAAATTTCTTTTACAGACATTTTACTGAGTTGGCCCAGGTCGTTGTTCACTGCATTGAGCAGGTTGCGCGAAACATCCAGCGCACTTTGTTCCTGCGTGCCATTATTAATAATGATAGCTATGAGCTCCGCATAGCTTAAAGCGTCCTTTCCTTTCAGCAACATTTTTTCCCGCGGCCTGTCATCTTCCGACCAGTTTTTGATGGATGTATGTGTCATGTTGAAAATTAATTTTCTATAAAATACAATATCTTTCTCATTTTTTTATCTTCGCCGCTTATACATCTATTATGGGCCCGTCAGTAAAAATTTTTTCCGGCACAGGTTCTAAAGAACTGGCTGCTAAAATTGCCAAACAGTTTGGCGCACCATTAGGAAAAATAAATATTCTAAAATTCAGTGACGGGGAATTGCAGCCTGTCTTTTTGGAAAGCATCCGCGGTGATTATGTGTTTCTCGTGCAAAGCACTTTTGCACCCTCTGATAATCTTATGGAATTGTTGCTGATGATCGATGCAGCAAAAAGGGCAAGCGCATATAAAATAATTGTGGTAATTCCCTATTACGGTTATGCACGCCAGGACCGGAAAGATAAGCCCCGCGTGGCCATCGGTGCAAAATTGATTGCTACTTTACTGGAAGCCGCTGGCGCAAACCGGGTGATCACGATGGATTTACACGCCCCACAGATCCAGGGCTTTTTTGATATACCGGTGGATCACCTGGATAGTTCAGCAATTTTTATCCCTTATATTGAAAAATTAAATCTTGAAAACCTTACCTTTGCCGCCCCCGACGTGGGAAGTACCAACCGCGTAAGGGAAATTGCCAGTTATTTTAATGCAGAAATGGTGATCTGTGACAAGCACAGGAAACGGGCAAATGAAATAGCGAGTATGGTGGTGATCGGGGATGTGGCGGGAAAAGACATTATACTCATTGATGATATATGTGATACGGGAAGTACATTGGCAAAAGCTGCCGCTTTGCTTCGTGAAAAAGGCGCAAAAACGATCAGGGCATTTTGTACGCACCCGGTGTTGAGTGGCAATGCATATGAAAATATTGAAAACAGTGTACTGGAGGAAATGGTGGTTTGTGATACCATTCCTATGAAAAAAGAAAGTTCAAAAATACGTGCTGTTTCCGTTGCAGACTTGTTTGCTATCGCGATTCGGAACGCGTATGAAAATAAAAGTATTACCAGCCTTTTTGTTCATTCACAAATGAGGGGAAAACGCTGATAGCATAAAGATTTTTTAAAACAAAAACAACAATGAAGACAATTACGATCGAAGGTCACCTGAGGACCGAAACCGGGAAACGAGCCACCCGCCAACTTCGCTCTCAGGAAAACGTGCCTGGTGTAATTTATGGCGGCAGCGAGGAAGTATCCTTTTATGCACCGGCCAGGGCATTTAAATCCCTGGTTTATACCGGCGAATTTCAATTGGCACAAGTAAATGTGAACGGAAAAACGTATCGCTGCATTTTAAAAGACCTGCAGTTTGATAAAGTTTCTGATGCACTGAACCACGTAGATCTCCTGGAATTAGTAGATGGAAAAAAAGTAAAAGCTTCGCTTCCATTAAAATTCACCGGAGTTTCAATAGGTGTAAAAGAAGGTGGTAAACTGGTTACAAAGATCAATGCCATTAAAGTAAAAACCTTACCTAAAAACCTGGTTGAAAGTATTGAAGTAGATATCACCAACCTGGAATTGAACGGAAATATCCGTGTACAGGATATACAGGTGAAAGATATGGAAATCATGAATTCACCAAGAATTCCAATTGCTTCCGTAGTGATGACAAGACAATTAAAACAGGAGGAAGCAAGCGGTGGCGCTGCACCTGCTGCTGCTGCTGCACCAAAGGCTGCTGCACCAAAAGAAGAAAAGAAAAAATAAATTCTTTGAATTTAATAAAAGAGGCGCTGGTTATTTCCAACGCCTCTTTTTTAGTTTCCAGGAATATACATTATGCTTTATCAAAACTGATACATTCTTTCAATTCCTTTTCGG
>JBAQJB010000155.1:0-11257 GCA_049289155.1 Chitinophagaceae bacterium
TATATCATACTGTGTTTCGCATGGTACTACAATGGACACCCCTTCATTGAAAGAAAAGGAATGTGCTGCGGAACTATCCATGCTACAAAATAATTGGCCATTTAGCAAAAAACGTGCATGCTTGATGGTTCCTTCCATATCAGGTTCACCCTTTTCATACAGGCTTACAGATTGAATTTTATTGTCACCACTTTGTTCATTCCTGTGATTAAAAACCTGTGTATAAAATTGCATGGCTTCTTCTGCTTTGCCTGCATAAAGTTTTGTGAACATCAATGCGGGTGCTATGTTCTGCACTGTATTTTTTTCAACCATCAATTGCCAGTTCACACCATATTTATCCTGGCACCAGCCATATTTTTCATTCCAGGGATATTTGTCCAATGGCATCAAAACAGCGCCACCATTGGTTAAGCCCTTCCATTTTTCTTCAACTTCAGCAGTTGTTTCGCAAAACACAAAGAAGGAAATGGATGGATTGATTTGAAACATAGGCCCGCCATTCAGCGCCATAAACGGATTGCCATTCAACTCAAAAAAAACAACAACCGGGTTTTCTCCAATGATTTTGGAAGGATTAAAAATGGTGGTATAAAAAGTTGCTGCTTCTTTTGCTTTTCCATCAAACCATAAACAGGGATACAATTTATTTTTCATATTCATTTATTTTTTCGTTGAACAATTAAACATCCATTGCACACCGTATTTATCGGTGCAACTACCAAAATAATCGCCCCAAAACATATCCTGCAATTCATTGGATACTTTGCCGCCGGCGCTTAGCGCGTCAAATAATTTTTTCGTTTCTTCTTTTGTATCCGGTTCCAGGTTGATATACATATTATTTCCAAAATTTAATTTGAAACCCATTTGTTCAGGTGCATCGGTGCCCATTAATAAATGGCCTCCGAGAATTTGAAGTCCCACATTCATAACGAGGTGATTCATCGCGGGATCCATTGGTGGCTGGCCTTCCTGCGGTGGTATGTCGCCAAAACGCATGATGCCATTGCCGAAAAATTCACCCCCAAAAATTGATTTGTAATAATTAAATGCTTCCTCGGTATTATTGGGGAAGTTTAGATACGTGCTAACTGTTGCCATAAAATTTTGATTGAATTGTTTGTTTGTAACAACTAAAATAAATAATTTTCTATAGCAAAACTAAAATGATGCAAATAAATATACAGGCGGTAAACAGGACATTTCAAGGGTGCTTTGTGACAGGTAAAAGCCCGTTTATGATTGGTTATCTTTCCATGGATCATAAGAACCAAAGTTCCATAAATGTCCTTCAATATCATAACAGGTATAATTTCTCCCGCCATAATCTTCTTCTTTTAATTCCATGATAATTTTTGCACCTGCGGCTTTTGCCATTTTGTAATGTGCATCTAAATCCGAATCATCCAAAATTACATAAGGGCTTTGCGTTTCTTTGCCACCATTATCCAAAGGCGTATTGGTGAGATTGCTGTAAGGCCTGTCGTGATTGGATGAGCCAGTCATGATCATTGCATCACCGAGTGTAAGTTGCGCGTGTTCGATAGTGTTATTTTTACCAGGCACAATTAAATGTTTTTCAAAACCAAATGCTTTACACAACCATTCAATAGCCGCTGGTGCATCTTTATACCCGATACAGGGAATCATCGCTTTTGCTTTCATGATATGTTTATTATTTTAAAAATTATTTTTTTTCTTCCAGTATTGATTTTATTTTTTTTAAAACAGCTTTCCAGTTATTAGCGCTTTGTTCTTTTGATTTTTCAGTATGATTATTATTTTGAGTAAAGGTCAATACTGTTTTATTGTTTTTTGTTGAAATGCCGGAGGTCACTGTTGCATAATTGGAAGGTATATCTTTTTTCCCTGACATAGAACTCCAGTAAGTGTACTGTAATTTTTTCTTAGTGATTACTTCAACCACTTTCCCTTTGTCCTCATATTTTTTCCCTTCATATTCTCCATGCCAGCGAATGTCGCTGCCCGGCTTCCAGTCGGTTTCCACTTCTGTTCCAAACAAATATTTTTGAATGATCTTTGGATTGGTTAATGCATTCCAAACTTTAGCCGGGCTTGCATTTATTGAAATGGATGTCTTTGCTATTAGATCTTTCTTTTTTTCCATAATAAATTATTTTTATAAAAAACTATATAACAAAAATCTTTCCGAAGCATATTTCAGGCAGGTATTTTGTAATAAAATTAATACATGCAGCCATTGATCAGTTTTACAGCAAAAGGTTTGTTTTGCGCGCAGGGTAATTTTTATATCGACCCCTGGGTGCCAGTCGATTACGCCATTATTACACATGCCCATGCGGATCATGCGTATAGTGGCCATACACATTATCTCTGCCATCATTTTACAAAACCTATTTTACAATATAGGTTGGGAGAAAATAATTACCAGTCAGTTGGCTGGAACGAAACAATCATTATCAATGGCGTGCAGGTAACGCTATTTCCTGCGGGCCACGTGATTGGTTCATCACAAATACGCGTTGAATATAAAGGTGAAATATGGGTAGCAAGCGGCGATTATAAAACGGAAAATGATGGCATCAGTGGCCAGTTTGAACCCATTCGTTGCCATCATTTTATTACCGAATCTACCTTCGGCCTTCCCATCTATTCCTGGAAACAACAACAGGAAATTTATAACGAGATTATGGAATGGATCAATACAAATAAAGAGCATGGGAAAGCAAGTATATTATTGGCATATAGCCTTGGGAAAGCGCAGCGTGTAATCCAGGCAATCAAAGAAACTACGCAGGATATTTTTGCGCATGGGGCAGTGTATAATATGCAGCAGGTACTCATTCAAAACGGTTGGGATTTGCATCCCGTCATTCCCGTAACTAATGATATACCCAAAGAAAAATTTAAAGGAGCAGTTATCATTGCGCCACCTTCAGCAGATAGTTCAAGCTGGATAAAAAAATTCCAGCCCTATGCTACAGGGTTTTGCAGTGGCTGGATGCAGGTACGTGGCCATCGCCGGAGACGCAACGCGGATGCGGGTTTTGCCATGAGTGATCATGCAGACTTTAATGGCCTTGTTACTGCTGTAAAATCAACAGGCGCTGAAAAAGTGTATGTGACACATGGTTTCCA
The DNA here is from genome assembly GCA_049289155.1 of Chitinophagaceae bacterium. Taxonomy (GTDB): domain Bacteria; phylum Bacteroidota; class Bacteroidia; order Chitinophagales; family Chitinophagaceae; genus JAFDXJ01. Next base: position 3,124 of record JBAQJB010000155.1, read on the forward strand.
GTCGGTATTCAGCAGGTATTTAACGGAAGAAAACATTGCTATTGCCGCAGAAGTGAAAACGCAATTTGGAAATGAAGATGATATTAAAGAGCCGATTGAAAATGTTGAAGACACAAATACATAATCAATGAAGCAAATAGAAAATATAGCGGATACAAAATCTTCCTCTAATGGGTTTGCTTTCTTTGCAACACTTGTAAAAAATATAAATCAAACTACCAAAACCAATGATAAACTGCAGTCGCTTGTGGATTATTTTATGCTTGCGCCATCAAAAGATAAAGTGTGGGTAATCGCTTTATTTACCGGCCGCAGGCCCAGGCGGGTGGCGTCTTCCAGCCTTTTAAGAAACTGGTGCAGTGAAATTGTACATGTACCCGATTGGCTGCTGGAAGAATGTTATCATACTACGGGCGATCTCGCGGAGACGATCTCTTTACTTCTGCCTGAAAATAACAATTTGGATGTTGAAAAAAATGATCTGTCTTTCTATGCAGAAAAATTTATCAGCCTTGAAAAAGAAAATGAAGCAGTAAAAAAAGATTTTATAACAGGTTGCTGGGAAAAGATGAACAGGGATGAAACTTTTGTTTTTAATAAACTGATTACTGGTAGTTTCCGTATTGGCGTGTCTCAAAAAATGATTGTGAATGCGCTTGCAAAAACAATACAGGTTCCTGCATCCTCTATTGCACACAGGATTACGGGTAACTGGGATCCTGTCACAACAAAGTTTGATGACCTGTTGGGCGAAGCCGCAAACAGTACAGATTTTTCCAAACCATATCCCTTTTACCTGGCGTATGCATTAGATACGGAGCCAAAAGATTTAGGTGCTATTCATGACTGGCAGGCGGAATGGAAATGGGATGGTATACGCGGACAGGTCATTAAAAGAAATGATGAATTATTTGTGTGGAGCAGGGGAGAAGAATTGATGACAGAGAAATTCCCGGAGTATCAAATTTTAAAAGATCTTTTGCCCAATGGTGTGGCACTGGACGGAGAAATTATTCCGGCAATTGACGGGAAACCCCTACCATTCGCGGTTTTACAAACACGTATCGGGCGAAAAAATATTTCTAAAAAACAATTAAGCGACGCGCCTATACATTTTTTTGTATACGACCTGTTGGAATATGAAAGCAATGATTGCCGTGAAAAACCCTTATATGAACGCAGGGCGTTATTGGAAAAATTAGTTGATGAAGTGAATCATTCCATCTTGCAAATTTCTCCTATTATCGATTTTGAAACATGGGAATCACTCGCATCATTGCGTGAAAATTCCAGGGATATGAATAGCGAAGGCATTATGCTGAAAAGAAAAAATTCTGTTTACCAGGCTGGCCGGAAAAGAGGCGATTGGTGGAAATGGAAAATTGAACCGCTGACTATTGATTGTGTTTTAGTGTATGCCCAAAAAGGAAGTGGCAGGCGGGGAAACCTGTATACAGATTATACGTTCGCCGTGAAAGATGGCGATAAACTGGTCACTTTTACTAAAGCATATTCCGGCCTCACGGATAAAGAATTTGCACAGGTGGATCATTTCGTAAAAAGAAATTCCCTGGAAAAATTCGGGCCCGTAAGAACTGTAAAACCAGAACTGGTTTTCGAAATTGCTTTTGAAGGCATTGCTGAAAGTAAACGCCATAAAAGCGGTGTGGCATTGCGTTTCCCAAGAATGAGCCGCTGGCGGAAAGATAAAGATGCGACAGAAATTAATACACTGGAAGACCTGAAGGTGATGCTGGAATTATATGGGAAATAAAATTAACAAAGTTGAATGTAATGCCTGGGTAGTTATATCTATACCTTGCAAAAAAGATATACTATGATACATAAAATATGCTTCGGACTTGTTACTTTCATTTTGGCAACTACAGGATGTTATTCCCAGGATATGAAAGTTGTAAAAACCTTTCCTGTAAGCGGTGACGGTGGCTGGGATTATATCGCAGTAAACAACAATAAAATTTGTGTAACACACGGTACGCAAGTAAATGTATTAGATGAAAATACCGGTGATTCTATTGGTATAATTCCGGGCACCATAGGCGTGCATGGCGTTGCTTTTTATGCACCTTTAAATAGAGGTTATACGAGCAATGGAAAATTAAATAATGTGTATGTATTCGACCTGGCAACAAATAAGATATTAGATTCAATTGCTACAGGTGAAAACCCGGATGCCATTAATTATGAACCCTATTCCAATACAATAATTACCTGTAACGGCCGCGGAAAATCATTATCAGTAATTGACCCGGTTAAGAATGAAGTAGTTGCTACCATTGAGTTACAGGGAAAGCCTGAAGGTGCCGTGAGTGATGGTAAAGGAAAATTATTTGTAAACCTGGAAGATGAAAATGAGATCGCTGTGGTAGATTTAAAAACATATAAACTCATTACAAAATGGCCGCTTACTCCCGGGGAATCACCTACAGGGCTTGCTTTAGATCTTGTAAATAATCGTTTATTTGCCGGTTGTGATATGAAGATGGTCGTTGTAAATTCTTTAAATGGAAATGTAGTTACAACTGTACCCATTGGTGAAGGTTGTGATGGTTTGGTATTTGACAAAAAATTAAAAATGATATTCACGTCCAATGGTGAGGGCAGTGTAACCGTTATAAAACAACTTGATGCAGACAATTATAATGTGATGAAAACAATCACAACACAAAGAAGTGCCAGGACAATCGCATTGAATGAAGATACACATACACTTTATTTACCGGCCTCCGAACTCCAACCTAAAAATCCCGGAGACCCCGATGCAAAAAGGCCGGACCGCATGCCGGGATCTTTCAAAGTGATTGTGATCCGTTGATAAAAATTATTTTATTTAATTTCATGATGGGTTCAAATTTTTTGAACCCATTTTTTGTTTGATACATTTGCATATGAATTTACAGCAACGCGATAAAGCTTTTATCTGGCATCCTTTTACGGCGCAAAAAAATATGACGCCGCCGCTTCCTATTGTGAAAGCCAGGGACAGCCTGCTTTTCGACGAAAATGGAAATGAATATATTGATTCCATCAGTAGTTGGTGGGTTACTTTACACGGGCATGCAAATCCTTTTATTGCAAAAAAAATATATGAGCAGGCACTGCAGTTGGAGCAAGTGATCTTTGCCGGTTTTACACACCAGCCTGCGGTTGACCTTGCTGAAAAATTACTGGAAAAATTACCCGCCGGTTTTTCAAAAATATTTTATAGCGATAATGGTTCTACTTCCACGGAAGTGGCTTTGAAAATGGCGTTACAATATTGGTGGAATAAAGATAGTAAGCCAAAGCGTACTAAAATCCTTGCGCTGAAAAATGCCTATCATGGAGACACATTTGGCGCTATGGGCGTAAGTGAAAGAAGTGTATTTACGTTGGCATTCCAGGACCTTTTCTTCGAAGTTATTTTTATCGACACACCTAATGAAAATAATTTTCCATCCATAAACGCATTGATCGAGCTGCATTCGGAAACGCTTGCTGCGTTTATTTATGAGCCATTGGTACAAGGCGCGGGCGGTATGCACATGTATGAATCATTTTATTTAAACAGCTTACTTAAAAAGATAAAACGGCGCGAAATAATTTGCATTGCCGATGAAGTGATGACAGGATTTTTCCGCACCGGGAAATTCTTTGCCAGTGATTATATGGAAGAAAAGCCGGATATTATTTGTATGAGTAAAGGCTTAACCGGTGGAACGATGGCACTTGGCGCCACAGCCTGTACACAAAAAATTTATGATGCTTACCTGAGCGATAATCCCTTGCACACTTTTTTTCACGGGCATTCATTTACGGCAAATCCAATTGCCTGCAGTGCCGCATTGGCCAGCATGGAATTACTCGATAGTGAGGCTTGTCAGCAAAACGTAGAAACGATTTGTAATGCGGTAGAAAACTTTTACAATCAACTTAAATGGGAACACAAGAAATTCAGCAGGGCCATAAAAAATGTTCGTCACATGGGTACCATCCTCGCTTTCGAAATTGATGAAGGCGAAACAGAATATTTAAATGTATTAAGTAAAACAATCACTGCAAAAGCCCTTGAAGCGGGCATCTATCTCAGGCCATTGGGCAACACTGTATACATCATGCCGCCTTATTGTATCACTGAAGAGGAACTAAAAAAAGTGTTTGATTTTATTCTCAGCTTATTGTATTGATCAATTTTATTCCAGTTTCTTTTTTAATTCTGACAAACTTGATTCCATGGGAGGCCCCATAATTTTATCATTCATCATCGAACTAAATCTTTCCCAGGGATACCAATTGGCGACTGACGTATAATACCAGTTCACCGTTACACTATTTGCATCCCGCGGAATAATATTAAAAACGCCAGTTTGCGTAGCGCCTTTTTCTCCTTTCCATTCAGTGACAATGGAATCTTTAGAAACAGAAATTTCACTCACTTCATAATTTCCAAAACGCGCTACAGTGCCCGGCCCGCTTGTCTTTTGCGATAAAAATGAAATGGTTCCCGTGTCAGCACCATTCATCCAAAACTTCCAGTATTTCATATCTGACATATATAAAAATACACTGTCTGCAGGCGCATGTATATCTGTTGCCCTCGATACGCGGACTGTTGCCGGGAATAATAAACCAATACAGGTAACAACAATAAATAAAATGAAGAAAGATATAATTGCAAATCTTACAATACGCATAAATTCAATTTACCGGTTTAAAATTATTCCCATTTAAAAACTTTAATAGCAATGGCATAAACGATCAGGCCCCAAATGAGCAGGATTCCGATTTCTTTCCAGCAATCCAGCAGGCTTGCACCTTCAAAAGAAATCGCGCGCATGGCATTATTAAAATGCGTCAGTGGTAAAAGGTTACAGATAAACTGCAACCATTTCGGGAAAACTGTGATGGGAAAAAATGTACCTGCCAGTAAAAATTGGGGCAGTGTAAATAAATTCGCGAATGGCGGAATGGTGCTTTCATTTTTTGCTACCCCACTCACAATGAAACCGCAACCCATAAAAACGATCAATGCAATAAAACTTAATACCATGATTTCGAGAAAAGTCATAAAGCCATGCACGAGTGTAAAATGAAACGCAACAGTACCAATGCCGATGATGATGATAGCAGTGATCATTTGAAAGATCACGCGGCTTAATGCCTCACCCAACAGCATATAGGAACGGCGCACAGGGGTTGCAAAAAAACGTTTCAATACCAACTGCTGGCGCAAATTAAAAAAGAGAAATGCAACACCAAATACACCGGCACTTAATAATGAAAAGCCCAGCTGCCCGGGTAAAATAAAATCTATTTCACGGTATTCCCTGCCAGGTATTTTTTCTACAACAGGATTCAGCGTGGCAACAGTTGGTGTATGCGGATACGCAACAGCGTTCATATTGCTGATGACTTCTTTGATCACGGAGCCAATAATATTTGTATTGCGTGGATTTACTGCTTCTGAACTTTTCAGCGAAACAATATATCCTGAATCAGGCGCTGCTTTTTTTTGAATATTAATGATAGCCGTTAAGTTTCCTTTTTCCAGGTCGGATAATGAAATACTGTCCGGCTGGTGCAGAATATTAAATGCTGTATTGGTTTTTAAAGCACTGTAAATAGCATTGGTAGTATCCGCATTTTTATCAAAAACAACATCAGCAGAAAAACCGTTTCCATTACTGATAAAACCAAAAACCAGGATAAAAATAAGTGGGAAACCAATGCTGAATGCAACTGCGGAAGGACTGCGAAACGTTGCAATGAGGCTCGCTTTGGAGATGGCCATCATGGCTTTCCACTGGCTATATTTTTTCGGCATACCGGGAAGAATTTGGACTGCAAAGCTATTTGAATAATTTTCGTTTGAGAAAAAAAATCAATTTGGCATACTTATTTTAAGTAGCAACAGCCATATCCAAAAATAAAACAGATATTTGAGGCCAATTTTTAAATACGATGAATCGCGCCTATCTCCTTACAGGCAGTAATTTAAATGATCCTGGAACTCAACTGTCGCTTGCATTTGATTTGCTGCAAGTTCATTGCGGTACTATTACAGCTGCATCTTCCATATATGGTTCGGCCCCCTGGGGAATCAGGGACCAGCCTGAATTTATGAACCAGGCCATCTGCCTGGAAACAGAATTTCCGGCAACAACATTATTAAAAAAAATCCTGGCGATTGAAAAAGAAATGGGCAGGGAACGGTTATTTAAAATGGGCCCGCGCAAGATTGATATTGATATTTTATTATTTAATGATGACCTGGTAGATGAACCGGGACTAACAATACCGCACCCGTTATTGCCACAACGCCGTTTCGCACTGGAGCCATTGTCTGAGATTGCGCCTTTGATTATTCATCCCGGGTTAAAAAAAAGTATAGAAACACTTTTACAGGAATGTACAGATCCTTTGAATGTGTATAAAATTTGTAATTAGTAAATCCTTCGCCCTTATTTTTGTTGCATCCGAATTATGAAATATCATTTTATAAGCATTGATGGAAATATTGGCGCGGGTAAAACCACGCTGGCAAGATTGCTCGCAAAAAAACTTAATGCAAGGCTGATACTTGAAAAAGCGGCGGAGAATCCATTTCTTCCCGCGTTCTATGAAAACCCGCAGGCAGAAGGCTTTCCAATGGAATTATATTTTTTGGGGGAGCGATTCAAGCAGCTTAAGGAACGGTTAAAAGCCAATGACCTTTTCCAGCAACTCACTATTTCTGATTATTATTTTGGCAAATGCCTGTTATTTGCAAAGATCAATTTGGCGGAGGAAGAGTTCAGGTTGTTTGTAAAATTTTATGACATGTTAGTACAGCAATTGCAGACACCGGACCTGTTGATTTACTTACATGCACCGGTGAAAACGCTTCAAAAAAATATTGAAAAAAGAAACCGGCTTTTTGAAAAAAATATTTCAACCGACTATTTGCATCAAATCCAGGAAACGTATTCAGATTATATAAAGCAGCACCATATCAGAACAATTTATATAGATGTATCCAACGCGGATTTCCTGCGGAATGAAGCGCATCTTGATGTAGTACTCAACGCTATTAAAAACACATCCGAAGAAACAAGGCAATTTTTCTCCCTGCCATAATTTTTTCTGATTTGTGCGAACTACATTTGCAATATCATCAACTTTTTTATTTTTAAAAATATTCAATGCCGGATGCACAGATAAAAAATGACCCGCTCGCATCCGTCCGCATTCCTGAGTTTAAAAACCTGATGATCGGAAGGTTTAGTTTTGTGATGGGCCTGCGCATGATGAGTACCGTGCTGGGCTGGTGGATCTATTTACTCACGCGGGATCCTTTTGCCATCGGGCTTTTGGGCCTTTCAGAAGTAATCCCCGCCATTTCACTCGCTTTATATGCCGGTCATTTTATTGACATGCATGAAAAGAAAAGGATGTTGTTACGCGGGTTGATCTTATATTTTATTTGTGCAGGATTGCTCTTTCTTTTTTCCACAGAATATACTTCCAGTCATTTGTCCAACCATGGTATTGCCGTTTTAATTTACATCGTTATTTTTTGTACAGGAATTATACGGGCATTCACCGGGCCGGTGTTCAATGTGTTATTGGCCTATATCGTTCCAAAAAGTTATTTGCAAAATGCAACTACCTGGAGCCAGGGTGCGTGGCTGGGCGCTTCCGTAAGCGGGCATGCGATTGGAGGATTTTTAATTGCTATCATTGGCGTCAGCGGAACATTATTAACGATCCTCGGCCTGATGGCTGTGTCATTTGCTTTTTTACTTCAAATAAAAAGAAAACCACCAACAGAAGTCCAGGGCGAAAAGAAAACCTGGGAAAGTGTGAAGGAAGGTTTGCGTTTTGTTTTTAAAACAAAAGAATTATTGGGCGCTATCACGCTGGATATGTTTGCCGTATTTTTTGGTGGTGCAGTGGCAATGATCCCGGTATATGCCAAAGATATTTTGAAGGTTGGGGCGGAGGGCTTTGGCTGGCTGAATGCCGCGACAGACCTGGGTTCTATCTGCAGTGTCATTTTATTAACGATCGCGCCCATGCAGGCAAAACAGGGAAGAAAATTATTTTTCGCCGTCGCGGGATTTGGAATATGTGTCATCATTTTTGCATTTTCCCG
>JBAQJB010000156.1:0-5443 GCA_049289155.1 Chitinophagaceae bacterium
AAAGGAAAATCAACAGAAGAAATAAAAACTGCTTTACAGCAAAGCTTTAAAGATGGTTTCAAACCTACATTGGCGATCGTTTTTATTTCAATAAAGCAAGACAAAAAAGCGGTAGTTGAGTTATTTCAACAAGCCGGGATAGATATTTTGGGAGCCACTTCCTGTGGTGAATTTATTGACGGCCATCAGAGTGAAGGTGAAATTGTTGTTTTACTTTTCGATATGTCAAAAGAAGTTTATGCAGTTTTATTTGAAGAGATAAATGAAAGGAATATCAGTGATGTCACAAATAAACTGGCAAGTGATGCAATGCAAAAATTTAAAAATCCGGGATTGATAGTTTGCACTACCGGCATGACGGCAAAAGGAGAATATTTTGATGGTGAAACTTTTGTAAGAAGCCTTGAAAAGAATTTTGGCCAGGATAAAATATTTTTTGGTGGAATGGCAGGTGATGATTGGACATTTTCCGGTACTTATGTTTTTAACAATCAGCAGGAAACTGATTTTGGCATCGTAGCACTTGTAGTAGACATGGACAAAGTAAGCCTAAATGGAATGGCAATTACCGGTTGGAAACCTATGGGAATTTCCAGGAAAGTAACCAAGAGCATAGGGACACTACTTTATACAATTGATAACAAGCCTGCCATAGAAATGTATTTTAAATATCTCGGTCAAGCGGATAAGTTGGATGACAAAGACTTTAATATGTTTCAAGAAATTTCCATTCACTATCCGCTAATAGTCAAAAGAGAGTCGGGCGAAACGGTACTGCGTTCACCGATGAGTATTGACCATGATGAAAATGCTTTAGTGATGGACAGTGAAATGCCGGAAGGAACAGAGTTTTGGTTTACTGTACCACCGGATTTTGATATTGCAGAAGAAATAATTGCCCGGGCAAAAGAAATAAAAAAGGAGAATATTAGCGATGCCGATGCACTAATTATATTTTCCTGTGCCGGAAGGCCGCCGGTATTAGGCCCACTGGTTACTGTAGAAAATAATGGTTTGGCCGATGTTTGGCAAACGCCCATGGCAGGTTTTTTTACTTATGGAGAATATGGACGAGCGAAAAACGGAAGACAGGAATTTCATTCCGGCGCATGTTGTTGGGTAGCGATAAAAGAAAAATGAAATTATGGTTAATTGTGAATTGTGAATTGCTAATGGTTAATTAGAAAACATGAGAGAGAACATAATTAAAAATAAAAGTTTTGCATTCGCACTACGAATAATAAAAATGTATCAATACCTGCAATCTGAAAAGAAGGAATTTATTCTTAGCAAACAACTTATGCGGAGTGGAACATCCATTGGCGCAATGATCAGAGAATCGGAGCAGGCGGAAGGCAAACCGGATTTCATTCACAAATTAGCAATCGCTCAAAAAGAAGCTAATGAAACAGAATACTGGATCGAACTTTTACATCAGTCGGGATACATTGATAAAGTCCAACATGAAGCGTTAATTCGAGACATTATAGAAATCAGGAAATTACTAGCCTCAATAATTAAAACTTCCAAAGAAAATAGAAACACAAAATAATTCACCATTCACAATTCACAATTAGGATGAAAGCAAAATCTATCAAAGGGAAATCGACAGAAGAAATCAATGCCGCATTAAGTGATATTATAGCCGACGGCTTCAAGCCAACCTTAGCGATTGTTTTCATTTCTGTAAAGCAAGACAAAGAATCTATTTCAAAATTATTGGGCGAAAAAAACATTCAGATATTTGGTGCTACTACCGCAGGTGAATTTATTGATGGCGAAATTGAAGAAGGCAGTATTGTTATAATGTTGCTCGATATGAATCCAACCTATTTTAAAATAGAATTTATTGAAACAAGTAAAGAAACTGCTTTAGATGACGCGATCAAACTTGGAAATAAAGGAAAAGAAACATTTGCCAATCCTGCGTTCATTATTGCCAACAGCGGCGTGTCATTAGATGGTGAACCATTTGTGGAAGGCATCATTCAAGGGTTTGGAAAATCTTCCACTGCGAACAAGGAAGTAACCGTATTTGGCGGGAAGGCAGCGGATGACCTGGCACTGGAAGCAACATATGTTTTTACAAACGGAAAACGTAATGACTGTTCTTTGATAGCGCTCATTTTAGATGAAGATAAAATTGATGTTACAGGGATTGCTACCTGTGGCTGGCAAGCGATTGGCACCACAAAAACAGTTACTAAAAGTGAAGGTAATATTGTGCATACCATCGACGATAAACCTGCATTGGATATGCTGATGAATTACCTCGGCGTTGAGATAAAGCAGGAAGGCAATAAGGACATCGTGACATTTCTGAGTTCCTGGTATTATCCTTTACAGGTGGAACGGGAAAATGCAGATCCGGTAATACGCACAGCCATGTTTGCCAATAAAGAAGACCGTTCACTTATTTGTTCCGGCAAAGTGCCGCAAGGATCGAAGATCAAATTTTCATTGCCACCGGATTTTGATTCCATAGATAAAGTCGTGGCGGAATGTAAGAGCATTAAAGATGATGCACATCAGCAAGCCGAAGCATTGATCATGTTTTCATGTGTGAGCAGGTATTTATCATTTGGAATGGTAATGAAAGAAGAGTTAGAGCAGGTGCAACAGATCTGGAATGCGCCTATGGCAGGCTTTTTTTCTTATGGCGAATATGGAAAATCAAAAACAGGAAAATATGATTATCATAATAATACATGTTGTTTGGTGGTATTAAAAGAAAAGTAAATAATTGTTAATGGAAAATTGAAAATTAAGAACATGACAGCAAAATCAATCAAAGGAAAATCAACAGAAGAAATTCAATCAGCACTTGCGGAAATAACTAAAGATGGATTCAAGCCTACACTTGCATTCATTTTCATCACTAGCCAGGCAAACGCAGAATCTCTACGGGTACTCATGAATAAACATGGCATTGCCATCTTTGGCGCCAGCACTCCGGAAAAGTTCACGGAGCAGGGAATGGAATCAGATGATATCGTTGCATTATTATCAGATATTAATCCTTCCTGTTTTAAAATTGTATTGAAAGATTTTAATGAATCTTCTCCCTATGAATATGCCCGGCAAACGGGCGACATCGGAATTAAAACTTTTAAGAATCCCGGGTTTATCATCTCATCTGTTGACAATAAAATTTCAGGAGAAGATTTACTTAAGGGATTGATGGATGCAGCAGGAAATGATGTTACTGTAATGGGAGGTGTGGCCGGCAACCCGGCTGATCTTTCCGGTATTATTTTTACCAATGATACAACCAGTACCGGAGGAATGCTTGCATTGATCATTGACCAGGATAAAATAGCCATCAGTGGTTTGGCGGTGTCAGGATGGAAGCCGGCAGGAACAGAAAAGAAAATTACAAAATCGGATGGGTCGTGGGTGCTTACAATAGACAATGAGCCGGCTACGCAAGTGTTTCAAAAATTTTTAGGGAAGGAATCAATAACTTTTAATAACCTTCAGCAAGGACAGGTACCTTTAGATGCAGGAGCAGGCTATCCGTTACAGTTTCATAGAGCATCCGGAACTCCTGTGATGCGCCCTGTTTTGTTTTGGAACACAAACAACAAATCTGTAATGGTGGGAGGCGATGTTAAGGAAGGCGATACATTTCGTTTTTCACTGCCGCCCGATTTTGATGCGATAGATACAGTTGTTGAAAGTGCCAGAACTGTAAAAGAAAAAACTATGCCTGATACTGATGCATTGCTGGTTTTTTCGTGTGTGGGCAGGTTAGGTTCATTTGGGCCAATGATTTCAACAGAGATAGATGGACTGGCAGCAATCTGGAATAAACCAATGATTGGATTTTTTTCACTCGGGGAATTTGGTAAACTGGATGAAGGAAGGTGTGAATTTCATGGCACTACGGTAAGTTGGGTGGCTTTGAAAGAAAAGTAAAAACTCATTGTTTTTTGTGTATTAAAAAAAATAGAAAATGGAATTAAAATACCAGTAAACCGCTCATAAAAATATTGGTCGCGTTTTGGAAAGTATATAAACTATTAGTGCCTGGTTTATGAGCATCTGCTTATGAGAAATACCTCATTATTTTTTCATATAAAAAACCCCGGTTTTCACCAGGGCTTTAAACTTAACTCCTCAAAAACTATTTCACTAATTTCTTGCTATAAAACTGTCCTTCAACGATCAGTCTAACTACATATAAGCCTGCGCTTTTTCCGGAAAGATTGATAGGCATTGAATAAGTTCCCGCAGAGAGATTTCCCTTATTGATTGTTTGAATGATGCTGCCATTCATTGAAACAATTTGTACAGTTACATTTGCTGATTTGTCTAGCTGCACCTGCACCCACATGTTGTTAGATGGATTGCCTAAAATAGCCCAGTCAAATTGGGAATAATCAACTTTAATTATGGATGAATAAGAATATTTTCCATCATTATCAATTTGCTTCAGGCGATAATAATTTGACCCGCTGATAACTTTTGGATCGGTATAGCTATAACTATTATTTTGAGAGGAATTGCCATGGCCATTCACAAAGCCAATGTCAGTAAATGTTTGACCATTCATACTCTTTTGCACTTCAAATCCTTTATTGTTTATTTCATTTACCGTGCTCCAGTTTAGTAGCGCTTCATTACCATTTATTTTTCCATTAAAGCTAATGAAAGTTACAGGCAAAGCGCTATATAAAGTATCTGTAAGAGAATAAGGACCGAAATCGTTGCTGCCGTTGTTTGTAAGTTGAATATAATAAAAACCTTCAGCCAGAGTATCAGAGAAGAGTTGCCCTATGCCATTACCTACGTTTTTGCTTGATATCTTATTTGTTCCCGAAGCATCGTATAAATTTAAAGTTACCAAATCAGCATTACCGGTATTATCTAATGTAAGTTTTAATTTACCTCTATTAGTAATGTTTATTTTATACCAGTCAGATGTATCTCTTCTACTATAATAATAATAACCGTAATGCCCGGTAGTTGAATCATTTAATGCTAATGTTTCTGCTTCTGAAAAATTATCATTTGGCTCATTGTCATTTGGTTTCCATGCTGGCACGAGACTATCGCTAAGTGTATAAGGACCGAAATTGTTGCCTCCGTTGTTTGTAAGTTGAATATAATAAGTGCCGGCAGCAAGACCGTCGAATTTCAAACTACCAATGCCGTTTCCAACATTAGCAGAAGCTAATTGAGGACTTCCCGTAGTATCATATAATATAATAGTTTTTATATCATATTGATAAGTGTTATCAAATGTGAACTCTAGCAGGCCATCACTTGTTGTAGTTACTTTATACCAATCAGAAGTATCTCTATGATTATCATAGTAATACCCAAGATGCCCGGTGGTTGAGTCGTTTAGTAATAATCTTTTAGCCTGCGTAATATTGTCATTAGGTTCGATATCATTAGGCTTTGGAGATGTTATAAGACTATCGCTAAGGGTATAAGG
>JBAQJB010000157.1:0-1720 GCA_049289155.1 Chitinophagaceae bacterium
GCTTTACAATATCACCAACATGAATGGGTTTTCTGAATAAAATAAAAACGCCGGAAATAAAATTAGCCGCAATATCCTGGAAGGCAAACGCAAGCGCCAGGCCAGTGATGCCCACACCAGCCAAAAGCGATGTGACTGCTTTATCCAGTTGCAGGATACTCAGTACAACAAAAATTACAACACCAATACAAAAAAAATAAACGATGGTTATCAATAAGCCATTCAATACTTTTTTATCAGAAATTTTATTGATGAATTTGGCAACCAGTTTTTTTATTTGTTTGGCAAGAAACAGGCCGATGACTAAAACGATTACAGCAACCAATATGTTCGGCAGCATTTTTATCAGCTCATGCAGCCAGGAAGTAAGTTTTTCTGAGATCAGGTTATAGGCTTCATTTAAATTCATGCAAAAGATTTGTTCAAAAATTTATTTCAGATTGAAATATAAGTATTTTGGTGAAATAAATGGTGCTAAAATAAAAATAGCAATTAGAATTGTTCCGGGATGTTGATATTAATTTCCTGCAATTCAAAAATAGCATAAGGCTCTTCGGTTTCATTGTCAACCCATGCGCCTTCAACTATAGTGGGGATTTGCATGCCATTCATGGTTTTATACTCAGCATATTTACCGATCCATCTTTGTAAAGTTTGGCTGCCTTTATACCTGTTTGTTTCCATAGAAACAATTTCATTTTTTTCATTAAAGGAAACGAGGCAGGAAAATTTTATTCCGTCACATTCATAATGAAGTAATGCCTGCATGTCGCTTTTTTCCTGCCACTGCAGGTTTTTACCGGGTAACAGGTTGGTGGGAAACCAAACACTTTCGACCAGCCAGCGGATCAATTCTCCCTGGTCATATTTGTCACCTTTGCCATTTAATATCTTCAGGAATGAAAAAAGAAACACGCTCAAATTTCCTTTTCCCAGGAGCAGCATATCAACTGCAGTGAATAATGAAGTCTTTCCTTTCCAAATAAAACCGGGTGTTGAAATTGTAAAATATTGAACGCCTTTTATGTTTTCCCATTTATCTTTTTCACTGGATTTAAAAAGGCCGGAATGTTTCAATCGTACAGTATTGATATACTTTTGGCCAGGTTTTAAAACGTGTTTAAAATAGCGCTGAACAGGCGCTGGCAGGCCATTTAGTTGGCTGAAATGAAAACTTTCAGCTGATTGGGGAACGTTAGTAAAAAGTATTTTTATATTTTTTTTAAATGTAAGATGAATATTATATAATAGCAGGCCGATGAGGATTAATATAAAAATGGTAACATATATAATTGTATTCAGCATGAAAATTTATTAGGTCCTTTAAAAATGTAAGAAACGCTCAAACATTTTTTCACAGGTTTAAAAATAAAACTGTAAAAAAATGGTGTAATTAAATGCAATGAAATTTCTCTAAAACTACTACAAAGATTGCGTACTGATTTTTTTCAGCATCCAGCCATTTCCTTTTACCCAAATCCATGTAGCGGAATAAGTGCCTTGCACATGCAATGTATCTTTTCCGTTGATGACATCGGTTTGATGATAGGTACCATTTTGAAATGCTGTATCCTCCAGCATCTTTATTGAATCAGTTGTAGAATTTTGTGCCAGCACCTGTACATTTTTAAAGGAGGATAAAAACATTCTGATCGAATCCCTACCGCTCGCCATATCTCCAAGATGCCCGTCCGGCGTGAATAGCATGGAAATGGATTGG
>JBAQJB010000158.1:0-17098 GCA_049289155.1 Chitinophagaceae bacterium
ATATTGTGGCGATCATTAATAAAAGGATGGATACCTGCCCGAAGATTTTCAATTTCTTTAATTTGTCAACAAAAATGCCTAATGGAAGCTGGCCGCCAAAGGCAAGTATGACATATAATATAAGCGCTATGAAACTTTCATTTCCCGGGTTTGTCAGCGAATAGTGCATTAATAAATAACCGGCGATCCAGTCATTGATGCCATGGAGCAGGCCCCAGTGAAGTGAAATAGAAAGTTGCTTTTTCAATTTACTTTATTTAAAAATAGAAATCCCGTTCAAAAGCACAGCTACCAAAAGACTAACACTGTTTGCCAGTAAAGAAACCAGCAAAGCCTTTTTCAAAGAACCCACTAAGAATACACGGAAGCCAATGGCTTCCAGGATTACCACGCCCAATTCCAGGAATATTAAGTGTATATCCGTATAGAAATATAGCAGGGTTAATAAAGGCCAGGTGAAGAGGTTCAATAAAAATCCAATGATCAATATTTTTTTCCATTCCCTGTTATAAAAAACTGTAATAACCGGCAACTCCATCAACAGGGTATAAAAAAAATATTGAAACATAGCTATCATGTTCTTTTTTTTCTCTTATAATATACAAATAAAATGATCAAAGCCAGTAATGCCGCTATACTCAGGGATATACATAAAGTGGTATTTTTTGCAAAAAAACTTTTGTTATTTATATTTTGCGGATCATTATCCCCGGACTCCGCCCGGCCGGCATTTTCCAGGGGCAAAGAAATTTGTGTAAAAGTCATTTTATTTTCGGTTATGCCCCGGAATTCAATCACCGTATTTTGCTGGTCGTACTCACATAGATTCATGCTATCCGAATATACATTGTTACTTTTTGCAAAAAAGATAATGCAATGCGGGGAACCCTGGCTTGCTGTAATTATAAATGTTGTATCAGCCGTAATTTCAAGGACTGTATCGAAATCGGCCACATATAAATGATATTCTCCCAGCGAAGCCAGATTTTTAAATTGCACATTCACCGGTTCCCTATAAATATGCCCGGGCATATCTGCATTGACTGCAAGCAGGGCAAAAAAGAATAGTAAAAAGAACAGCAGTTGTTTCATTTGACGCGATTTTTTTTAATAAGATATATTAAAAAAATTGCTGCGGCAAGTACGATGCCGCCAAATATTACAAATGATAATAGTAAGCTCATAGTTGGTTATTAATTTGATTTTCCGCTTCAGCCCTTTTTCGCTTTTGCTTCCTGAGTACAATAAAATAAACAATTAAAAGTATAATTGCTATGACCGGTAAAATGACAATAATGATAAAACCACCTATAATAAAAATGGCAGGCGGCCCATCCAGTAAATAAGGAATAAAATTAAAAAATTGTATTATAGAAGTATTCATTTCCACAGATGCTAAACTAAGCCAAATGTAACACGGGCAGATACCCACCTGCTGGTATTTTATTCAAAAAATAAACAGGGATTTTTAACACGTAACTCTTACCTTTGCCGCAAATTTTTATCAAAAAATTAAAATATGTCCGGCCAGTTAAAAGAAGTAAGAAACCGTATTAAATCTGTACAAAGTACACAGCAGATCACTAAAGCTATGAAAATGGTCAGTGCAGCCAAGTTGCGCCGGGCACAGGAAGCGATCATTCAAATGCGGCCTTATGCACAGAAATTGCAGGAAATGTTATCCAATATTGTCAGTAATTCTGAAGGAGATGTAAGTCTCAAACTTGCAGAAGAAAGGCCGGTAGAGAAAGTATTATTGATTGTGATCACCAGCGACCGCGGTCTTTGCGGCGCATACAATTCCAACCTGGTGAAACTGGCCAAAAGTGTTATTGAAGAAAGATACGCGAAACAAAAAGAGAAAGGCAATATTTCCATCTGGAATATTGGAAAAAAAGGCTGGGAAAATTTCTCCAAAACCGGTTATAATACCAATGCTGCTTTTAAAGATATTTTCCTGCAACTGACCTTTGAAAATGTACAGGCAGCTGCTCAGGCGGCTATGAAAGCATTTGAAAATAAAGAATTCGATGTAGTGGAAATCATCTATAGCGAATTTAAAAATGCTGCAACCCAGCAATTCGTGGCAGAGCGTTTTGTTCCTATTCCGCGGATCGCGAAAAAACCGGGCGCCAAAAATGAAGATTTTATTTTTGAACCGGAAAAAGAAGTGCTGATAGCAGAATTAATTCCTAAAATACTGAATACACAGTTGTATAAAGCAGTGCTGGATGCTAATGCCAGTGAGCATGGTGCGCGAATGACCGCAATGGATAAAGCCAGTGATAATGCCAATGAATTATTGAAGTCATTACGAATTTCTTATAACCGTGCAAGACAGGCTGCCATTACAACGGAACTTACAGAAATTGTAAGTGGCGCTGCTGCTTTACAGGGTTAACATATTTTTCAAAAGGGTTTCAAAAAGAAATTTTCGGTAGATTTTTTATCAATGAGCATGGAACTTTCAGACATTATCCCGCATATAGAAGCGCTGATCTTTGCCAGTGAAAAACCATTGGAAAATACAGAGATCGTGGAACTGATCAACCAGTCCTTTGGCTTTATGGATGCACAGATCACAATGGACCAGGTGAATGCTGCTATTGAAGGGATCTGTGAAAAATACCAGGCTTCTTTTTATCCTTTTGAAGTTGTTCAAAGTGGCGGTGGATGGCAATTCCTGACCAAAAAAGAATTTCATCCAACGATCGCCCAACTAAACGGAGAAAAATTTCTTAAAAAATTATCTACTGCTTCTCTTGAAACCCTTTCTATCATTGCGTATAAGCAACCGGTCACCAAGGGAGAAATTGAAAACATCCGCGGCGTGAACAGTGATTACAGTGTTCAAAAATTATTGGAAAAAGAATTGATCATCATCGGCGGACGCAATGAAAATTTGCCCGGCAAGCCGCTTGTATATGCAACCTCCAAAAATTTCATGGATTATTTTGGCATCAATTCACCGGCCGACCTGCCTAAAATAAATGATATTTCTACTGAAGAAAGAATTGAACCAACACCCATTCATACCGGAGATAAAGAACAACTGCGGAAAAATTTAATCGTGGATGAGCAAGGCGCATTATTGGAAGAAGATTTGAAAAGCAACAATGAAGAAAACCCGGATACTGAAAATAATAGGGAAGGTTCCGGCTCGAATGTGCCACCATCTGATGAATAAGTATACGAATCTTGTAGCTTATTTTTTAAAAAGTTATTTTGTTGATTTGTTTTAGGTAAATGTTCATTTGCTTAATATCTTTATTTCAGAAATGATCCGTATATAGGTAAGCATCCATAAACTTATTTCAAAAAAATGTATGATTGAAATTAAAAATGTAAAAAAATCATTCGGCTCAAAAATCGTCCTGGATGGCATCAGTGCGGAGATGGAAACGGGGAAATGCAACCTCATCATTGGAGCGAGTGGAAGTGGGAAAACTGTTTTGACAAAATGTATGGTTGGTTTGATCCGCCCGGATGAGGGCGAAATATTATTTGATGAAAAGAACATGACGACCATGGCCGCAGAGCAACGCAAAGAATTAAGACAGCAACTGGGCATGCTTTTCCAGGGTTCCGCTTTATTTGATTCAATGACCGTTGCACAAAATGTTATGTTTCCGTTGGATATGTTTTCAAAGGCCTCATTCAGGGAAAAAAGAAAAAAGGCCATTGAAGTTTTGGAACGCGTCCAGCTCCGTGATGCGCAGCATAAATTCCCCGCGGAGATAAGCGGTGGTATGAAAAAAAGAGTGGGCATAGCCCGCGCGATTGTGCTGAATCCAAAATATTTATTTTGCGATGAACCCAATTCCGGCCTTGATCCGCAGACTTCTTTACTGATCGATAAACTTATAAAAGAAATTACTACTGAATATAATATCACCACTGTTGTAATTACCCATGACATGAATAGTGTAATGGAGATTGGCGATAAAATTATTTATTTGTACAATGGTAAAAAAGAGTGGGAGGGTAGCAATAAAGATATTATTTACAATAAAAATGAACTGCTTAATAAATTTATTTTTGCATCCAGTTTCCTGCAAGATGCTAAAGAAATGCGTATGATGGAGGATGAAGATAAAAGAAAATAATTTTCATAGCAACGTCACATTATTTTGAGTCGCTGCAAAACATATTGTGTTGTACATCTCACATTTTTTATATGCAATGGAAAAAAGCCCTGCCGGCTCTTTTATTAATTATTCTGCTCATCGCAGTCTTTCTTTTAAAGCGGTGTGGCCAGGAAGATGAAACGAAGCCGGTAACTACTACCTCACGTGGCTTAAACAGGAACCCCGCTCATATTACTTATTCCAAACACGCGCAATGCAGAATGGCTTGCCGCCATATTGACGACACTGAAGTTGGAGAAATATTACATAATGGCAAGATCAATTATACAAAAAGTGATTTAAAAGGAAATGATTGCCAGAAAAAATATGCTGTGGAAGGCACTACACATGACCAACAGCGGGTGCGTATCATTTTCGCCCCCTGTTCTGCGGAAATGACCGTGGTAACCGTTATAGACCTTGGAAAGGAATGGCCATGTAATTGTGATTAATGAACATTGAACAGCTACATTTTTATGCGCTTTTTTCCTTTGCATTTCACATACTATTCTTAAAAAAAAACTTCGATTTTCAATTTTACCATTTTTACAATAGGTTTGCCGGTCGTTTAAAAACCCAAAACGTATATGAATTTTAGAAAAACAAATTTGATTACCGGCTGGATCATTGGCCTGGTTGCTTGTACCGTGTATATTATGACCAGCGAAGCCAATGGCAGTTTCTGGGATTGTGGTGAATTTGTAAGCAGTGCATTTAAACTGCAAATTCCACATCCGCCAGGGGCGCCTCTCTTTGTAATGCTCGGCCGGATATTCATTGTACTTTTTGGTGATAACCCGCTTACTGCAGGAAAAGCAGTGAATATCATGAGTGCATTAGCGAGTGGATTTACCATACTTTTTCTTTTTTGGACCATCACGCATTTTGTGCGTAAGATCGTTCATACAGACCTTACAAAACCTTTATCATCTAACCAGGTGTTAACGATCATGGGTGCGGGAATTGTTGGTGCTCTGGCATATACATTTACAGATTCTTTTTGGTATAGTGCAGTAGAAGGAGAGGTGTATGCCATGTCTTCTTTTTTCACTGCGATCGTTTTTTGGGGAATTTTGAAATGGGAAAACCAGGCTGAGAAACCGGGTTCTGATAAATGGATCATTTTTATATTTTTCATGATCGGGCTTTCCATTGGCGTTCACTTATTGTGTTTGCTTTGTATTCCTGCAATTGTGATGATGTATTATTTCCGGAAGCGGAATTCTTTAAACTATGCTATCATTCGTAAATATTTTCTCTGGACTGTTATCGTTGGAGGAATCCTGGCTTGCATTCTTGCGTTGCTGAGCGCTCAGGGTGCTGCAAAACCTGACCAGGGCTTACCTATGGACGGAACTGTTGCCGGCCTTATGATTTTGGGAATTGCAGTGGCCATTGGCTTATTAATCGGTATTGAAAAATTAAGCAAAGAGAAAAAAGAAGAAAATGGCGGCATATTTATTTTTCTTGTCATTGGTTTTATACTTGTTGGATTTGTGCAGGTAGGAATTATTCAATATTCAATCAAAGCAGCAGGCTTTTTTGATGTGATGTTTGTAAATAATCTTGGGCTACCATTCTTCACCGGGTTTGCATTCTTCTTTTTACTGGTGGCTGTTGGAATCTGGTATGGATTAAAATTTGCCGCAAGAAAAGGCTGGCCTTACCTGCGCCTCGGATTATGGTGTATTACTTTTATGCTGATCGGCTACAGCACATATGTTACCACGATGATTCGCAGTAATGCGGATCCCGCAATTGATATGTATAACGTAGATAATCCAATGAGTTTGGTGGGTTATTTAGGCCGTGATCAGTACGGTGATTTCCCTATTTTATATGGACAAAATTTTACAGCAAGGCCGGTTGATTTCAAAGAAACAACTACTATTTATAATAAAGGAAAAGATAAATATATACCTGTCGGTAAAAATGGCGGCTACGTTTATTTGCCGGATGATCAATCTGTATTTCCCCGGATGTGGGACGGTGGCAATGAACAGGGACATGCAGATTATTATGCGATGTTTATGGGGATTGGAAAAAACCAGGATGGCACTTATGAACGGCCTCCAACATTTTCTGATAACATGAAATTTTTTGTGAGCTACCAGAATTATTACATGTACCTGCGCTATTTCATGTGGAATTTTAGTGGAAAGCAGGACGATAATGAAGGTATGTTTACAGGCAATGTCCGGGATGGTAACTGGATCACGGGTATACCTTTTATAGACAATGCGATGTACGGCGATCAGTCTTTATTGCCGGATAGTTTGAAAAATAATAAGGCGCATAATACCATGTTCATGTTGCCCTTTATACTTGGCCTTATTGGTTTGTTTTATCATTTCAAAAAACAGAAAGGTGACGCGATCGTCAATTTTCTATTGTTTTTCTTAACCGGTTTTGCCATTGTTATTTATTTAAATCAACCGGGCTTTCAACCACGTGAGCGGGACTATGCATATGCAGGTTCGTTCTATGCATTTGCCGTTTGGATCGGCCTTGCCGTGCCTTATTTTGTAGAGCTTGCGCGAAAATGGAATACATCACTATTGAAAAGCATGTTGGTTTCAGGTGGCTTTTTTGCCGCATTCCTGGTGATACTTGGAACATTACTACCAGGTGGTGGAATTTTATTGGGAGTAGGTTTTGCTATCATCTTCGGTGCAATTGCAGCTGGTGTTCCTTATATTTTAAAGTTGATTAAAAATCAACGTTCACTCATTATTGTTGCCACACTGCTTGCTTTAGCAGTACCGGTTTTGATGGGCGCACAGGAATGGGATGACCACGACCGAAGCCACAAAACATTGGCGAGAGACCTGGGTAAAGATTATTTGGAAAGTTGTGCACCCAATGCCATCCTCTTTACTTTTGGTGATAATGATACTTACCCATTATGGTATGCGCAGGAAGTAGAAGGCATTCGTCCTGATGTACGTGTGATCAATACTTCCTTGCTTGGTATCGACTGGTATATCAACCAGCTCCGGTATAAAGTCAATCAAAGTGATGCGATCGATGTGATCTGGACACCAGAACAAATCCAGGGCAGAACAAGGGATTATGTAACGTATAAACCACTGCCCGGAATACCTGAAAACCGGTATTACGATTTATATGACATGATGAAAAATTATGTGGGTAGTGATGATCCAAATAAAATGAGTGGCGATGGGGGAAATTATAATACATTCCCTGTGAAGAAAGTGTCTATTCCTGTTGATTTGAATTTTGTACGTTCCAATGGAACTGTCACAGCAACGGATAGTGTTGTAAATGAAGTACGTTTTGAAATTCCTAAGAGTGGTTTGCAAAAGAATGACCTGGCCATGTTGAATATTATTGCTGCCAATCATTGGAAAAGGCCCATTTATTTTACCATGAATAATTCCATCAATCTTGGCTTCGATAATTTTATCCGGAAAGATGGCCTTGCTTACAGGTTTGTACCTGTTGAAAATTCACAGGTAAATACAGATCATATGATGGACGTGATCATGAATAAATTTGCGTATGGTAATGCAGATAAACCAGGTGTTTATTATGATGAAGAAAATCGCCGACATCTTAATGATATTCGCCGTGCTCATACTGAACTTGCTTTTGATTTAATATTTAAAAACAGGAAAGAGGACGCGATTAAAGTCTTGGAAAAAGCAGATAAAATGATGATACAGGAAAACTTTCCATATGGTTATACAGCACGTAGTAATGACCATGATATGATCTCGCTTGCATTCCTGGAAGCTTGTTATCGCGCCGGTGATACAACCCTGGCTAATAAAGTGAAAGCCTCTGTACAAAAGGATTTGCAGCAGCAGGTAAAGTTTTATAATTCATTGAGCGGAACTATGGCTGATAACATGTCTTACGAAAAACAAAACGCCCAAAGGCTTTTACAGCAATTGGATCAGCTCGTAAACGTATTTAGTGGCAAGAAAAATAATCTACTGGAAAATGGAATATTGCCGAATGGGGATACCTTGAAAAAATCAGTGGATTCATTGAATAGCCTGCAACAACTTGAACAGGCAAATCCATAGTGAATAAAATAATAAAAAACAAAAGGGCAAACTCAACAGTTTGCCCTTTCTCGTATAAAAAATAGATAATTAATTATCGGACAAATACTTCCTTTTTAAAAAAACCATGTAACGTATACCACTGTGATAAAGCTACATACCTGCCCTTTATTGCATTTCCTTTTAAGATGAAAATGCCATAGATCAAAAGGGATGCACAAAATTTAAACATAAATTCAAAGCCTTTTTTAATGACTGCCAAATTCCCTCCTTCACTACGGCTCCTGATTTTTTCTTCATTGCCTGTTTTCAAAAAAAGCTTTTTAAAATTTTCGAAGGAAAGCCTGCCCGCATCTATATAATGAAACAACCATGCAGCAGGTACATAATAAATTTTATTGCGGTGCTCTTTTATTTTATGAAAAATATATTTATCATCACTGCGAAATTTAAGGTCATTGTTGAAGCCACCTGCTTCTTGTAAAATTTCTTTTTTATAAGCCATATTACAACCTGGCGGGTACTTCATTTTTTTATCATACACTTCAATGTTTTCTCCAAAATCATGATTGCCAACAAAGCCATTTAAAAAATGATTCATCCATACGGGCGGATGGCCGCTTTCATATTTTGGAATTACTTTACCGCCACTGCCCACAGCATCTGTATGTGCATCAAAAAAAGAAGCCAGGTGTTGAATATACCCGGGTGAAAGAATGGCATCATCATCTACATATGCAATCACGGGCGCAGCCGCTTCTGCAATGCCCCGGTTCCGTGCAAAAGACAAGCCTTTATTTTTTTCAAAAAAATAGTTGGCCTGGAGATCCGGGTTATTTTTTATAAAATCTTGTGCAATGGGAGCCGTATTGTCGCTGCTATTATTATCAATAATAATTAGTTCAAACAAATCTTTAGGCGCATCCTGCATGCGGATGCTCTCCAGTGCTTCCGGTAAATATTTGTCCCGGTTATAGGTACAAATGACAAGTGATATTTTTAATTGATTACCCATTCATTGATTCATTCATAAAGCATCTGATTATGAAAGAAGCAAAGAAACAATAAAATAAAACACACTTGTTTCCACAGGATGGATCATTCATTCAAAACTTCATTTATTTTTGGCATATTATTTTGCATCAAACACTCATGAAAGAAATCACGCGGGACTTTGATCCCAACATTTTCCACCCATTTTATATAATCCGCAGGGAATTGAAAAAGAAAATGGAAAAGTTTGCTCCCGCACTCAGTGGGCGTTTACTGGATTTTGGTTGCGGGTCGAAACCTTATGAATCACTTTTTCATGTGGATGAATATATTGGCCTGGACTATTATAATGAAGGCCATCCGCATGAAAATGAATCCATTGATGTATTTTATGATGGCCACACATTTCCTTTTGAAGACGGGCATTTTGATTCCATATTATGCAGCGAAGTCGTAGAACATATTTTTAACCTCCCGGATATTTTATCAGAACTGGCCCGTGTGTTGAAGAAAGATGGGCTTTTATTAATAACCTGCCCTTTCGTTTGGAATGAACATGAAGTACCTTTTGACTATGCACGGTATACTCAATTTGCATTGAAAAGTTTATTGGAAAAAGCAGGCTTTGAAATTGTAAATTTTGAAAAGTCAGGCAATTACAGGCTGGCACTTACACAATTAAAAGTTTTATATAATTATAATCACGCGAGAAAAATATTCGGCAATTTTTTTCTAATGCGTTGGTTCTATAAAACTTTTTTTGTTTGCCTGCCAAATATGTATGGCTTATTTTTAAATCAAATGTTGCCGGCAGATGATTCATTGTATTTGAATAATATTATTTTGGCGAAGAAAAAATAAATTCATTATATCCTGGGAAAGGAAAAATATACCGTTCTGTTTATAAGTAATGACGCATCGCTCACCGGTGCGCCATTATTACTGTTGCATACCATGCAGGGCATTCGGGAAAACACTTCCTGGGAAATGCATATTCTATTACATCGTGGCGGGCCTTTGGAGAATCAATTTAAATCATTTGGGCCAACCACAATCCTTAAACCTGCAGGCTACTCCAAAGAAAAAAATATTTTAAAAAAGATCCGGATGCGTTCCGGGATGGCTGTAAAAAAAAGAAAATTATTATTCAATAAAAAACAATATGATTTTGTTTTTAATAATACAATTGCGAATGGCAGCCTCTTAAACATATTTTCTAAAAAAAATATACCGGTACTAACTTATGTGCATGAACTGGAATCGGTAATAAAAATATTTTCCTCAAAAGGTGAGGCACAGGAAACATTCAGGTACACTGATTTATTTATTTCACCCTCAGCGTTGGTTAAAAATAATCTTGTAAAAAATCATTCTATCCAACCTGGAAAAATATTTATTTTACCATATTATTTTCCCGGTTATGAAACGCCACATGCGCCTGCGAATAAGGCTTTGCAGCGATCTTCATTTTTAACAAAATATAATATACCCGGAAATAAATTCCTGGTACTGGCAATGGGTACTGCAAATTTGCGCAAGGGCATCGATTATTTTGTGGAGATTTGCAAACTTGTAAAAACAGCGAAAACCAATATTCATTTTGTTTGGATCGGGAGTTTTACAGATAAGCAACTGGAAGAAAAAATTCGTTTAAAAATTACCAGCTATGAATTAGAAGAAGACCTGACAATAATTGATGACATGCCATTTCATAAAAATAACTTATTGCCTGCAGATGTTTTCCTCCTCCCTTCCCGCGAAGATCCATATCCATTGGTTGTGTTGGATGCGGCATTTTTAAAAATTCCAACTATTGCTTTTGCAGGTTCGGGTGGTGCGGCAGAATTTATTAATAAAAAAAATGGCTGGCTGGCAGAAGATTTTTCTTTGACTAAATTTGCTGAAAAAATAGTTCAGCTTCATCAAAGGCCGGAAGAAATAGTAACTGCCGGAACAAATGCATTTGAGCATGCAATTTATGTTCATGGAAACGCAAAAAATTTCATTACCCGGTTAAATGTTATTGTAACTGAAATAAAAAATAATAGATAAAGAGACTATGTCAAATATTTTAAAAAAACTTACAGGCAGGAATAAAAAAGCCAAATCATATCCGCCGGACATTGCTGCAGATGCTGTATTCATGGACTTGTATGAAAAATGCAAACCATTTACCATGACCTCCATTGAACGGATGTATGCATTATTCAAATCAATAAACTATGTGCTGGACAACCATATTCCAGGTGATTTCGTGGAGTGCGGTGTATGGAAAGGGGGAAGTTCAATGATGATAGCGCATACACTTAAATCAAGAAAATCTGTAGATCGGAATATATTTTTGTATGACACTTTTGAAGGCATGAGTACCCCTTCGGATATGGACATTTCATATGCCGGAGAATCTGCGGCTGCATTACTTTCCACGCAGCAAAAAAATGATAAAGATTCTATCTGGTGTTTTTCACCAATTGATGAAGTGAAAAAAAATATTGAATCAACAGGATACCGGGTGGAATTATTGAAATTTGTACAGGGGAAAGTAGAAGATACTTTATTACATACCTGGCCGGGAAAAATTTCTTTATTACGTCTCGATACGGATTGGTATGAATCTACCAGGAAAGAAATGGAAATATTGTATCCATTGCTGGAAGAAAAAGGTGTTTTGATCATAGATGATTTCGGCCATTGGGAAGGCGCGAAGAAAGCAGTGACCGAATATTTTAATGTACAATCATACAAACCTTTTTTGCAAAGAATTGATAATACAGGAATCATTATGATCAAACCTGTTTCATGATACAAGCGTCGCCAGCTATATCCATTTGCATTCCGGCTTATAAAAGAGTGGATTCTTTAAAACGCTTACTGGCTAGTATTGCAATTCAAACTTTCAAAGATTTTGAAGTGGTCATTACGGATGATAGCCCTGATGATTCTGTGCAAATACTGGCAGGTACGTTTAAAGAAAAATTTCCTTTAAAATATTTTAAAAATAATGCGGTACTCGGTACGCCGGCTAACTGGAATGCCAGTATAGATCAGGCTTCCGGCGAATGGATCAAGATCATGCATGATGATGATTGGTTTGCGCATGAAGATAGCCTCGCAGCTTTTGCCGCAAAAATGAATGATACCGATAAATTTATATTCTGTGATTACCAGAGTATTGATGAAGAAAATAAAGTTCAGAAAAAATCATTTATTTCAAATGCCTGGAAAAAAAGAATTACCCATGAACCTTATACATTGTATGCTAAAAATATGATCGGGCCGCCAAGTGCCACACTGATCCATAAAAGTATCATGGAAAAATTTGATACGCAATTGAAGTGGTTGGTGGATATTGATTTTTATATCAGCATTTTGTCAAAAGAAAAGAAAATGATACATATCAACGAACCATTAATATGCATTGGTTTAAGTGCATCACAGGTGACAAATGCGTGTTTCCTGAATCCAAAAGTGGAATTACCTGAAGGGCTTCGTATGCTTGAAAAAAATGGTTTGAATAAATTAAAAAACATTTGGGTGTATGATGCATGGTGGCGTTTATTTAGGAATATGCACATTCAGCATGAAGCGGAATTAGAAAAGTATGTTACCCGTAAATGGCCACTCGTATTAGTTTCTATACTAAAAGATCAAAAGAAATATGCCCCGGTACTTTTGAAAAATGGTGTTATCTCAAAAAGTCTTATGTATCTTTCTTTTAAAAAAAATGCACCCGGCATATATTAAATATCTGCTAATAAAAGTCTTCTGTATGTCTCACAAAATTTTTGCCTGCTGAATTTTTCTATCGCAATTGCCCGGCTGTTTTCACCAAGTGTTTTTAAAAGTTGCCTGTCATGATGAAGCAATTTTAAATATTGAACACCTTGTTCAATTATTTTGTTTTCATCTTTTTCAAAAATCAGGAGCCCGTTTTTTTCATGAACAATGTAATCCGGAATGGCGTTCACAGCGGTAGCTACTACAGGTTTCCCATATGCCATCATTGTCATTACGACCAAGGGTAAACCTTCAAAGGCAGATGTAAGAATTAAAACGTCACTGGCGGAATACATCTCAGCCATTTTATTTTCATCCTGGATAATACCTAAAAAACTGCAAAATGGATATTCATGTTTGTTGATACAATTTTCGACATCGCCAATAAAAGTAAAATGTATTTTTTCTTTTTGATCATTCAACACCTTTGCTATAGCAGCTATTAAATGAACACGTTTTTGTGGAGCACCGCGGCCAATAAATACAACTTGCAATTGTTCATTTTGCAAGGAAGAAGTTATAGGAATATCAATGGCATTATCAACAAAGGACAGTCTCTCAAAATATTTTTTCGGCAGATTATTTTCCCTGTATTGGGTTTCAACACTTTCCTTTAATTTTTTTGTACTGAAAATTCTTAGATTGATCCTGTCAATAAAGCCAATATTGTAGGGCAGCCAGGTGGGCAAATGGCTAAGCTCCAAACAGGGAATATTCTTTCGGATATGGGGAATTACTTTATAGAAGAATAAACTTTCACCCCCGAAAACTACCGGCTGTTCAGCTTTGTTGATCCAGGATGCTATCACGCCACGATAAAAGAAATTGACAAAATGAAATACCTTTTTATCAATCAAATGTTGGAGGTCTAAAATTTGAACACCATCAATTTTATATAGTTGCAAAAATTTATTGTTCGCTGCTTTTTTGGAAAATATAACCAGCGGTTTCTTGTCCTGTAAACAGCGGGTGATGTCAGCATTCACGCGTGGTGCACCACCAATATCTGCATTGGGAAAAAAGAAAAAATGATTTGTTTTGTTTTTTAAAGGCACTATTTCCCCATAAATTTTACCGGCAAACATAAATGGGAAAACGATTATTTGCTCAACAGCTAGTTTTATTTTTGCACGCCGGTACATCATGGTTTTACAAAATAAATTTGCAAGACTTTTTGAAGATATGCATCATTGAAATGTATATCCTGGCCTGCCATATAACTTTTCGTTTTACTTAAATTAATGATTGGGCCACCACCTTTTTGAATCTTTGTATAATTGGCTTTCTTACCAGTAAATCTTTCCAGTTCCGATACAATATATTGAACAGAATACGTCACCGGGTTTGCGACATTAATGATCTCATTTTTAAATACATCGTCTTCAATAATTCGATTGCAAATTATGTATAAATCTTCTATACTGATAATATTGCGCTGCGCATTTTCCCATAAATCAAAATGCGAACCTTCGGTGATATGATTATAAAAATAATTTAAAACCGTATGCGGGTTATTGGTTTTGCCCGCAATATTTGAAACCCTGAAAATAAGATAATCCGGATGCTGCGTTTCTATCAGTGATTCCATCCTGAGTTTGTGCATCACGTAAGGTGTATTTCGAAGCGATATATCATAGACACTGCAGGTGCTGAAATATATAAATTTTTTACCCGTATGTTGAAGGATAGTATCAAGCAACAAACTATGTTCCTTTTCAAATTCTAATGGATCGGTATTGGCTGAATTGGAAACGCCGGAAGCAAAAATGAGCACTTCATTATTTTTTTCATAACTACTGAAACCCTTTGCCACCATGCCTTTACCAATAATCATTTGCCCTGTTTTATAAATGAAAATTGATTTAAGTTTGAGCAGTTAAAACTTTTCTCTTATTTTTCTCTTTATAAAAAAAGAAAATTGACAGGAGGCATAACAGGATGATCGCAATGGAACTGATTGTTGTGATCCGCCAGCCTAATGCAAAACTTTCCGGTTCAAACCTGAATTCAATAGTATGTGTTCCTGCAGGAATCATTATTCCTCTTAATACATAATCCACTTTTGCGTAATCAGTTTTCTTGCCATCTATATATGCATTCCAGCCTTCACTATAATATACTTCACTGAATACCGCGGGCATTTCCGCTTTTGAAACAGATTTATAAGTAACTGTATCATGCCTGTTGGAAATCATTTGCAGGCTTGCAGAAGAATCAAAGGCAGCCGGCTGACGCATTATATTTTGAAATGATTGCTCCACTAAAACAGTTTTCGCCGGGTTAAAATCCGTTAATGCATCCATCGTTTCTTTTGGCCCAATTGTATATTGAACCTGCGGTACAAACCAGGCATTTCCCAGGGCCGCATTATTGAGTTGCGGCACATCATTTTCTGTAATAATATACTTTGTGTTGAGCATATTTAAAACAGGTAAACAGTTGGGAAATTTCAGGAGTTGATTTTCTATCAGGTCCTGGTAAATGCTCAATTTCGCAGGATGATAACCGCCAATAGAATGATGAAAATAAGCGGTCAATGCGCCCTGGTTAAAAGCCCCGGAAAGCCCGCCATGTCTAAGATCCAGTACCCTGT
Organism: Chitinophagaceae bacterium; assembly: GCA_049289155.1. GTDB lineage: Bacteria > Bacteroidota > Bacteroidia > Chitinophagales > Chitinophagaceae > JAFDXJ01. Next base: position 15,522 of record JBAQJB010000158.1, read on the forward strand.
AAAAACTTTTGTCCAGTAAAATTTGCTGGTCAGCTTTTGTTGGTTGAAATACATTTTCATAATCATCTTTTGTAATAAACTGGTCACTGTTTAAATATTTTACATCGATGATCATAATATCAATTAATGAAAAAATTCCAATAACAATCAGTACCATATTCGCTTTGACTTTTTCTTTCAAAAACAGCCAAAGCATAATTGCACCTATGGCTATAAAAAATAAGGAGCGTAACAGGTCATCCAGGTAAAGTGACCTCCTGTCATCCTGTAAAGCATGCAGGAAATTTTGAATAGGCGTTTTTATCTGGTCTTCCATTTTATTTACCTGCTGCAACATATAAGTATCCTGCTGAGAAGTAAAATCAAAACTGAAATAGAGAAACAACAGGAAAATAAATATGCCTGCCATTATATACAAAGCTTTTTTATACTTTTCTAAAAAGGCTTTTTTATCCTGGATCCTGAATATGATTTTATCAAGTGCAAGTGTCGAAGTGAGTCCCAGTAATAATGTGGGCACCACTAATATCATACTCGGTGCCCTGAATTTATTATACATCGGTAAGTACTCCAGCAGCAAGCCATTGAAGCCTTTGAAGTAACCTCCCCAACTCATGATGATCGTTAAGGCACAGCAGGATAACATCCACCAGCGATATTTATTATCGAGTATCACAAATCCTAAAATAGCTAAAAAGCAAACGATGGCCCCGGCATATGGCGGGCCTGCAGTGCCCACGCCATTTATTCCACCCCAATAATAATTTGGGTAACCAATTTGTTGTGCTAATTGTTGCGGCATTTCCTGCAAAGCGCTGATTGCTTTGGATTTTTCCTGCGCCAGTTCCGGGTTGCCGCTGCTGCCTCCAAACATGCGTGGCACAAGCATTACAAAAGGTTCGCTTTTATATAAACTATAACTGAATGCATAATCCTCATTCAACCCGGTAGAAGCTTTTGTTGAATCACCGGCACTCGTCATCCGGTCACTTCCCCCACGAATGGTTTCTTTTGAATATTCATAATTGGGAAGCAGGGAAACGGCACTTGTCGCTGCACCAATCAAACCTGCCAATAAAGCGAAACAGATCGCTGTGATCATATGCCGGTAGTTCATTTCTCTTACATTGCGAATGATAAAAGCAACGCCCATGAAGGCAATGATGATGATCGTGTAATAAATGATCTGGTAATGATTTTCGGCCACGAGCGCTGCCGTAAATAATGCAGTCAATGCCGCGCCAATCCAATATTTTTTATTATAAATAAGTTGTATAGAAGCAATGATACCCGGCATGAATGCAATGGAATACATTTTGGTGACATGCCCGACAGAAATGATAATGGGATTGTAGGTGGCATAAGCATACATCAATGCGCCGATGATACTCACCCATGGATTTATTTTAAAAACCTGCGCTAAAAAATAAAAACATATACAGGCAATGAAAAAAAAGTTGATCGGGGAGGGGAGAAAAAGAGAAATGATATTAATAAAATAAGGCGCGATGTAATTATTGCTGTAGCCCAATATCACATAGCCTGGCATACCGCTAAACATTCCATTGGTCCATAAT
>JBAQJB010000159.1:0-2194 GCA_049289155.1 Chitinophagaceae bacterium
AATTTTTCCCCAATCCCCCAGGTGTCCGGAAGCGTGGTAATAAATGAAGAATCAATCATATACCAGGTTTCACGATCGTTCTGCACTTTTTGCCCCATGATACTATAAATATGTGCCATGCTTTCTCCCACCGTATAACTCCCGAATTCCGTATAAATATTTGGCATTGGCACTTTTGCTTTCTTACAAACCTTTTTAATATTTCCTACAATCTCATTGATCATGAACTGGTAATCATATTCAAATCCCAGGGAATGTTTTATAGGAAAACCACCACCAATATTTATAGAATCCAGTTCCGGGCAAATCTTTTTCAACTGGCAATACAGGTTAATGATTTTATTCAATTCACTCCAGTAATAAATATCATCCTTGATGCCTTTATTCAAAAAAATATGCAGCATCTTCAATTGAAATTTATGTTCATACCCTTCAATATTATCCACGTAAAATTCCAGGATATCCCTTGGGCGAATACCCAGCCTGGATGTATAAAAAGGAAATGAAGGCTCTTCTTCCGCAGCCACACGGATACCGAGTTTGAATGGTTGACGCACACTTCTTTTATAGGAATCCAGTTCTTCTTTATTATCTAATATGGGAATCACATTTTTAAACCCGGTATTGATCAATCTTGCTATGCGCGACGTATATGATTTTTGTTTATAGCCATTGCAAATGATCGTTATGTCTTTCGTTATTTTCCTTTTACGATATAAGGCATTGATGATTTCAATATCATACGCATAGGATGTTTCCAAATTTATTTCGTGCTTCAATGCTTCTTCCACGACATAAGAGAAATGGGAACTTTTTGTGCAATAGCAATAAACATATTTCCCTTCATACTTATGTTTATGCATCGCATTCTGAAACATCTTTTTTGCCTTATTTATCTGGCTGCCGATTTTTGGGAGGTAACTTAACTTTAATGGCGTTCCATATTTTTTAATAATGTATTCCAGGTTTACACCATTGAATTCGAGGTAACCATTTTCACCAACTTCAAATCCTTCCTGTGGAAAATGGAAAGTTTGTTTAACCAGGTCGGTATACGAATTATTCATTCCGATAGGGCTTGCTTTAAAAGATGTCAAATTATTAATTTTTGCAAAAATAGTTTTTTGCAACAATCATTGCATAAAAAAAACCGGGCGATATTTCCCGGTTTATATATTTTATTGAAAAATTTATTTGACAGAATCTACCAGCGCCTTAAAAGCAACGGGTTCATTCATGGCAAGATCAGCAAGGATCTTACGGTTCAGCTCATTGCCTGCTTTATGTAATTTATCCATAAACTGGCTATAAGTAAGGCCTTCCTGGCGCACCGCTGCATTGATCCGCGCGATCCATAACTGGCGGTATTCGCGTTTCTTTAATTTTCTACCTACATAACTATAGGTCTGGCCTTTTTCAACAATATTTTTTGCTACTGTATAAACGTTTTTGCGTTTACCATAATAGCCTTTGGCATTTTTAAGTACTTTTTTTCTCCTGGCTTTTGATGCGACAGCATTGACAGAACGTGGCATATTTTATATTTTGTACCCCGCAAAACGGGGCAGATGAATTAATTTTTATTCAGTTATTTTAATCGTAATAAACGCATTACAAAATCACGGTTTGGTGCGGCTACCAATCCTTGTTTGTTTAAATTCCTTTTACGTTTTTTTGATTTTTTGGTGAGAATGTGTCGCTTGAATGCTTTTTGATAAGCGATCTTTCCGGTACCTGTCACTTTGAAGCGCTTCTTTGCGCTGGAGTTTGTTTTTACCTTCGGCATGTTGTATAATCTTATTAAAGATTACTCCCTGCTGGCGTTTCCGAACAGACGGAAAACTTGTTGGGCCTTACGGGAAATTTATTTTTCGAGGCGCAAAAGTACTGTAATTACATTTACCACGCAAATTATACCAGGGAAATTGTAAAGTATCCCATCTGGTTTTTTGCCCCGTTCGATTTATCTTAAATTTGCAAAAAATATTATAATTATGAAAAAATACTTTCTCGTAAGCGTCATTCCATTATTTCTCATAATGGTTTCGCTTCCTGCCCTGGCTCAAAAAGATGGGCCAAAAATGAAATACATAGATCCGGCTAATATGGATCTGAGTGTAAAACCTGGCGACAATTTTTATTTATATGCAAATGGCAACTGGCTGAAAAACAACCCGGTACCTGCATCTAAAAC
>JBAQJB010000160.1:0-2380 GCA_049289155.1 Chitinophagaceae bacterium
CCAGTTATTATTGCCCCCCCGCGGGTGATTCGTTTGTGTGGATTGCAAACTGTGGGCTGATTTGTTCCCGGTTTTGTTTTGTTTGTTGCATCGCTCAACAAATATAACGTTTAAAAATGTAAGTAAAAATATGTTTCTCAATGTTTGATGATAGAATAAAAAGTTCCCGGTTTCACTTTTCACTTAATTCCCTATCTTGCATTTCCTCACAATAAAAAATAATATGCAACCTTTATTTGTAGAAAATACAATTCAAATCAATGCACCGGTTTCGGCTGTATGGAATGTGTTGGTAAATCCCGAAGAAACAAAAAAATATATGTTTGGCTGCGCGGCAGTTTCAGACTGGATGCCCGGTAGCGAATTACTTTGGCAGGCAGATTATGAAGGTAAAGAAATGGTTTTTGTAAAAGGAATGATCGTGCATATTGAGCCGGGCAAAATCCTTTCCTACACAGTCTTTGATCCAAATGGCACACTGGAAGATATACCGGAAAATTATTTAACTGTCACTTATTTGTTGAAAGATGAAAACGGCACAACTTCATTGCACGTATCCCAGGGCGATTTTTCAAAAGCAGGTGATGGCGAAAAACGTTACCAGGATGTTTATAATAATGGCGATGGCTGGAATCCCATTTTAATCCAGGTTAAAAAAATTGCGGAAGAAAATCGCTAAGATTTTTTTCGTTGAATTAATTTTTCCTGAAACCCCATTTGATCAATTCTTTCCAGGTTGGTTTTTTGCCATACATTAAAATGCCCGTCCTGTAAATTTTTGCCGCGAGCCAGGTCGTTCCCAAAAATCCTAAGATCAATAAAGCCACGCTTAAAAATAATTGCCAGTATGGAACCACATCCGGTACGCCATGAGCCACGCGTGCGATCATTACGATTGGAGATGTAAGCGGGAAAATACTTCCAAAAACGGCGAGGCCGCTTGATGGATCATTCACAGCTTTCGTCATGATAACAATACCAAAAATAATAGGCATCGTGATGGGCAACATCAGGCTTTGCGCATCCTGCGGATCTTCATTCACCGCACTTCCTACTGCGGCGAATAATGCAGAGTATAATAAATAGCCGCCGAGGAAATAAAACAGGAAACAAATAATAATCATGGGCCAGTCAACAGATGAAAGGCCTTGTAAAATTCCCGGATCGCTTGCCGCATTCTTTACCTCTTCCATGCCCTGGCTGGCGCCAAGCAATGAAGGGAAAAACATTAAAACCAAAAATCGCGTGCCCACCATCAGGATGATCCAGATTATAAATTGTACTAAACCCACGGCACCAATGCCGGTAATTTTTCCCATCATCAACTGGAATGGTTTTACGCTGCTGATAATTACTTCGGCAATGCGGCTGACTTTTTCTTCCATTACACCGCGCATCACCATAGTGCCATAAATAAATAAAATAATATAAATGAGGAAGCCGGACACATAGCCAACAATATATCCCACTGTTTCTTTGCCTTCATCACTGGAAGTGCCGCCGATTGTGGGGAAATTAATCTTCATGGATTGCTGTGCGCTATCCAGTGCTGCCTTACTGATATTTAATGCAAGCAATCTTTGTTCTTCCAGTCTTTTATTGATTTGGTCCTGCACATTTTCCCGCGTAATCAGGCCGGCGCTTTTCGCGGTAACTACCTGTATGCTGTCTTGTTTGGAAAGTTGCGTTGTTTCAGGGATATAAATATAACCACTGTATTGATCATTTTTTACTTTATCCGCCAGCGATGCCGGCGTTTCATTTTGTAAAAAACTAAAGGTGATATCATTATCGTTGTCTATTTTGCCATTGAATATATTGGCTTTATCCACAACGGCGATAGTTGTTTTATCACCGGATTTTACAGAAAAATAGATGATCATGGCATAAAAGCCGAAGATGATCAATGGCAATAAAATAGTGGTGAGTAAAAAAGTTTTCTTTTGTACCCTGCTTAAAAATTCCCTTCTTGCTATCAGTAAGATTTTGTTCATGTCAATTATTTTTTAAATCAAGCTTCTACTTTTTGAAAAGACCTGGTGGCGGCATTCGTGCCTTCCACGAGTTTGATAAATACCTGGTTGAGAGATGGCAACATTTCATTAAAACCTTCCACCTGTATGCCCTGCCTTATAAAATATTGCAATACATCATTCCCGGTGTGTCCCTCATTTATTTTTACCGTGAGTAAATTATCTTTCGTATGCAAAATGCTAAAAGGTGCGTCTGCATTGGTTTCCGGCACATTGTGCAACTGTAGTTGGAATGCATTTTCTTTAAATTGCTGTTTCACTTCACTCACTGTTCCGTCCAGTATTTTTTTACCCAGGTTGATCAGGACGATATGGTCACAAATTTCTTCCACCTGTTCCATCCGGTG
>JBAQJB010000161.1:0-2497 GCA_049289155.1 Chitinophagaceae bacterium
ATATATGCAATCGTAGCAGTTATTATTATTTTTAAAACCAGGTTTATCTGTGCACAATTTTAAATAAATTTTTTATGAAAAAATTTATTTGTTTTTGTTTGATCTTCGTTTCCTGTAATCAAGCTCAAAAAGATGAGCATGAAGAGGCTGCGAAAGAAATTATGGCGGCAGATACAGCCATGAATAACCTGGCAGTGAAAGAAGGTTTTCATAAAGCCTTATTGTTGTACGCGGATGATAGTGTACTAAAACCATCAGAAGGAGAATTGCCTGTAATCGGGAAAACATCTTTAGAAAAATATTGGGGTGGGGCAAATGATTTAAAAACAATTTCCTGGTACCCGACAAGGGCGGAAGCCGCATCATCAGGTGATTTGGGCTATACTTTTGGAAACTGGACATTGCAAACAGAAGATACAATCATGTATGGAAATTATTGTACGGTCTGGAAAAAACAACCAGGCGGAAAATGGAAATTTGTTTTTGATGGTGGAAATAATACACCTGCGCCGTTGCATTGAAATGCTTTTAAAAAAATTGGTTACTTACTTTATCTTCAAACATTATAATCAATCATGCAAATAAATACTATACAGGATGTTGTGAATGCGTTGATTCAAATTGTACAACAATGTGAATCATCAAAAAATAAAGCGGGTTATTTTGCAGCACTCTATAAGCGAATGACCATCGCTGTGTTGGGAAATATCCAGGCCGGCAATTTTGAAGATGGCGCCAGGATGGAAAGGCTGGATATCGTTTTTGCGCAGCGGTATTTGCAGGCGTTCAATGCATATTTTACCAATGCCAATTGTTCCGTTTCCTGGAAGCAGGCATTTGATGCTTGCAAAGATGATTCGCTGATTGTATTACAACATTTATTATTAGGCATCAATACACATATCAATCTTGATCTTGCCATTGCTGCCGCAGAAGTTGCGCCTGGCGATTCCATTTATGCCATGCACAATGATTTCAACCGCATCAATTTACTCATCGGTTCTTTGATGGGTGATATCCAGGAATGCCTTTCCCAAATATGGTTGCCTATGCGTGTGCTGACAAAAATCGCCAATGGGAAACAGGATGCTGTTTTAAATTTTAGTATAGATAAAGCACGCGATGCTTCCTGGGCAAGCGCCATTATGTTAGCACATATGAATGATGAACAACGGGCCGCATATATTCAACACCTTGACTGGACGGTGAGTGAACTGGCCAATAAAATAATATCGCCGGGATTCGCTGCAGGCTTTGTTTTGCGCGCTATACGCGGAACAGAATTTGATGATACTGCGCACACGATTCAACTGATCAATACGATTGTTGTATACCCGGCATAAGAACTTAACTTTTTATATCCAAAACTAATTTGAAATTTACAACGTGTTTGATCGGGCTTGTAAGAATAATAATGATATACTTTGCAAAGATGAAATACACACGTTAAAAAAAAGTGCCATCACCTTTGATTCAATTCCACAACAATTATGAAATTAGAAATTTTGAATGATGAACTGCTGCCCGCTTACAAAGAATCAATTGCGCATCTTGACCTTTCAAAGAAATTTGAAGCACTTAAAGATGCGGAAATCAGCACGGATACATTTAGCTTTTATACTTCCGTTGCTTCTGTATTTAGCAGCAAAATAGAAGGTGAAGAAATAGACCTTGACAGTTACATAAAGCACAGGAGCATGGGCATTCAGTTTAAGCCCGATTATACAAGAAAAATTGATGACCTGTACAACGCGTATGAATTTGCTAAAACAAATTCTTTAACGCCAAATCATATTGCTATAGTACATACACTTTTAGCCAAAAACATTGTTGCTAAAAAATTTCTTGGAAAGATGCGAAACAGTGAGATGTTTGTAACCACAGACGACGGCAAGATAGAATATGTAGCCACATCTCCTTACATATTAAAAAAAGAGATGGTAAAATTTTATAATGATGTAGCGGCTTTATTAAAGCAGGAATTAATGATAGAAGAGGTATTTTATTATGCGGCATGTATACACCTTATTTTTGTAAAAATACATCCCTGGAATGATGGAAACGGTCGCTGTGCAAGACTTATAGAGAAATGGTTTATAGCACAGCACTTAGGTGAAAAAGCCTGGTTTTTAAAAAGCGAAAAGGTGTACTATAATCACCACCGGGAATATTACAAAGCGCTGCGCTTATTAGGATTGGAATACGAAAATCTTGACTACAGTAAAGCGATTTCTTTTTTACAAATGTTACCACAATCATTGATTGAGAATTGAAAACCTGGGTGACTAACCCTGGTTATTAATACATTCAATTACCCAACCACTCTTGCCTGAATAGGAATAATAAAAGCAATCAAATCGTCCAACAAAACATTCGCCCGCTCACAGGCATCATATATATCATCCCGGGAAACGTTTGCGGCAAACGATTTTTCTTTCAATCTTTTTTTTACGCCTTTCAATTCCATGCCTGCATAACCATTGGGCCGCATTAAAGC
>JBAQJB010000162.1:0-5658 GCA_049289155.1 Chitinophagaceae bacterium
AATAATACAAAGTTTGACTTTGCTTACCTGCTTCCCTGGGATTATATGCATAAGCTCGGTTGGGATGATGAATACTGGGGAAATAATTCTGTATACACATATGTCTTGCTAAAACCGGGTTCCTCTGAATCAGCTTTTGATACAAAAATTAAAAATATAACGATCGATCATACAAAAGGTAAAGAAGATGCTTCTACCACGCAAGTCTTTACCCAACCACTCAACAGGTCTTATCTATATGCAAAATCTGAAGATGGGAACCTGGTCGCAGGGCAGATGGAAACAGTACGGCTTTTTAGTATCATCGCTATTTTCATATTATTAATTGCCTGCATCAACTTCATGAACCTGAGTACAGCTCGCAGTGAAAAAAGAGCCAAAGAAGTGGGCATTCGAAAAGTAGTGGGCGTGCAAAAAAAATCTTTAATCGCTCAATTTTTGGGTGAAAGTATTTTAATCAGTTTTCTATCTTTTATCCTTGCATTGTTTATTGTTCAAATTAGTTTAGGTGCATTTAATCAATTGGTGGGAAAACAACTTTTTATTGATTATAAAGATCCGATGTTTTGGATATTTTCTATTTCATTTATTTTGCTCACGGGCTTGCTGGCCGGGAGTTATCCAGCCTTTTACCTGTCTTCTTTTAATCCCATAAAAGTACTAAAGGGTACTTTGCTCAAATCAAATGCGCTCGTAGCGCCACGTAAAATTTTAGTGATCGTGCAATTTACATTCGCCATTATTTTAATGATTGGGACAATCATTGTTGTACGCCAGATTCAATATGGCGCGAACAGGCAATCGGGTTATGACAGGAATAACCTGGTCTATATTTTTACACAGGGAAAAGTGGATGAACATTACCAGTCTATTAAAAATGATTTGTTGAACAGTGGTATTGCTACATCTGTTACACAATCAGCAAACCCGATCACGCAAAAGTGGAGTGACAGTTGGGGATTTCAATGGGATGGCAGTACGAAAGCAGATGAGAAAATTGATTTTGTTCGCTTGCAATCCGATGCGGATTTTACCAAAACCATGGGTGTACAATTAGTTAGCGGCCGCGACATAGATATATATCAATATCCAACAGATAGTACAGCGATCGTTTTAAATGAAACCGCTGTTAAGGCTATGCATTTAAAAGACCCGGAGGGCATGATTATCCGGCAAGCAGGTGATACAATTATATACCATGTAGTTGGTGTGATGAAAGATTTTATTATTGAATCACCATTTCAACAAAACATCAGCCCAATGATGCTTTTTGGCCCGGGAAATATGTTTGCGCAAGTATTGCATATAAAACTGAATGCATCAAAATCAACAGCCACAAATGTTTCAGGCGTTGAAAATATTTTAAAAAAATATAACCCTGACTATCCACCAGAAGTGATTTTTGCGGATGAATCTTACGCTAAAAAATTCAGTGATGCTCAACGCACAGGGAAACTAGCTGCATTGTTTGCCGCATTGACAATTTTTATTTCCTGTTTGGGATTGTTCGGACTTGCTACCTATATGGCAGAAAATCGCATCAAAGAAATTGGTGTGCGCAAAGTGTTGGGCGCATCGGTTGCTGGCATCACTGCTTTATTATCCATTGATTTTTTAAAGCTCATTGCTATTTCATTTGCCATTGCTGCACCTATTGCCTGGTGGAGTATGAGTAAATGGCTGGATACTTATACTTACCGAATCACGATGGAATGGTGGGTATTTCTTTTAGCAGGTTTTATTTCTGTGATGATCGCATTAATAACTGTGAGTTTCCAGGCGATAAGAGCTGCGAGAGCTAATCCTGTAAAGAGTTTGCGAAGCGAGTAGTTAATTGTTAATGGTGAATTGTTAATGGTTAATGGGTCAATGGAAGATTTAAAATTTATGTATGAAATCAAATGCATTTAAAATTGGGATATTTCCAAATGGGTGGAGCATCAATAAATCTTTATCGCCAGTAATGATGCATAATGCATTTGTTGAAACAGCTAGTTCAAGAAATTTATTGTCTTTTGGGTCACGGCAAGTTGTAATTATTTCTGAGATTTCAGAAAAAATGGCCAGTTGTTTGAAATCAAATAATATACTCAACCTTGTTTATAAGGAAATATACTTGTCGAATTTCGGTCGAAGAAATACTTCAAAGAATTCTCTATATGTTTCAATACTCGCTGAAATTTTTCCAATTTCGTTTACTTTTGAAACTGCCTTCCTTGGAAATGAATTGGCGAAAAGAGAAGAACTAATTAAGGTATTGGTATCAATAACAAATAGGCTATTCTTCATTCAGCAATTGTTGAAGAATTTCTTCAGTAAGGCCGTTCCTGGCAGCTTCGGTACTTGCTTTATCAAGAAGCGCGTCAAAATGAGCAATTGTAGTTTCGTTAGAAATTTTGTCAATGAAAGTTTGAAAGTTTTTTTCCAAATCTCTTTTTACTTCAGGAGAAACTTCCTGCCACTTCTTTGCTGTAGCTTCATCTACTTCAATAATTATCTGTTCCATAATTTTTGCTTTCTATATTCAAAGCTACAAAATTAAATCTTTAAATTTATCAACACATGATCAAAAATTATTTCAAAACAGCATTCAGAAATCTACAACGCAATAAAAGTTATGCGCTTATAAATACATTGGGCTTAGCGGTTGGAATCAGCGCCTGCCTGCTTATTTTTTTAGTGGTGCAATTTGAAAGCAGCTTTGATGATTTTCATCCAAAGAAAAATAATATCTACCGGGTAAGTTCTGAATTCAATGATGCAGATGGTATAAGTTATACAGATGGCGTTGGCTTTCCCGTAGCCAATGGTTTGCGTATTGATTTCCCACAAATCAAAGAAGTGGCTTCTATAGACTGCGAGAGAGGGCAGGTCACCATTCAAAATAAAAATGCACAGATCAATAAATTCCAGGAAGAAAATTTTTATTATGCGGAGCCTGAATTTTTCAATATGTTCAATTTCGCCTGGCTTGCAGGTGATCCAAAAACATCATTAAAAGATCCAAATAATGTGGTGCTCACACAGGCCACTGCAGAAAAATATTTTGGCAACTGGAAGACTGCCATTGGTAAAACCATACAATATGAAAATAAATACCTGTATACGGTTACGGGTATTTTAAAAAACCCACCGAAGAATACAGATTTTCCTTTAAGTATTATAGTTCCTTATTCAGCATTGGCACGTACGAACCGCAAAGCCAACCTGAATGATTGGGTGAGTACATTTAGTGATGCGTATACTTTTGTTGTATTGCCTCCCGGCTATTCCCCGGAAACTTTTAATACTGCGTTGAAAGCATTTGCAAAAAAACATAAGCCTGCAGAAGCTTCTACAGATAGTTATATTTCTCAACCTTTATCAGAGATTCATTATGATGAACGATTTGGAAATTATAACCACCATACATTTAGTCATTCACTGATCAATGCATTAATGCTCATCGGCGTTTTCCTGATCATTATTGCCTGCGTAAATTTTATTAACCTTGCTACCGCCCAGGCAGTAAACCGCTCAAAAGAAGTAGGTGTGCGAAAAGTTTTAGGCAGCAGCCGCAGGCAACTGGCATTACAGTTCTTAGGAGAAACCGCGCTCATTGTTATTACAGCAATCATTATTGCAGTTTTGATTGCCGTCGCAGTTTTGCCTTTCTTAAATAATTTATTGGAAACAGAGATCAGCATCAATTTGTTTAATAATATTTCCATATTACTTTTCTTAGTAGGAGTAACCATTTTAGTCACCTTACTTGCCGGCTTATATCCTGCAATTATTTTATCTGGGTTTAACCCGATCAATGCGTTGAAAACAAAAATGAATTACAAAATGGCCGGTGGCGTTTCCCTGCGCCGTGGGTTAGTGATATTGCAGTTTTCCATTGCACAAATTTTGATCATCGGCATGATCATTATGATGAGCCAGATGGATTTATTTAAAAACAAATCGCTTGGATTTGATAAAGCAAATTTGATTAATGTGCCTTTATTCAATGACAGTTTAAATTTATTAAAAACAGGTTTTGTTCGCGATCAATTACTAGCCAATAAAGATATTGAAAATGTAAGCTTCAGTTATGCAAGTCCTTCTGATAACAATAACTGGAACAGTGATTTTAAATTTGACCATGCCGCGAATGCCAGTAATTTCAATGCAAATTTAAAATGGGCGGATGTTGATTATTTTAAAACATACAACCTGCAATTTCTTGCCGGGCATGCATACAGCAACAGTGATACGGTTCGTGAATTTGTAGTGAATGAAACTTTATTGAAAAAGTTGGGTATTACAGATCCGCAAAAAGCCATTGGCAAACAAATTGATTTTTGGGATGGAGAAAAAGTGGCAAATATTGTAGGTGTGATCAAAGATTTTAATGCGTATTCTTTGCGTGATCCAATTTCACCGGTTGTTTTGAGTAGCTGGAAACAAGTATACCACACCATTAATATAAAAATAAAAGCCGGTTCTGAAAAAACAGTTCTGCCTTATATTGAAAAAGTATGGACCGCTGCATTTCCGGATAATGTTTATTCATATAAATTCCTGGATCAAAAAATTGAAAACTTTTATAAACAGGAAGAGCAACTTTCACAACTCTATAAAATTTTTGCAGCTATAGCTATCTTCATAAGTTGCCTCGGTTTATATGGCCTGGTTTCATTTATGGCAAACCAGCGGACAAAAGAAATGGGAATACGAAAAGTGCTTGGCGCCTCTGTAAAAAATATTGTGTTTATGCTTTCCAAAGAATTTACAATCCTCATTATCCTGGCATTTGCCATTGCTGCACCGGTTGCCTATTTTATCATGAATAAATGGTTGCAAAATTATACTTACAAAGTAACGTTGGGCTTACCTGTTTTTTTGGGGGCTATTTTTATTTCTGTAATCGTTGCATGGCTAACCGTGGCACATCGTGCGATAAAAGCCGCGAGAGCTAACCCGGTGAAGAGTTTGCGGAGCGAGTAGTTAATTGTTAATTGTTAATTGTTAATTATTAATGGTTAATTGTGAATGGTTAATGAAGTATATTTTTTATAAGTATAAATAAGATACAACAATGCGAAATTGCCTGATACCTAAAACCTGATACCTATAAAATGCTCAAAAACTATTTCAAATCTGCGTGGAGAGGGATGCAAAAAAATAAAACAACTACTGCCATCAACATTTTAGGGCTTGCAGTTGGTATTAGTGCATCGCTTGTAATTTTTTTAATGGTGCAGTATGAATATAGTTTTGATAAATGGGAACCGCAGGCAAATAATATTTATGAAGTAACCAGTAAATATCCAAATTTTTATTCCCCGGCAATTCCTATACCTGCGGTTGAAGTTATTAAAAATCAAATAACAGGAATTGAAGCCACCGGTTATTATTTGGATTTCCCGGCATTTGATTTTTCTGTAACCATTTCATCGGGGAAAAAAGATAAAGACAAAATATTTAATAATGAAAAAGGTGTTGTATTTGCGGACGAAAGCTATTTCAATATATTTCCGCATGAGTGGTTGAGCGGAAATGCTTCAACTTCATTATCACAACCCAACGAAGTTGTGCTATCTCTTTCAGTTGCTAAAAAATATTTCCCGGGTATAAGTCTGGATAAAGTTTTGGGCAAAAGAATTTTATTTGGTGACAGTACAAATGCAGTGG
>JBAQJB010000163.1:0-4525 GCA_049289155.1 Chitinophagaceae bacterium
CCCATTTGTGCAGCCACACAAGCCGCGGCTAATGCATTTTCCATATTATGCGCTCCCGGCTGATGCAAAGAAAAGGGCACATCATTTATTGTAAAATTTGAAATAAATCCATCCTGTGTGAAATTTGAAGCGATAAATCCCGCGCCACAATTTTTATCAAGGCCAAAATCCTGTGCAGCATCCTGTGAGAATTTTTTTGCCAAAGGATGCGAACGGTTTACAATAAAAATTGCTGTTGTATTTTTTTTAAAAACAGAAAATAATTCCAGGAGCTGATCAATTTCCTGGTGGTCTTTTTCTATATTTAAAAGCACACCCGTATGCGGCGCATATTGGGTAATGGAACCATCACTTTCATCAGCTTCGATTACTAGCCAGTCACCCTTTCCCAAAAATGCATTTCCTATTTTTCCCTTTTCAATCAGGTCAATAAGCCCTGCCCCACTGATGATTCCCGGCTCATAGCCAACCTGGGACAAAACATGAAACAACATACCTGTAGTGGTACTTTTCCCGGAAGTTCCGGCAATAGCAATTGTATTTTTACTTTCCGCGACCAGCGCTAAAAGTGCTGAACGTTTTAAAACAGGAATATGGTATTTCCTGGCAAGGATTACTTCATACACTGTTTCTTCGATGGCCGTTGAAACAATGACTGCGTCTGTATCTTCCGATAATCCGCTGCCATCCTGCGGGAAACAATGAATGCCTGCTGCTTCTAATTTTTCGCGCATTTCATTGTGCGCTCCCACTTTAAAAAAACGGTCGCTGCCACTTGTTTCAATACCGGATGCGGCAGTATATTGTGCAAGCGCACTCATACCCGATCCCGCGACACCAATAAAAAACAGGCTTTTATATTCGTTAAATTTTTTCATTCAAAAAATTATTCTCTTCTAATATTGTAATTTGGTAAATGTAGAAAATTGCCCGCGTATTTTTTTCTAACAAATGTGCAAAGATTGCGCGGTTATTTTTAGCCCATTCAATTAAATTTGAAATGACATTTAGAAAATTCTATTTAAAACATCTAAAAAAAATACCTTGACAGAAACTATTATCAACCTTGAAAATGTAAATCCCATTGAATTTTTTGGCGTGAATAATATAAAACTTGAAGTGTTGAAAAAATCCTTCCCTCTTTTAAAAATCCTTTCCAGGGGTACGCAAATTAAATTGAGCGGCGCGCCGGAGCAAATTTCGCTGGCAAAGGAAAAGATCGGTCTTGTACTTCAATACATGGAACGCAATGGCAACCTCAGTGAAAATTATTTTGAAAAAATTATTGGAGGTGATGACGCAGAAGTGGTCGACCATTTTGTAGAAAATAATGCAGCCGATGTATTGGTTTTTGGGCCGCATGGTAAATCAGTCCGTGCCCGTACAGCCAACCAAAAACAAATGGTGCAGGCCACCGAAAAAAATGATATATTATTTGCTGTTGGGCCGGCGGGTACAGGAAAAACCTATACAGCAGTGGCTTTGGCGGTACGCGCATTAAAAAATAAAGCCGTAAAAAAAATCATTCTCACCAGGCCGGCAGTAGAAGCCGGTGAGAACCTGGGATTTTTACCCGGTGACCTCAAAGAAAAAATAGATCCTTATTTACGCCCTTTATATGATGCACTGGATGATATGATACCGGCTGATAAATTGGGCTATTATATGAGTACGCGGACCATTGAAATTGCGCCATTGGCCTATATGCGCGGGCGCACGCTTGACCATGCTTTTATTATTTTGGATGAAGCGCAAAATGCTAATGACCTGCAACTAAAAATGTTTTTGACCCGTATCGGGCCGCATGCAAAAGCGATTATAACCGGTGACCCGACGCAAATAGATTTGCCCAGGAATCAAAGAAGCGGCCTTGAAAAAGCCATCCGCATTTTACAGGACATTCATGGCATAGCGCATGTGCAACTGGATGAAGAAGACGTGGTTCGCCACAAACTCGTGAAGGCAATCATTAAAGCCTACGAAAAAGAATATGATAAAGAGAGTGACAGGCATTCCTGATTTTATACTATTTTATTTTAAAAAAGCCGGGCAGTTTTGCTGCCTGCTTTTTTTATTTTCATGCCAGCAAAAAGTGAATGCATCCAATATCGTACTTGCCGGAAATACAGATAATGCCCGAATCAAAAAAAATCTTGCATGTATTGATTCTCTCCAACATGTTGTAGCGGATGGAGATGTGATAACGCGCACCGGCATTGACTTTACAAGCCAGGCCTTAAAACAGTTTTGTAAACAAGATGACACCTATTCGCATTGCGGAATTGTATTAAAAGAAAATGATTCATTTTTTGTGTATCATGCCATTGGTGGTGAATTGAATCCCAAACAAACATTAGAAAGAGAATGGCTGCCCGGGTTTTGTGATGGTGCATCGAATGAGGGAGTTGGTATTTTTCGATTTAACATGGATTCAATAAAATTGAAAAGAGAAAAAAAATTCATTGCTGAAAAATTTGCAGCCGGCATCCTGTTCGATATGAACTTTGATTTAAAAAGCGATGATAAAATGTATTGCAGTGAATTTGTTGCAAAAACATTGATACATGCATTTCAAGATAATCACCTGTTCGATACCACGCATATTCAAGGGCTTGACTATTTTGCAGTGGATAATATTTTCCTGAATAAAAACTGCCGGGAAATTCATCGCTTTAAATATTCCGGAAACTAACCGGAAGGCCTTAATTTTGAAAAAATGAAATAAAAATTTCTTATGAAAAAAATTACTTTTTTATTAGTTGCCTGCAGCATGCTCTTATTCATTACTTCCTGTAATAAAAGTGATCCCGGAGAAGTGGCACAGCATTTCTTCCAGGCGTTATACTCAAAAAATTTCCCTGAAGCGAAAAAATATGCAACTGTTTCCAGTGGACAAATGATCGATATGATAGCTACGTTTAATAAAAGCACGAAGGATAGTTCAAAAGCAGTTATTAATATTGTCGTGGACCAGGTAAAAATTGATGGCAATACAGCCACTGCCCGCGTGACTACTACAAATAATAATAACTCGTTGATCGCAAGCCTCGTAAAAGAAAACAATGAATGGAAAGTAGCTTTTGATAAAAACTCCATCATGCATATGGGACAGGAACCTGCTACCAATAAAAGTAGTGAAGATACCATTCCAGTAAAACCATAGTAACACGGTTGATTTTAAAGACAATAAATTTTAAAATTTTAAGCATTGAAATATTTACTCATTTTTATAGCCTGCCTGGTTTGTTCATGTGACAATTCACCCACCTATTCCCATGCAGAAAACGCTTTAGACGCAGGGCGTGAATTTATAGATGGCTGCCTGAAAGGTGATTTCAGGCAAGCTGCGTTTTATATGAAAACTGTTGAAGCAGATAAAGCTGCTTTGGAGGTATTGAAGAAAAAATATTATTCATTTTCTGAAGCGGAAAGAACACAGTTGGGACAAGCATCCATCATCATTTTACAGGATAGTACTGTAAATGATACACTGCACTTTCTTCAATTCAGGAATTCATATGACACAACACAAAAAATTATTTTCGTTTCTTTAAACCAGGACGCATGGCAAGTGAGCCAGCCTGCCGGTTTTTGAAAATGCTGTATTTCTAAATCGAAAAATTTTATTAAATAGTTTTACATGAAATTAATTTTAATCGTTTTATTCAGCAGCGGTATTGGTGGTGTTATGCGTTATGGTATTCAATCCTGGATGGGTAAACCACAAAATTCGGTTTTCCCCATGAGCACTTTTATTGTGAACATTGCAGGATGTTTACTGATTGGAGTTTTCTTCGCCTTATCTCAAAAAGGAAATTTACTTTCTCCCGAATGGCGGCTTGCTTTAATGACTGGTTTTTGTGGTGGCTTTACAACATTTTCCACTTTTGCTTTTGAGAATCTGGCTCTAATCCGTTCCGGTGATTATAGTATATTTTTTTTATACCTTGTAATAAGTGTTGTCCTTGGTATCGCAGCTGTCTTTGCAGGAAGTATGCTGGTAATGTTGCTGAGCAGGTAAATATTTTGAATATTATTTATTATTCCCCTGTAAATATTATTTCATCTTTCATTCTCTTTTTTGGATCAATAATTCACATCTGCAAGGAAAGATGAATTACAAGAGGGTATAGTTTTTATATACTAGCAATGAAATATTGCTTTTAAAAATATTTATTTGATATCAAAATCAACCACTACTTTTTTAGTAAGCGGCCTGCTTTGGCAGGTCAAAATAAATCCTTCATCGATCTCTTCCTGTTCCAAACCATAATGCACTTTCATCTCCACTTCTCCTTCCAGCAATTTTGCTTTGCAGGTGCAGCAAACGCCGCCCTTACACGCATACGGAAGATCTGCACCCTGGTCCAATGCCGCATCCAAAATAGAATTCGTATTATCTTCTGCCATATCAAAATCCATAAAGCGGCCATCAATTTTTACAGAAATACTGCTTGAGGAACCGGCTGCTTCCGGTTTTTTAATGACAGGTTTCTGTACAATATCTTCACCCGGTGTAGTGAAT
>JBAQJB010000164.1:0-6000 GCA_049289155.1 Chitinophagaceae bacterium
GGAAGGAGGGAAGCGGCTTGCAGAAGAATATGATCTTGCATTTTTAGGGCAGATCCCATTGGTGCAAAACATCCGGGAAGGAGGCGATTCCGGCATTCCTGCTATGATGGGAGATGATGAAGTTTCTAAAAACGCGATGCTGGAATTTGCCGGCCTTGCGGCAAGGAATATTGCTATCAGGAATGCAGAAAAACCGGCTACTGCCCGTTTGAAATCATTAGTATGATTTTCATATTACCTGTATTTTTTTTCCAAAGAAAATAAAATTTTCCTGTCACCATCATTTAAAATGGATGTCGAGTCGTTTGGTGTAAAATGAATTTTAAATGATTGAATGGCATTCAAACTATCATGCATATTGTAGCCGATAATACGCATTGCCTGTAATGAATTAAAATTTTCCGGCGCATTGGTATTCGTTGTATCATACCAATATCCAAAACCCTTTTCCGCTAATGTACTCCAGGGGAAAAACCTGCTGGGGTCTACTTTTCGGCCGGGCGCAACATCTGCGTGGCCAATAAAATTTGCAGTGGGTATATCATATTTATTTTTTAACGCCGCAAGTAATTTCAATAAACTTTGAATTTGTATTTCAGGAAAAACGGAATGTGCGTCATTGTCCAGTTCTATTCCAATACTGGCTGAATTGATATCTGTGAGATTTCCCCATTTACTCACACCTGCATGCCAGGCACGTAAATAATCATTCAGCATATGAAATATGGTTCCATCTTTACAGATCACATAGTGTGCACTTACCTGTGTTTTAGTAAGTGTAAATGTTTTTAAAGTTTGATCACAACTTGCCTGGTCTGTGTGATGAATGATTACAAAATTTGGTTTTCGCAAACCAAAATTAGTTGTGCCGGCCCAATAAGGGGAAGCATTAATGGAATCATCCAGCGGGTATTGTTGGATTATCTTTGAAAATTCTTTTACTTGTTTTTTATATAACTGGTTACTTGCTGAATAAGGTTTCTTTGCGCAACCTATCAAAACAAAAAAACTTACCAGCGCGATATTTTTTCTTTTAAAAAAAAGATTTTCCATAAAAAAATAATTCATTAAAGCCAAAGTACATCATTTCCCGTTTACAACAGATTCTAAATATTTAACCGTTTATCAAAATATTTATACGCAAATCAGGCTTCATCACAACTTTTAGACTTTTTTAGCGTATTAAAATATATTCTATATTTATTCTATATTTTACCGTATCCATATTATATTTGAAAATTATTTACATCAATTATTAAATTAATAATATTTTTTTTAGTTGCTGCTTTTTTATTTGCGGCATGCAAAAAATCAGGCAATTCACCAGACATTAAGGAAGACAGGGATTATCATACAGGACTTGTACCATTAATGGATCTCAATGGGAATTTCATGGGGTATCCGGGAGGCTTATTCCCCGGTGGTACTAATAAAGCGACGGGCGATTATGCCAATGACCTTCTGCAAATATGCTCCGATATAAAACCCTTGAATGAAAATGGACAGATTAGTCCTTTTGGTAAAATTGGTTTTGTTTCAATTGGCCCAAGTACCTCTTTAATAATGATGAATGCGCTGATACCCAAAATGCATGAAAATAAATTAGTGAATCCTTTGATATGGCCCGTTCCGCTGGGACAGGGAGGAATGGGCATCAATGAATTAATTTCCAATTCAACGTTTTTTTGGGATACAGTGGTAATGAAACTCAAGCAATATCAACTTTCGCCCAAACAGGTACAGGTTGTTTATTTTGAAGAAGACGATAACGATAATTATTCCAGCGCATTTCCTCAAAGGCCTTTGGATGTTAAGGAAAAACTGAAACAGGGGATACAACTATTAAAAGTAAAATTTCCAAATCTGCGCGTGGCATATATACTTGCAAGGACTACGACGATCTACATGCCGATACGCGATGATAATAAACAGCAGGAACCAATTGGTTATTACCTGGGTTTTGCAGATAAATGGCTGATCGAAGACCAAATAAATGGTGATCCAGGGCTTGCATATAAAGGTGACCATCCTGTAGCTCCCATAATTACCTGGGGTCCTAGTCAATGGAGTGATGGTGATAAAATGCGCAGTGATGGGTTTAACTGGTTACGTTCAGACACTGATGATGGCCTTCATCCCAATGATAGTGGCTCCGATAAATTATCTACCATGTTTTTAAATTTCCTCCTGAATGACCAGTATGCAAAACTCTGGTTTGCAAAATAATATTGTCTAAAGTTTTCAGCTAAATTTCATGTAGCTATTTCAAAACTTCAGCACCACTTTTTTTATACATTCATTATCTTCGCCCTCGTGTATAAATTACCAAAATACATTACAGCAGGCTTCGAAGAAGTTTTTGCATTTATGCAGGCACATTCTTTTATCACTTTAACTACTAATGGTAAAGATGGCTTTCCTGTTGCTACACATGTACCGGTATTGTTTGAAAAAAAAAGTGATAAAATATTTTTGTATTGCCATGTGATGCGGGATACAGAACACGCGGCAGCACTCCTGGAAAATAAAAAAGCCTTATGTATCTTTTCAGGCGCGCATAGTTATGTTAGCGCATCCTGGTATGAGAAAAAAAATGTTGGAAGCACCTGGAATTATAAGGCTGTACATGCCACCGGCATTCTACGTATATTAAATAGCCAGGAATTATTTACCCAACTCAAAAGCCTGACAGAGAAATATGAAACGGGGCGATCCGGAGAATCTTTTATAGAAAATATGGAAAAAGAATATGTAGATAAAATGATGCGTGCGATCGTGGGCTTTGAAATTGAACTTGTATCTATTCCGCATGTCTTTAAGTTAAGCCAGGAGAAATCCGCAAAAGATATAGACAATATTCAAAAGCACTTGAAAGAAATAGGAAAAGATGCTGCTGTTGTTGCAAATGATATGGAAACAGCAAGGTATTATACAGGGACAAAAATTAAAAATTAAGTGATGAACAGGATACAATTGGCAAGGCATATACAGGAAAAAAAATCATATTTATGCGTGGGGCTTGATACAAATCCCGATCTCTTACCTTTTCATATGCAGGGTAAAAAAGATGCAGTAGTAGAATTCAATAAAGCCATCATTGACGCCACGGCACAATTTTGCGTGGCGTATAAAATTAATACGGCTTTCTATGAAGCCAGGGGTGCAAAAGGTTGGGAGGATATGGCAAGGACTGTTGATTATATTCCAGAAACGCATTTTAAAATTGCTGACGCAAAACGGGGTGATATAGGAAATACTTCTTCCCAATATGCAAAAGCGTTTTTTGAAACAATTCCGTTTGATGCCATTACAGTAGCTCCTTATATGGGTGAAGACAGTATCCGCCCATTTTTAGAATATGAAGATAAGTGGACGATTGTATTGGGACTAACCAGCAATAAGGGCAGTGTGGATTTTCAACAACAATTTCTTGCAACACATGGTGCACATCCTTCGCAATATGACTATTTATATGAGCGCGTTATAAAGAAAGTATGTTCCTGGGGTACGCCGGATAACCTTATGTTTGTTATAGGTGCAACAAAACCCGGTGAAATGAAAAAAATCCGTGACCTGGTGCCGGAGCATTTCTTTTTGGTACCCGGTGTTGGTTTCCAGGGCGGCAGCCTGGAACAAGTGAGTGAATACGGCATGAATGCCCAAACCGGCATTTTAATCAATGTAAGCCGTGCCATAATTTATGCATCGCATAAAGAAAATTTTGCGGGAGAAGCAAAGATCATTGCCAGCCAGTATCATTATGAAATGAGTTCATTTTTAGGAAAAAATGATAGTCTATAAGAATATTTAAAATGTATCGATTTTTAAAATCTTAAAAGTTTTTCATACAACTTACCTTTATCTTTATTTTTTTCACCCGGAATAATTGTATTCCGCAATAACTTATATTTTGAAGTTTACTGATTTTGGCCTTGATGAATCATTAATTGAAGGTATTGGCGCGATGGGTTATGATGAAGCAACGCCTGTACAGGAAATGGTTATCCCTATTATTTTGAAAGGGAAAGATGTGATAGCATCAGCCCAGACTGGTACGGGTAAAACGGCTGCATTTTTATTGCCGTTAGTTCATAAACTGATCTCTCAGCCGCATGATGCACAGCAAATCAATGCGATGGTAATAGTGCCCACCCGTGAATTAGCGATCCAGATAAGCCAGGCTATGGAAGGACTTGCCTATTTTACTTCTACAAGTGCGATTGCCGTATATGGTGGTGGTGATGGGACATTATTTACACAGGAAAAAAAGGCACTTTCACTGGGGGCTGATATGGTTATTTGTACACCAGGACGTATGCTGGCGCACCTTGCTATGGGTTATGTAAAACTGGATGGCTTGAAATACCTGGTGCTTGATGAAGCGGATCGTATGCTGGATATGGGTTTCAATGATGATATCATGAAGATTATTTCTTACCTGCCACCCAATCGGCAGAATCTTTTATTTTCTGCAACCATGCCTTCCCGTATCAGGACATTAGCGAAGAAGATCCTGCAAAATCCTGAAGAAATAAATATAGCCATATCCAAACCGCCTGAAAAAATAAAGCAATATGCTTTCGTCATTTATGAAACACAGAAAATTGGTTTGATAAAAAGTCTATTGCGTGAAAAAACGTTTGGCCGCATCCTGGTTTTTTGTTCTAAAATAAATAATGTAAAAAAACTTTCCGGTGAATTAAGGCGCTCCGGTTTTTCCGCGAATGAAATTCATTCCGGTTTGGAACAATCCGCACGCGAACAGGTTTTACTTGATTTTAAAAATAAAAAATTAAAAATTCTGGTTGCCACAGATATCTTATCACGCGGCATTGATATTGAAGATATTGATTTGGTAATTAATTATGATGTTCCCCATGATGGCGAAGATTATGTGCACCGGATTGGCCGCACAGCGCGGGCTGCCAGTGAAGGCGCCGCTTATACCCTTATCACACCTGCAGAACAACATAAGTTTTCCGATATCGAAAATTTGCTCGGCTATGCAGTTGAAAAAATGAAGGTACCGGACTCACTAGGCCCCGTGCCGGAATATAACCCGGGATCTCGTAAACCAGCCGGTAGAAAATTCAGTAATAGAAAGAAAAGATATTCCTGATAAAAAATTTATACAAAAAAAACCGCCGGTCAGGCGGTCTTTTTTATGTATAAAGGTCAATTATTCTTCCTCATCAAAGTTCATGGCTTCACGGGTCATATTCAATAATTCATATTCCTCTTTATTACCTACGATCATGTTTTCAAATTCGCGCATACCAGTTCCGGCAGGGATAGGATGGCCAGTGATTACATTTTCTTTCAATCCCATCATATCATCTGTTTTGCCCTGAATCGCTGCTGTGCTCAACACTTTCGTTGTTTCCTGGAATGAAGCTGCGCTTATCCAGCTTTGAACACCCAATGAAGCTTTGGTTATACCTAATAAAACAGGTTGTGCTGTTGCCGGGTGGGCATCCCTGGTTTCAGGCAATTTTTTATCTGCCCGGCGCAGGATGGAATTTTCCTCCCTCAAAGCGCGTAGAGATAAGATCTGGCCGGGTTTTAAACTGGCACTTTCACCTGCATCTATAACCACTTTTTTGTCAAAAATGCGGTCATTTTCCATATTAAACTCAAACCTGTCTTCCAAATCTTCCTCGAGGAATTTTGTATCGCCTGCATCTACAATTTCCACTTTCTTCATCATCTGGCGAACGATTACTTCGATATGTTTATCATTGATTTTTACACCTTGTAAACGATATACTTCCTGGATCTCATTCACTACATATTCCTGCACTGCAAACGGTCCACGAATGGATAAAATATCAGCAGGAGCGATCTGCCCGTCACTTAACGGGGTACCAGCTTTTACAAAATCACCTTCCTGTACCAGTATCTGGCGGGTAAGAGGCACAAGGTATTTTTTAATGATACCATCCTTGGCTTCTACAACGATCTCGCGGTTTCCTCTTTTAATATTTCCGAATTCCACAACAC
>JBAQJB010000165.1:0-4350 GCA_049289155.1 Chitinophagaceae bacterium
AGGTACGAATTTATTTTCAATTCTTAACCGCCTGCAAACTTCAATACCATTCATATCCGGGAGGTTAATATCAAGGATAACCAAATGATAATTTTCTTTCTTAACTTTTTCAAGCGCAGTAATACCATTTGCACAAGAACTAAGGCAAATCTCAAGCTGTTGAAAATGTAACGTAAGCAGTTTTACAATTTCATCATCATCTTCAACAATTAAAATATTTTTCATTATTTATTCAAATATAATTGCCCGTTTCAAATGCCTGGTTTATAAATATAGTAATATTAATATTATCACGCAACTTAAAAGTTGCCGTCCTAAATCATCGTGTATGTGAGGTGAAATAAAAATGATCATTACGCTTCTCAATGAACAGGAAGTACAAAAGTGCAACTCGCAACAAAGTAGGGGCTGCGCAAGTAAGGATTAATTTAAAACCTGCAGCCGGAAACCAAAAAAATAATATCCTTCAAAGTAAATAATATTCTTATACCGACATCATTTCTTTTTCTTTCGCTACTAATAATTTATCTACGACTGCGATATATTTATTTGTCACTTCCTGAACACTGGTTTCTGATTCTTTCGCAAGGTCTTCACTCAAGCCATCTTTTTGAAGTTGCTTGATTTGTTCTATGGAATCACGGCGGATATTCCGGATTGCGATCTTGGAATGTTCCCCTTCATTACCGGCTTTTTTAAATAACTCCTTTCTTCTTTCTTCTGTCAATGGCGGCAGGAATAAACGAATTTGCACACCATCATTTTGAGGCGTAATACCAATATTCGCCTGCATGATCGCTTTTTCAATGGGTTGCAACATATTCCTTTCCCAGGGTTGAATGCTGATCGTTCGCACATCCAGTACATTGATATTGGCAACCTGCCCGATGGGCGTAGGTGCGCCATAATAATCCACCGAAATTCCTTCCAGCATATTAGGAGAAGCTTTTCCCGCGCGGATCTTTACGAGTTCTGCTTCGAGATGCGCAATCGCTTTCTCCATCTGCCCATTAGTATCGTCTAAAATCATTTCAATTTCTTCAGTCATAGAAAAATAATTAGGGGTAAATTTAATAAAAGATAGGACAACTGAAAAATATCCGTCGCTAATAAAAATTATTCATCATTGGAAGCCGTGTTTTCCTTACTGGCGCTATACATATTCAGCACTTTTACATTCGCATCAGCATTGGTATGAATGGCCCGCAAAGATTTTTGCAATGGCAAAAAATAGGTAATGAATAATACACCGGAAAAAAACATACCGACAAGAATGAGTAAGATCAGGTTGATGTCCAGCACCTGGTTTAAAATAACAGGTACAGTAGCAAATAAAATGCTGGAAAAAATTAAGATCAGTGTTACCTGCCTGCTGGAAAATCCTTTATTCAATAATAAATGATGTACGTGATTCCTGTCCGGTGCAAAAGGCGACTGCCCGCGGGAAAGACGAATGATAAATACCCGCAGCACATCCAGCAACGGAATGAGTAATAAGCCAAAACCTATGGCAGGAGCGGCTTTTAAGGCATAGACAGGGGCTGTAGCGGCTGTCTGTGAAAATTTTATGACCAGTACCGCATTTACCAAACCAAGCAACATGGATCCAGAATCTCCCATGAATATTTTTGCCGGAGGATAATTGAATATCAAAAAAGCAAGCAAGGAACCTGCCATAGCGAAGCCGAGTATAGCGTAAGAAATATTATTATTGATCAGGAAAAATATACCAAATCCGAGGCAGGAAAAAAGCCCGAGTGAGCCTGCCAAACCATCCACGCCATCGATCAGGTTAAAGGAATTGATGATGAGCATGATCACGAAAAAAGTAATGATATAGGAAGCAGTTTGCGTTAGTTCATTCACACCCAAAAAACCATAAAAATTAGCCACGAGCAAATGTGCTTTTGCAGAGATCACCGCGGCAACAAATACCTGGCCCAACACTTTTTTCCAGGCCTTTAAAACAAAAATATCATCAATGACACCGATTATAAAAATGATAAAAAATGCCGCGAGATGATATTGAAATTCCTGGTTGCCGATCTTGAAATCAGATACGAGTAATAATGCCAGGGAAAGCCCTATGAAAATAGAAATGCCGCCTAAGGAAGAAATAGCATCAGCGTGCGTTTTGCGGGCATCCGGGATATCATAGATCCTGTTGGCGCGCGCAATTCGTATAATAAATGGCATTGTGAAAAAAGTAATCAGGAAAGCTATGAAGGCGCCGGAAGCAACTTGTAACATAAATATTATTTAGTGTTTCATCAGGTTTGCCTGGTAATTTATAAAAGATTTGAAGGGATTGTAAAAATACAAGCTATCCTTTCTATGACCAAAATAAATTTATTTAACATTGTATCCAGGCAGAAAAAGGCTTTGGTAAAAATCAAGAAGCTTGCTCCCATTGATTATCAGCCTATTTCACGAAGGCTTTCATGGGCTGCATTTACCGTATAATCAATGTCCTCATAAGAAATAGCATCATTTAAAAACCAACTTTCAAAGGGGGAAGGTGGCAGGTAACAACCTCTTTGTAGCATCGCATGAAAAAATTTGCTGAACAGTTCCGCATCGGATTTGGAAGCGCCGGAAAATCACTGACTGGTTCTGTAGTGAAGAAAATACTGAGCATGGAACCAAAATGATTGATGGTAAAAGGTATTCCGGATTGCTCAAAAACTTCCTTCAACCCATTTACTAATTGATTGGTTTTTTTATCGAGGCTTTCAAAAATATAAGGGTTATCTTTTAATTGGGACAAGACAGCCATGCCCGCGGACATCGCAAGCGGGTTACCACTTAATGTGCCCGCCTGGTACACATTTCCCAAAGGGGCAATATGCTCCATGATCTCTTTTCTTCCGGCAAATGCACCAACAGGTAAACCGCCTCCAATAATTTTTCCATAAGTAATAAGGTCTGCTTTTATTCCAAATTTTTCCTGTGCGCCTCCTGGTGCCAAACGAAAACCTGTCATCACTTCATCAAAGATGAGTAAGATATTTTCCGCATCACAAATTTTCCGCAAGCCTTGCAAAAAATCTTTTTGCGGTAAAACACAACCCATATTTCCTGCTACGGGTTCAACAATTATTGCAGCAATTTCATTTTTATTTTCATTTACCAGCCTGGATACTTCCTCTACATTATTATAGGCACAGGTCAATGTATCAGCACTCACCGCCGCCGGAATTCCTGGTACATTTTGTATATTCATCGTTGCTACGCCACTACCCGCTTTCACTAAAAATGCATCCGCATGGCCATGATAACAACCATCAAATTTTATAAATTTATTTTTCCCGGTAAAACCTCTTGCCAATCGTAAAGCGCTCATACAAGCTTCGGTGCCGCTGTTGACCATTCTTATTAAATCAATATTGGGCGCCATATTTTTTATTAATTCAGCCATTTCAATTTCCAGGAGAGTTGGTGCGCCAAATGAAGTGGATTTTATGGCTTGTTCTTGTATGGCTTTTACAACTTTCTTATTTGCATGGCCCAATATCATCGGTCCCCAGGAAGCAATAAAATCTATGTACTTATTATTATCTGCATCATATAAATAAGCGCCATCTGCTTTTGAAATAAATAATGGAGTGCCACCGACACCTTTAAAAGCCCTTACCGGAGAATTTACTCCACCGGGAATACTTTTTTGTGCTCTTTCAAATAATGCCTTGCTGGAAATATATTCGTACATGTTATTTTTATAAATTAAAAAATAATTTAAATGGTCATGGAAAAAATCCTGGTTTCCGGCTGATGCCTGATCATGCGCAAATCAAATGCCATGGCGATATTTCGTACAAAGGCTCTGCCTTTTTCTGTTATGTGTAATTTATTTTCTTCGAGCAAAATAAGTTCATCTTCTTCCATTTCTTTCAATCGTTCAATGATATCAGGCATTTCGGGCAACTGCATATTTTTATTTTCCCAGGAAGTTTCGAGGAGGCACATGATATTGAGAATATGGCGGCGGACAACAAGGTCTTCTTCATTTAAAATATGCCCGCGAAAAACAGGAAGCCTGCCTTCATTTATTTGTTGCGTATAACTTTCCACCGTTTTATCATTTTGCGCAAATGCATACCAGCTATCACTGATAGCAGACATGCCCAGGCCAATCATTAGTTTTGTAGAGGAGGATGAATAACCCATAAAATTCCGGTGTATCTTTTTTTCTTTCATGGAAATATAAAGATCGTCGGATGTCAATGAAAAATGATCCATACCAATTTCCGCATAACCCATTCCTTCTAAAAATGATTTTCCATTTTCATACAAGGCACGTTTCACTTCTGGAAGTGGAAGATCATTTTCATCAAAGCCGCGCTGGCCAAC
>JBAQJB010000166.1:0-1985 GCA_049289155.1 Chitinophagaceae bacterium
GAAGGTGTGACACTGGTGCGCATGGAAAATGGAAAGATTGCGGAAGAAGAAGATTTTATGGACAACCTTTCCTTTATGCAACAACTCGGGCTTATACCGAAAAATTAAAATGGCAACCTACATTTCATTGCTGAGGGGAATTAATGTAAGCGGGCACAAACCCGTGAAGATGGAAGCTTTGCGAAAAATGTATGAGGACCTGGGCTATAAAAATGTATTAACTTATTTGCAAAGCGGGAATGTAGTGTTCACAGCAAAAGGCAATGAAAGAAAGCTGGAACAAAAAATATCCCAACAAATAGAAAAGGATTTTGGATTCGAAGTTCCGGTAATTGTATTGACCAAAGAAAAACTGAAACAGGTAATCGACAACAATCCATTTTTAAAAAAAGACACGGCTTTTTTACATGTTACTTATCTTTCGGCAAAGCCAGGAACTTTTGACCCAAAAATGATAGAAGTTAAAAAAGGGAACGGGGAAGAAATTAGTTTTTCGGATGATGTTATTTATCTTTTTTGTCCAAATGGTTATGGAGTTACAAAACTCTCCAACAGTTTTCTAGAAAACAAATTAAAAGTTACGGCAACAACGAGGAATTGGAAATCAACAAATGAAATTTTTAAAATAGCGGAACAAATACCGTGATAGAGAATTTGGAAGGGCAAAGTAAATTACCGGGTTAGCTACAATTTTATGGATATCAATTGCATGTTGCATCTTATTGTAAAAAGAAAATGTCCCGACTTGCCTTTTTCATAATTACTTTGTTAACTTTATTTTCAAATTGCACAGAGAAACCGGTAACTAAAAATAACTCCCCTTCTTTCAAAAGTTTTGTAATAAGTTACTCGAATGGATGGGCAAAAGGTTTTTCTATTTTCATTGATTCAAGCAAAATTTATTTTTCTCCGCAGCAGCGGGACACAACATATTACGGTATTTTGCCAGATTCTATTTTCAAAATGGTTGATACTATATCCTTAAAAATTCAAAGCAACAAAAATATAAAATCTAAAGTTAAAAGTTGCGTAGATTGTTCCGTTCTTGCTATGATGATCATTACGAAGAATGACACAATACGAATAAAACCAAATGAGGATTTTGATAAACTCTTTTATCCGCTCATAAATAATTTGCAGAAATTTATTGACAGCAGCAAGCATCAATATATTCACGCATTTATTAGGTTAGAAACAGAATCAATCGTATCACCTCCACCACCAAAATTTATAACTCCTGATTAAATTTTTTAATTTAAATAAAAATCGTTTGCCAAATAAGATGAAGTATACAAAATAATATTTTTGAGATAAACCATGGTTAGTGTAAATTAGCATGTGTATTATTTAAACACTTCAAATATTTCAAGAAACAAAAAATAATAAATGTTCAAATCAATTAAAATCTTCGCACTCTTTACCTTACTTTTTATAGGGCAAATATCTTACGCACAAACCAATAAGGAACAAGCGTATGCAAAAGCGAAAGAAGCTATTAAACTTGAAGATGAAGAAGGGAAATACGATGAGGCAATACAATTATTGAAAGAAGCCGAGGCGCTTGACCCTGAAAACATTAATTATCCGTATGAAATTGCATATGCATACAGCGGGAAAAAAGAGTATAAAAAAGCATCCGATATTTTAGAGAAATTATTAGATAGAAAGGACGTAAACGGAAGAATATACCAGGCACTGGGCAATGCGTATGATTTCCAGGGCAAAGGAGATAAAGCAATCTCAACCTATGAAAAAGGTCTTAAGAAATTTCCAAATTCAGGCGAACTATATTTAGAATCCGGAAATATGGATCTTGTAAAAAAAGATTATAATAAAGCATTAAATTATTACGAGAAAGGAATTGAAATGGATCCAAAATTTCCATCTAATTATTATTGGGCCTCAAAAATATATTGTAGTTCAGAAGATGAAGTATGGGGAATGATTTATGGAGAAATATTTATGAACCTGGAACGCAACAGCAA
>JBAQJB010000167.1:0-2931 GCA_049289155.1 Chitinophagaceae bacterium
CTACTGATGATCCGATGAACAACGATTCATTATCACCGGATGCTCCATTGAATGATTACACGTATCATTTAAATGCCGGAAAAAATGCGGGTACTGAAAATTCAACTCCTACTTCAAAACTTCCAGTCATTATTCAAGTTCATCAGGGTTTATACAGCAATGATTTTAGTTTTGCTGAATCCAAAAAATGGGAAGAGAAATTATACTCCAAAGAATTCATGGTTTTTGGTGATAATAATTTCGGGAAAAATTTTCATTTAAATTTAAAGAAAAGCCCCTCAGACAGCACTGCTGCCAACTGTGCTTTGGATTTAAGATACCCTGTTTTTTCTCAATCTCAAATTGTCAAAACTGCCAAAATATATTATGGCAAGCATACCACCGGTCATATCCCAAATTTTTATGATGTTGGATATGCCGCTGATGTTTCAGATCAAGGTATTCCTTGTAGTGAGGATGACATTTGTACCCAGGATTCTTCGCAGCTTTTTTATAGAGTATTTTATGCAACACATGATTATTCCCCGGTGGCAACACCTATTGTTGTTATTTTTCATGCCGGTGGTTTTTCTGATTGCAGCGGGCCGAATTATTTAGACACTTTAGCAATTATGACTGCCCAAAGAGGATTTATAGTTGTTGTGGCTGAATACCGTTGCGGTAGGATTAAAGATCCTGATGTGACAGGAGATTATACAAGTGTGCAGCAAGTAAACGCAATTTACCGCTCTATACAGGATGGCCGGGGGCTCTTACGCACGCTCATAAAAACGGTAAGGAGTGATGTAAACCACGAATTACCCTACCTGATGGATACAAGTAATATTTTTGTCGCCGGACAAAGTGCAGGAGGCGTTATAGCAATGAGTCTGGCTTATGATAAATATGCGGCCCAAGTCTATGCTACTTTTCCAAGTCCTACAGGAAGCACTACTATTGATCAGGCATTAGGCCCAATAGATGCAGATTATTATGATGGTGAAACAAGCATTCAATATTATCCAAAAATAAAAGGATTGTGGAGTATGTGGGGTGCAAAGGCAATACCGCTGGCTTATGATGGAAATGAAGTTGGCTTTTTACAAAATTCAAATCCTATCCCCATGATTGCATTCATGGGTCACAGAGACCCCGTTTTTCCTGAAGATGCAACTAAACAATATGTTTATTATTCAGGTAAAATAAGTCCATTCTATAATTCTACTTCCAATTGTCTTATTCCACTTAATACTTTTACATTAGACAAAAGAAAGAAAATCGCAGATCTAAGAATGGAATGTACCTTATCAATATATGATGTATTAACAGGTATGGGTATTCCTACACTAATGTATGTTGATTGCCAGATGGGCCATGGACTATCACACGATGATAATGATCCAAACACACCATACTACAGCACTTTTGGATTACCTTTTGCTTCGAATGAAAAAGCAGTTAATGAATATATGGTTTCCCGGGCTGCCATTTTCTTTCAGGCAATATTAAACAGTACAGTACCAGCTATGGTCGCATCCGGCCCTTCAAAATTTGTAGAATGCGAAGATTACCGGCATAGCTCAGGCGTGTGCAATACGGTAGCAGATTTCTGTAATAATAATAAAACCTGCCATTAATAAATATTTTAATTCAAAAAATTTAATAAGATGAAAAAGCAATATAATTTTTTTATACTTCTATTAAGTATATATTTCAGTTCCAATTCTATTCTTTTTGCACAAGCCGGGTCTTTAGATCCCTCATTTGGAAATAATGGAATAGTATATAATGATGACTTTAATCCTGGTGATTATTCATTACAACCTGATGGAAAAATTCTTGTAGCAGGGTATGCAAATTTTATAGAGAGATATAATGATGATGGATCTAAAGATTTCAGTTTTGGAAATAATGGAACTGTAATCATCCCAGTTCTGCGTCAGGCAACTTTTACAGGGATTAAAACTTTAAATGATGGTAAAATCCTTGCATCAGGTAGTATCCAATCGGATGATTATACACATTTTAATATTATTTTAGTTCTATGCTTTCCAGATGGTAGGGTTGACAGTAGTTTTGGAGTAAATGGAATTGTATTTACAGATTATGGAGTTAATTTCTATAACCGGTCCATGACAATACAGACCGATGGTAAAATTGTTATAACCGGTGAAAGAAGTACCAATGTAAATGATCTTAATAAAACATTTGTAATCAGATACAACACCGATGGAACTTTGGATAATAGTTTCGGAAACGAAGGGAAAGTGATCACAGAATATGAGATTGAAGTTAATAGCAGAAAAATTATTGTGCAACCTGATGGAAAGATTCTTACTTCCGGCACTTATGGTTTCCTGGAATATTCACCAAACTATATAGTTACAAGATATAAACCCGATGGAAAAATGGATAATAGTTTTGGTGAAAATGGCGTAGCATTCTCGGGTGATTTTGGCGTTAACCCACAAGGCTATTGGTACACAGATATGCATGATATGGTTTTGCAACCCGACAATAAAATTATTGTTGGAGGCAAAACTGGTACAAACGGCCAATTCAATACAGGATTATGCCGCTTTAATTCAGACGGTAGCCTTGACTTGGCATTTGGTATAGACGGAAAAGTAATAACAAGTGTTGGAAATTTTCAAACACCCACTTATGGCATTGCGTTACAGCCGGATGGGAAAATTATTGCCGGAGGCGAGTATTCTACCAAATCGCAATCTTATATTTATTTTTCGATGTTCAGGTATCAACCAAATGGAATGCTGGACAGTAGTTTTGGAGAAAATGGCAGAGTTACTACTCCCGAGGCGGGGAAATATGCAGGAGCTGAAAAAGTGATTCTTCAGCCAGACCAGAAAATATTATTATTAGGAGCCGCTAATAATGGATATTCCATTGCCAGGTATTTTAATGACAACGTCCTCGCTGCCAACTTCAAAG
>JBAQJB010000168.1:0-5901 GCA_049289155.1 Chitinophagaceae bacterium
ATTTTCTGTTTCTGTAAATGTTGCTTCGGGAATTAACTGGTCGCAGTTTAATGAAATGACCTGCTTATCATTTGTGGTAATCGTAACCTGGATCGGCTTACTAAAAATATTCCCGGGGCTTGCTTCAATGGAACGGCCACCTTCATTTTTATCCCAAACTGCCTGGACAAAATAATTGCCGCGTTCAATCTCGGAAAGCTTTACAGGATAACTAACTGCATTGTCATCAAAAATAATATTACCGCCCGATTGTATATTTTTTGCAGTAACTGCATAGCAGGGAAATGATGCCATTCCTACCGCACCGGTTCTCGGTGTTGGATTATTTTTCGACATATACAATACCACTTTTCCTGTGAAGGGTTTGCTGGAAGCATCTGTAAGAATTGCTTTAAATTTTTGTGCTTTCGCATTCATAGAAAATGCAAGGGCAAATAAACATATAAGTGTTGAAGTTTTTTGAAACATAGTTACCTGTATTTATTGTAAATGATAGTGGCAATATCGAATTTTATTTTTTAGGATACAGGAAAATGTTATGAAAGGTTTTAATTCTTTTCCTAGACTGCATTATAAATATATAAACCAGGCGGTTTTAAAAAATCTACAGATGCATGAATATTTTATTAAATAATGGGTTCAGCAAGAGGCAGGTAAATTTTGAAAGTAGTTCCTTCATTTTCTTTACTCTCTACATTAATCTCACCTCCATGCGCAGTTACAATATCATAACTCAAACTCAGTCCCAGCCCGGTGCCCTCACCAGTAGGTTTGGTAGTAAAGAAGGGCTGAAATATTTTATCCAGTACATGTTGCGGAATACCACCGCCATTATCTCCAATGATGATTTCAATTTTCTCATTTATTTTTTTTGTTGAAATTTGTATGCATGGTTGATAATTGGCCCCTGCCTGTTTACTTCTTTCATTCACGGCATAAAAAGCATTTGTAATTAAATTAATAATAACGCGGCCAATATCCTGGGGAACGACATTAATGGTTTGAATAGATTCATCAAAATCAGTTATAAATTTTGTGTTGAAGCTTTTATTTTTTGCACGCAATCCCTGGTAACACAGCCTGTAACACTCATCACATAATGCATTTATATCTGTGGCTTCTTTTATGCCTTTACTTTGCCTGGCATGTTGCAACATGCTTTTTACGATCGCGCCGGCACGTTTCCCATGATGATTTATTTTTTCCAGGTTTTGTTTGATATCACTGATCAATTCATCTTCGAGTTGCTCATCCCTTTCTGTTTTTGACCTTGCCACTTTTAATTCATCTAATAATTCAGTGCTTACTTCAGAAAAATTATTTACAAAGTTGAGCGGGTTTTGTATTTCATGAGAAATCCCTGCGGTAAGTTCGCCGAGGTTGGCCATTTTTTCACTTTGAATAAGCTGTGCCTGGGCAGACTTTAAATTATCCAACGTTTGTTTGAGTGAAGCATTTAATCTTTTCTTTTCATTATATCGTTTTAGAATAATAAATGCTAAAATGATTGCCAGTAAAAGGCCGGCAATGGTGATATTGCGCACCATTTTTTGTTTTTCAATTTCTGCCTGTTGCAAAGTAAACTTCTTATCCTGGCTTGCTTTCAATAAGGCCATTTTATTTTCAAAAACCATTTGATTGGTGATGCCTGCAATTTTTAATGCTTTTTCGCGGCTTACAAATGAATCATTAAACTGCTTGTATTTTATACTGTTTTCATACGCTTCTTTATAATTACCTGTTTTGGCATACGCTTCGGAGAGGCTTTTAAAAATGATCGTCCTGTTTTTGAAGTCAGTTGAATCTACAATCGTTGAGGCGCGGTTTAAAAGAGATAGTGCCTGGTTGGTTTTGCCCTGTACTAAATAGATGGCTGATATATCTTTTAGAATTTCCGCTTGCCGGCTCCGGTAATCATTTCTTTCACTGAGTTGCAATGCCGAATCATAATATTGCAATGCATGCGTATCATCACGCAGTGTATGATAAATATTACCGATGTCAATATAGCTGTCAAGAATATAACTTAAGATGCCTGAACTTTTAGAATTTTTTAAACTTGATATGCTGTTGCTCAGCGCTTCTTTATAGTTGCCCTGTAATTGCAGGATTTCCGAAATATATTGGTAAGTACTACCTAAGTTCATTTCGCGTTGAAAACTTTGTCTTATTTCAAGTGCTTTGTGATGATATTTCAATGCCTCATCTAATTTTCCTGCACGCTTGTTCACATTTCCCATATCACTATACACCGTTGCAATGCCAGCAGAATCATTTCGTGCCAGGAGCATCTCCAGCGCTTCCTGCTCATTTTTCAAAGCTTCTGAATATTCCTTTACATACATATAAATAAAGCCATTACTCAGAAGTGCTGTCGTGATAAGTGTTGTATCTTTTATTTCCCTTCCGATATTAAGCGCGCCCGTATTATTTTCCAGGGCATCCCCATAATTACCGGCATATCTTTCATTGAGGCCAACCAGGTACAACGTATTTGCTATTTCATATTTACTGTTTAATTCTTTATACATTTTCAAACTTGTATCGAGATATTTTTTTGCGTTTGGATAATCCGGTTGCCAGATATATTTTTCGCCTAAGCGCGCATACACAGAAGCTACCCCCTTTTTATCTCCCAATGTTTCCCACAATTGTATTACTGCTTTCAGCGAATCAATTCCCTGTTTAAAATCAGGATACGACATAGCGCTTTGAATATTTTCAATAGCCATGACCTGGAGCAGGCGGCATTGCCGGTTATAGACAGGATTATTTTTTGCAGCACTTGTATTTAATAATTTTGATGCAAGTTGGAACGCGCTTTTCCCGTATTTTTCACAACTGTCATATTCATTATTGATATAAAAAGTAGTAGCTATATTATTGAGTAACCTTACGCCTGCAGTATCTGCTTTCATGAATTGTAACTGTTCCTGTATCTTCAACATATTTTGCGCTGCAGCGTACTGGTAACTACTAAAGGCAAAGAAAAATAGGAGAAGCATTTTTTTCATAAAACAACTTTGATTGAAAACATCACGGGCAGGGCTCATCAAATGAAACAGTTAATTTACATGAAAGATATTGAATAAATCAAATGTATTAATTCTTTTAAGCGGATAACCGGTAATATATATTTTAGTAAATTTTAAAATCCATGTTCATCCGGGTAATTGTATAATGAATGTGGATCCTTCACCTTCTTTTGTTTCCATTTGTAATTCACCTCCATGCGCTTTCACAATATCATATGACAGGCTCAAACCCAATCCCGTGCCTTGTCCTGTGGGTTTAGTTGTGAAAAAGGGTTGAAATATTTTTTCTTTTATTGAGGAAGGAATTCCATTGCCATTATCAGCAACATTGATTTCAATCCGATAGCTATCGGATGTATGATTTATTTTTTTTGTTGTGATGGAAACTGTTGGCTCGTATCCTTCGCCAATTTGCTTCTTCTTTTCATCCACCGCATAAAAAGCATTGGTAATTAAATTCAAAATCACTCTTCCAATATCCTGAGGAATAACATTTATTTTCCCAATAGATTCATCGAAACTGGTTTTCAAAGTTGCATTGAAATTCTTATCTTTCGAACGCAAGCCGTGATAGGCGAGCCGTAAATATTCATCAGCTAAAGCATTGATATCAGCAGGTTCCTTTACACCGGTACTGCTTCGTGAGTGTTGCAACATTCCCTTTACAATATCACCTGCCCGGTTGCCATGATGATTTATTTTTATTAAATTTTGTTTTACATCTGCGGCTATCGCTTTGGCTTCTTCAATATCTCCTTTCTCTAATTCCTCATTCATTTCATCAATGAGTTCATTGCTGACTTCAGAAAAATTATTGACGAAGTTCAAAGGATTTTGTATTTCATGAGCGATACCGGCAGTGAGTTCTCCAAGCGAAGCCATCTTTTCTGATTGTATTAATTGGGCTTGTGTGGATTTCAATTTACCAAGTGTACTTTCAATTTCAGCCTTTTGTTGCCTGAGCAGTGCATTTGCCTTCTGCTTATTCTTAAATCCTGCAAATGCAGCTATCGCCAGTAAAAGGAAGATTCCTAATCCCACTAATAATGCAGTTTGCTTTGACCGGGAAATTTTATCCTTTAAGACTTGTTCAGCTTTTTGTACCTCTTGTTTTTTCTGAAAATCATAATTCATACTTACCTCCGTGGCTTTTCTTACATTATCCGTTTTGCTTATAGAGTCGGATATGCTTACACCCATCTGGTAATTTTTCAATGCCTTTTGGTAGTTGCCGGTATTTTCATAACAGGTTGACAGATTTTTGTATATTTCGGCAATATTCTGGTCATAATTATCTTCTCCTCCAAGCGCCTCAATACTTTTTTCAAAATAAGGAATGGCTTCTTTGTATTTTTTTTGAAGAAAAAAGATCAATCCCATTCCCTGGTAAGCCTGTAAAATATTTAATGGCTGTGTGGATGAGTCAGCCAATATTATTGCCTTTTTACTTATTTGTGTGGCTTCTGCAAATCTATTTTGGTAGGCCAGGCTCATAGATGCTGTTGATAAACTGGCAGCCTGTTGCCCGACATCGCCCGTTTCACTTGCAAGGTTGGCTGCCTTCATCGCAAAGTCATAAGCCTTTACCCAATCATGTGTATCTATATAAATAGAGGAGAGGTTTGTGTAAACAAATAATTCTATACGTTTAGCATGAATTTTTTTAGCAATTTCATCAGCATTTAAATAATTTTGGATTGCTTTTACAGTATCACCAATGCTATAATAAGTGTTTGCGATATTGATAAGCATGTTTGCTTCGTTTTCGTGGTCGCCCGTTTTTTGAGCAAGTGATAAGCCTTTTTGCTGATACATTAATGCCATCGGATAATTCGCCAGTTGCTGGTAACTGATCGCGATATTTGAATAATGGGATGGCAACTGAACATCATAGTGAAGCCTTTCACATAGTTCAATTGCCTTCGTATAATAAAAGATAGATGAATCATACATTGCTTTTGTTCCATACATCATCCCATACATAGTATAAATACCGGAATAGCTTATGGAGTCTTCGGGCTTAACATACGTTTCAAGAAAATGAATATTTTCTAATGCTTTTTTATAATCTCCGGTAAAAATATATTTGTTACCTAATTGGCTACGGAGATTAAGTACCCCTTTGTAATAATTGATTTTTTCAGCAATTTCTACCTGGGCATTTGCAAGAGAAATAGCTGCGTTAAGATCACTTTTACCCAGCAGGCTTATTTTACGCAGATTCAGATTAATTCTGTCAGTGTCGGTTTTTGCTTTTGCAATAAGGTTGTTGAGGGAATCTAATTTAGGGGTCTGCGCAGGAACGTTTTTGAGGCACAATAAATACAAAATAAGAAATAAGAGGTATTTGATTGCCGGGCCTGGTTTCTGTAACATATTAAGGGAGTTTTTTTTAATCATTATATGAGTTTTAATAAAATCATTTTTTATTTCGCTTATTTTCCATTCTTTTATTCTGTTATTCAGGCAACAGATAATTAAATAAAATATTTACTCCAACTTCGGTCTTGCTTTCAACTTTTTTGCTCACTCATGCGCTTTCACTATTTCATACTTTATCTGAATCACAGATTTACACGGATGGAATGATTTCACGGATTTCACATTAAAGTACTAGTCTTTTAAATGTTAAGCTTTTACTTCCAAAGTTGATCAATAAACCAACCACAAGTTTATAAGCTTTCAGTTAATTTAAAATTTATGCCATGTGTACATCTTCCAACATAATAATTGCTTTCAGTTCAACCAAAACTTTCCCTTCCACAACAAAGTCAGCTCTTCTGGTTCCAATTGGTTCTGGAAGTTCTTTATAAAATATTTCCTGTTCAATTTCTCTCGCATAATTTAGTCCTGCCTGGGATAATTC
>JBAQJB010000169.1:0-1736 GCA_049289155.1 Chitinophagaceae bacterium
GGATGAGCATTGTGTATTGATTATTATAAAAATTAAAAAAAAACCGGAAATATTCTCTACTCCCGGTTTCAATATTTTTCACTTTTCATTTTTCACTTTTAATTTCTCACTCTTTCACTATTCTCAACTTCGTAACCTTCCCATTTTCCTCCACCAACACAAAATAACTGCCTTGTGCAAGCGCGCGAATGTTGAGTGTGGCTGTGCTGCTTTGCGTAAAATTTTGTTTACTGATTTCTCTGCCATTCATATCCGTGATTCGGATGGTGGCTATATTATTTTTATTTAAACCTTTTACAGTAACTGTATTTTTTGCGGGATTTGGATACAAAGAAATAATACCATTATCATTGAACACTACTTTTACAACCGCGCTGAAAGTATTGGTACCATTGGCCGCGTTTTCCCGAATGCGATAATAGCTGATTCCACTTAAAGGATACTTATCTGTATAACTATAATTGCTTGCGACACCTTTTGCAGGAACGGTATTAATGCCAGCATAGTCATTTGCATTATTACTTCTTTCAACGGTAAAAGATTTTGTACCGCTTTCATTCAGCGTTTGCCAGGTGATGGTGATGGCATCATTCGTTTGAGTGGCTTTTACATCTTTAAAGTTGGCAGCGAGGACGTTGTCGCCATTTAAACGTACCATAATTATTGCAGTAGTAGATGGATTTGTATGCGTCAATTGTCCTGTTGCCATTATTTTGCCATCTGTTAAATAATGAATAGATTGAGTATTTACATTTGAAGTTTCATTCGAAATAATTGTAATACCATTGTTCCCAAATTCTTGATCTAATTGACCACTTTCACTATATCGACAAATTACGATTTCACTTAAAGAAAAATCAATCAGCGCTCCACCACAAGTCAAAATTTTACCATCAGGTTGAATAGCTATGTCATAATTATAAGTTGAATTTGTGTTTTCTAAATACGTAATAACACTTCCGTTTTCTCCAAAATTTACATCCACTGTTCCATTCTCATTGAACCGGCAAAGTGCCATTTGACCTATTCCATTTCCACTTCTTCCAGTACAAACTATCTTTCCGTCTGCCTGTAGTGTCATTTCTCTCAATTGAGTATACCATTCTCCTTCCCCACCATTACCAAATTTATATTTTACTATACCATTTACTCCAAATTCATTATCAATACTACCATCAGAATTGAAACTTTCTAAATGATAATATGGGTTATAATCCAGGAAATTATATATACTGCCAATTACTAATTTCCCATTTGGGCGTAATAATAATGTTTTAGAGTTTATTTCAACGGCATGTGTACTTACTGCAATTCCAGCTTCACCGAAAGTTGGGTCTAAATTTCCATCAGGCATAAGCCTGTAAATGAAAGTTCTTTTTTGCTCGTAAAAACTTTTTCGAACATCGCCTGAAACCACAATTTTTCCATCCGGCTGTACTACTATGCCGGTACCAAAATTCTGGTTATCTATTTTTATACTATCCAAACCAAAATTACCAAAGCTACTGTCAATGGAACCATCTGTATTACAGCGAAAAACACCAGAATATATGTCGCCATCTTTAGCATAATAATATCCATTGCATACAATTTTTCCATCATTCTGTAACGCAAAACTATTGTTTTGGGTATATATTTTTCCCTTGAAATCTATTGTAGTTCTACCATTTTCCCCAAAACTTTGATCATAAGAACCATCAGCATTAAATCGGTCTAATATATTTCCTGCACTAAGG
>JBAQJB010000170.1:0-12004 GCA_049289155.1 Chitinophagaceae bacterium
AGACATTGGCAGCTTATATGATAAACATATATTACATTCTTTAGCAATTGCTGCGGCAATTGATTTCAGGCCGGGCACTAAAATCGTCGATATCGGTACGGGTGGCGGCTTTCCCGGAATTCCGTTAGCAATCTTTTTTCCGGAAGTACAATTTACTTTAGTAGATAGTGTTGCCAAAAAATTAAAAGTAGTTACTGCAGTTGCAGAAGGAATCGGTTTAAAAAATGTACAGGTAGTTCTTGCGCGCGCAGAAACACTCCCAAAAAATTCATTTGATTTTGCCGTATCGCGTGCTGTTGCACCCATTGGACAATTATGGCATTGGACAAAACCTTTGCTGAAGAAAAAAAATTCCAATGAAATTCCCAACAGCTTAATATGCCTGAAAGGCGGCGATTTATCCAATGAAATTTATGAAAGCGGCCTGAGGCCAAAAAAAATTGACATACAATCTATTTTTCCCTTACCCGTTTTTGAAGAGAAGTTTATTTTGATCGTTGAAAATAAATAATAAATTACCTTATTTTTTTCATGAAAACCATTGAAAGAAGATATTAGTTTGCAACAATAAATATGATACAAAAAGAAATTATAGAAGGCATCAAAAACTTATATGCACAGCATGCCGGAAAGCAACCTGAAGC
Source organism: Chitinophagaceae bacterium (assembly GCA_049289155.1). GTDB lineage: Bacteria > Bacteroidota > Bacteroidia > Chitinophagales > Chitinophagaceae > JAFDXJ01. Next base: position 645 of record JBAQJB010000170.1, read on the forward strand.
CATTGAAAAATTAGCGCCCGGCGGCGGAGACCGTGAGTATTACAGGGTTTGGGGAAATGGTAGCACCTGCATTGCTACTTTCAATGAAAACATAAAAGAGAATAACACTTTTATAAAATTCTCCAGGCATTTTCATGGAAAAGGTATCCCGGTCCCCGAAATATTTATCACTGATGAAGATAATACAATGTATCTCCAGGAAGATTTGGGAAATACAACCTTACTCAATGTGCTGGAAAAAGAAGGGTATACAGACCATGTTTTTTCTCTGTATACAACCACGGTACAACAACTCGCACAGATGCAGGTAAAAGGACATGACGGGATGGACTATAATGATTGTATAACCGCGAAGGAATTTGGAAAGCAGGCCATTTTAAATGACCTGCTTTATTGTAAATATTATTTTATTGACACCTTAAAAATTCCTTATGATAAACAGGCATTGCTGGATGATTTTGAAAATTTTTCATCTTCACTTACGCATGGGAACGAACAGTATTTCATGTTTCGGGATTTTCAAAGCCGCAATGTGATGGTAAAAGATGACGCTATTTTTTTCATCGATTACCAGGGCGGTATGCAGGGCCCTTTGCAATATGATATTGCCAGTTTACTCTGGCAGGCAAAAGCAGCATTGCCCCCGAAATGGAAAACACAACTGCTGGAAATTTATATACATGAAATTGAAAAATTGATTCCCGGTAAAATAAATACAGAGAATTTTTATATTCAATTCAGTGGATTTGTACTCACCCGGCTAATACAGGTATTAGGCGCATATGGTTTCCGTGGCTTATTTGAAAGGAAAGCGCATTTCTTATCAAGCATTCCTTTTGCATTACAAAATATGGAACGTTTCCTGGCTGAGAACAGCCTGGCCAAAGGCTTCCCGGAGTTCTATACAATTTTGGAAACAATCACCTCTGATAGGATCATTGCCAATTTTCAAAGCCCTGTTGCAATGCCAGATTCAGAATTAATAGTAGCGATTTCAAGTTTTTCTTATAAGAATGGAATTCCACCTGATGTCTCGGGAAATGGGGGTGGTTATGTTTTTGATTGCCGGGGGATTTTAAATCCTGGCAGGATTGAAATGTATAAAAAACTTTCCGGTAAAGACAAACCTGTCATCGCTTATCTCGAACAGGAAACAAAAATGAATGATTTTTTAAACAGCATTTTTGATATTATTGATATACATGTAGAAGATTATTTGGCAAGAGGATTTACAAACCTTTCCATCAATTTTGGCTGTACCGGCGGACAGCATCGCAGTGTATATGCTGCAGAGCAAATGAACCGTCATTTAAAAAATAAATATAAAGTAAAGACGATTCTCAGTCATATAAATGAACCGGCGTGGCTTACAGAAAATAACCCGGTAACATGAAAAATATTATTTCAATATGAAAGCGATGTTGTTGGCCGCGGGTTTAGGTACACGCCTGAAACCCTTTACGGATGAACATCCAAAGGCACTTGCCAGGGTGAATGGGAAAAGTTTACTACAACGCAATATTGTATACCTGCAACTTTTTGGAATTCATGAAGTAGTTGTAAATGTGCATCATTTTGCAAAGCAAATTACAGGTGAAATAAAAAAATATAATGGATGGGGAAGTGATATTGAGATCAGTGATGAAACGGATGCAGTTTTAGAAACCGGTGGCGGATTAAAAAGAGCAAAAGATTATTTCAAACATGAAAATCATTTTGTGCTGATGAATGTAGATGTGCTCACTGATCTTGATCTGAATAAAATGATATCAGCACATAAAAAAAATAAACCACTTGCTACTTTGGCAACCACTTCAAGAAATTCTTCGAGGGTATTATTATTCAATGATGCAAATTATTTATGTGGCTGGAAAAATGTAAAAACAGGTGATACAAAAATACCACAAACTGCTGAAACGCTTATTGAGAAGGCATTTAGTGGCATTCACGTAATTGATCACGCTATTTTTGAACTCCTCAGGCAGGATGGAAAATTTTCCATAATTGATGCTTACCTTGATTTTTGCAAATCGCAAAAGATCATGTCATTTGATCATTCAGGCGGTAAGTTTAAAGATGTTGGAACTGCTGAAAGTGTTTTAGAAGCCGAAAAAATGTTTCTTTGAAAAAAATATCTCTTGTTTTTTTTCTTGTTTCTGTTTTGTTGTTGCACCCTCATTGACAAATATTCATTAAAATCTTTTGCATAAAGCGTTCCGCCGGAACGCAATGACTTATGCCGCAAACTCTCTAACCACAAGAAGTTCCTCTGGAACTTTAATATCCCGATATTAGGTTAAGTGAATATTTAATAATTGTAATTAGAAATGTATTTTCTCGCTTGTTCCAGCGGAACAATTTATGGATAACAATAATGGAGTAACAAAATTAAAGCGTTCCTCTGGAACGCCTTGTGTATGCTTTTTACAAATAAAAAATCCTAAAATCCAATAATCTTTTAATCCTAATTAGAGTTGTACGATTTTACAAGAAAAACATAGTCTTCCACTTTCCGGATCTGGTTGACCCTGTTCTCATTTTTTAAAGTAGTATTTACAGGCATTTTTATTCCGAGGAAACTGGTATCAGATTCTTTTAATTCTTTCAGCATATCAAAAATATTTTTTGCTTTCACAGCAAACACAACGCCTTCGGCCTGCGCCTGCCGGGTACTGATGATACCTACTATTTCTCCTTTATTATTAAAAACGGGGCCGCCGGAATTGCCCGGGTTGGCATTCAGGGATATTTGAAAATTAGTTGTATCTCCATTAAAACCATTGCGAGCACTTAGATAACCCATATTATAAACGATCTCATCTTTTGGATAACCCAGGGTAAAAATTTCTGTGCCTAAATCAATATTGGATTTGGAAATACTATATGGCAGTGAATTGAATTTTTTATAATCATCATCACTGATCTTCAAAAGTGCGAGGTCTTTTTCAATGTCTACCGTAATGATCTTTGCCTTGAATTCATTGCCTTTATTATTCACCACCACAGCTCCGGAACCTTTAATTACATGGGCATTCGTAATCAAATAACCTTTTCCATCAATTAAAAAAGCAGTGCCCCCGGAAGTGACTGTATAGCCATTCGGTATTTTTGAATCGAATTCAAGAATACGTGCACCCTGCATTTGCTGGTTGCGTTGTACCTGGTCTATCTTTTTACTGAGTTGTTGCAGGTCATTCATTTTAGCAACCGGTGCAAAGAAACTTACCAGGCTATATATCACCAGCGCAGTGATACTTGCAATGGAAGCTGCAATTGCTGTGACTCTTTTATATTTATTCCAGAGAAAAATTACTTTCGCTTTTCTTGTAGAAAGGTTGACGTCATCAATATCACCTTTTTCTGAAAGACGGTTATGTATGGAATGCAGCTTTTGTTTAAAGCTGACATGTTTTGAATAATCATTTATTTGCTGGGTGAATAATTTATGCTCCACTACCATCTGGTCAATTTCAGGTGTTGTATTGCGCAATTCTTCAAACCAGGCAGCTTCGCTTTCAGTCATTTTACCATCCAGGTATTTTTCAATCGTTTCAAGTAGTTGTAAATCTTCCATCACTCTCCTATATTATAATGTGCGAAAAATATTTTTTTCAACCGCATCATGCATTTATACTTTTGGTTTTTTGCATTATCGGCATTTGTATATCCAAACTTCCTGGCAATTTCTTCCATACCTTTCTGTTCGAGGTAATAGGCTTCGAGTAACCCTTTACAAGGTTCCCCGAGGTTGTTCATTGCCGTTTCCATCAGTGCAAATTCATTCGTCCATTTTTGATGATTTTCCAGGTCATCATCCACCGCCGTTGTTTCTTCCATCCCTTCCAGGAGCATGGTAACTTTTCCAGCCTGTTGTAACCGCTTCAGCCATAAACGCCTGCAAACCGAATAGAGGTACGTTTTAATCTGGCAGCTCAGTACAAACGAATCTGTTTTAGCATTTTCATATAAAACGATCATGGCTTCCTGGAAAACATCTTTGGCGTCTTCATGATCACCACTGTTATTCAGGATGAAATGCCGCACCATATTAAAATTATTCCTGTAAATGATCTCAGTTGCCTTAGAATCATTTTCCGCCAGTTTTTTTAATAAGGCTTGTTCACTCAGTTCGGGCATCTATCTGCTATTTTTAATACCAAAAGAAAATAAAAGTAACCCAAAATACAGGAATACATTTTTTTTTAAAAAAATTATTCGTTCATGGGTTACTTTTTTTAAATGGGTGTATTAATAACCATATACATTCATTAAATCAAAAAAAAGGAACATGAAAAAGTTATTATTTGTACTCGCTATTGGCGCTTTCGCAGCTTGTGGCACAGGAACTTCTACTGATGCTACTGCTGATTCTACAATGTCAAACGTTGATTCAGTTGCAAATGCAGCAAAAGATACGATCAACGCTATGCAGGACAGCGCTACTCAAATGATTGATTCTACAGCTAAAGCAGCTAAAGATTCAGTTAAAGCGAAAATGTAATTTACCAGGATCTGAGTAAATGATTATTCAGCTTGCGGAATAAAGTGTGAAGATTTTTATATGGCAAGCAATCGTTATAAGCCGTTCCGTTTCCACGGGATGGCTTTTTTTTTAAAATTTACCATTATCCCCCTCTCTTTTAATTCTACCTTTGCAAAAATTTTTTTTACATGACAACTTTTGAATCGCTGGGCCTGCATGAAAACCTTATACGGGCAACCAGTGAATTAGGCTTTGAAACACCTACTATTATACAGGAAAAAGCAATCCCGGTTTTATTGAACGGAACGAAGGATTTTATTGGGCTTGCACAAACAGGTACCGGTAAAACTGCCGCATTCGGTCTTCCCCTGCTTCAATTAATTGATACGGCAAAAAAAAACCCGCAGGCACTCATCGTTTGCCCTACACGTGAACTGTGTATCCAGATCGTAAAGGAAATTTCATTATTTAAAAAACACACGCCGGGCATTGGCATTGTTGCTGTGTATGGTGGTGCATCTATTGGTTTACAGATCCGTGATCTGAAAAAGGGTGCCCAAATAGTAGTGGCTACGCCGGGAAGGTTGATAGATCTCATAGAAAGGAAAGCAATCCAGCTGGAAGAAATTGAATACGTGGTATTGGATGAAGCCGATGAAATGCTCAATATGGGATTCCAGGATGATATCGAATTTATTTTAAAAAATACACCCAACCGCGAAAGTACCTGGTTATTTAGCGCGACCATGCCTTCAGAAATTCGCCGCGTTAGCAGGAAATACATGAAAGAACCTGTGGAAGTAACTGTTGGAAAAGCGAATACAGGAAATAAAAATATAGATCACCAGTATTACGTGGTTCCAGCGCAATACCGGTATGAAGCATTAAAAAGATTGATAGATTTTAACCCGGGCATTTATGGTTTAATTTTTACCCGAACTAAAATTGATGCACAAAATATTGCTGAAAAACTAACTCGTGAAGGCTACGACATTGATGCTTTACACGGCGATCTGAACCAACCGCAACGGGATAAAGTGATGGGACAGTTCCGCGATAAAACGCTTCAACTATTAATTGCCACCGATGTGGCTGCAAGGGGAATTGATGTGCAGGGAATCACGCATGTGATCAATTATGAATTGCCGGATGATATGGAAGTATATACACATCGAAGCGGCCGTACAGGCCGTGCAGGGCAACAGGGAATTTGCATGAGTATTGTGCATAGCCGTGAATTGGGTAGATTAAAACAAATGGAAAGAATGGTGCAGGCTCCATTTCACCGAAATGAAGTGCCTGATGGAAAAGATGTATGCCGCAAGCAGTTTATTTATTTTATGGATAAATTGCTCGAAACTGATATCAGTAAAGGCGCTTATGCCAATTATTTACCTTTACTGGAAGAAAAATTTGCTGATGTTTCCAAAGAAACAGTTTTGCAAAAAGTGGCTGCAGCAGAATTTGACCGCTTCCTTAAATATTATGAGAATGCCAGCGATCTGAACATTCGGGATGACAGGCGTGGCCAACGGAATAGTGATTTTATGCCAGGTAGGAAAAGTGAAAGCTTTGGCAAAGGACGCGATAAAGGCAGGTCATTCAATGATGGTGAAAACGGTTTCGCCCGCCTTTTCGTAAATTTGGGTACTAAAGATGGTTTTTATAAAGCCAGTTTTTTACAATATATATTAGACCTGAGTGATTTGCGTAAAGATGTATTGGGAAAAATTGATATGAAAGAAATGAATAGCTGGATAGAAGTAGATAAAAATGCTGCCCCTCAAATGATTCGTGCGATTGATGGTAAAAATTTCAAAGGCCGCCGGATCAGAATGAATGACGCCAATTCCAGGTAAAAAAACTTGTGAAAAATGATGAAGGAAATGATTTCCGCTATGGAAAAAATTACTTCGGCCGCTTTGAAAAAGAGGCCTTTGATCATTTCCGGTCCATGCAGCGCTGAAACTGAAGAACAGGTTTTACAAACTGCTATTCAATTAAAACAAACCGGCCTTGTTGATATTCTAAGAGCAGGTATTTGGAAACCGAGAACGAGGCCTGGAAGCTTTGAAGGCATTGGCTCTGTGGGTTTACCCTGGTTGCAAAAAGCAAGAGAAATTACGGGTTTACCGGTTGCTATTGAAGTCGCCACATCCCGCCAGGTGGAAGAGGCATTATCACACCAAATTGATATTCTCTGGATCGGAGCCCGCACTACGGTGAATCCTTTTAGTGTGCAGGAAATTGCAGATGCTGTGAAAGGTGTAAACATTCCAGTACTCATCAAAAATCCTATACACCCCGATCTTGAATTATGGACCGGTGCTTTAGAAAGAATATTAAAAGCAGGAATTAAGCATGTTGGATTAATCCACCGCGGATTTTCATCTTATGGAAATACGCTTTACCGAAATGCGCCCATGTGGCATCTCGCTATTGAAATGAGGCGGCGCAATCCTGACACCATGATGATCAATGACCCTTCTCATATTTGTGGCAGGAGAGATATTTTATTGGATATTTCACAAACAGCCGTGGACCTGGGTTTTGACGGCCTGATGATCGAAAGCCATATTACACCGGATGCAGCCTGGAGCGATGCAAAGCAACAGGTAACACCTGAAAGGCTTGGAGAAATGCTACATCAAATTGTTTGGCGGAGAGAAAACGGAACGAATGGCGAATTCCATGTTGCCCTTCAAAAACTACGCGAACAAATAGATCAACTGGATGACGAGCTGATGCAAATTCTTGCAGCACGCATGCAGATCGCTGATAAGATCGGGCAGTATAAGAAAGAAAATAATATTACCATTCTCCAGACAAAACGCTGGAATGATATCCTGGAGCGGGCACTGGAAAAAAGCGAAAAACTAAAACTCAGTAAAGAATTTTTGATCAAATACTTTGATTCAGTACACATAGAAAGTATTTATCACCAGAATAAAATAATGAATGATTCGTAAAATTTGTTGCCGCTTTCCTGGTTTTAAAATCACATCTTTAAAATTTAATCGCTACTTTTCAATAACGGAATAAATTATTCTCCCAAAACAAATGCGAAAAAAAATTTTTCAATTTAAAGAAAGTCATTGCACTATTTATTTCAACAATTCATTTTCACACCTTGAAAAAATTGCTGATAAAGACAATACTATTTTATTAATTGATAAAACGGTTTGTAAGAAACATGTAAAGCAATTTCAGGGCTGGAAAATTATTTTATGTGAAGGTGGCGATGAACATAAAAATCAAACGGCTGTTAATTCCATCATTACACAACTCATCACGATGGGTGCAAACCGGCAAACTTTTTTAATTGGTGTTGGTGGTGGCGTTGTCACAGATATCACCGGTTTTGTTGCCGGTATTTATATGCGCGGCATACGTTTTGGTTTTGTGCCCACTACCCTGCTTGCTATGGCAGACGCGGCTTTGGGCGGAAAGAACGGGATCAATTCAGGTTTATATAAAAATATGATTGGCCTTATTAGTCAGCCTTCTTTTATTTTATATGATAAAAATTTTTTAAACAGTTTACCAAAAAAAGAATGGGTAAATGGTTTCGCAGAAATAATCAAACATGCCTGCATTCGCGATCAGAAATTATTTGATCTACTGGAAAAAAGCACCTTAACTGAATTTCAAAATGACAGCGAGAAACTTGAATTGCTGATTCAAAAAAATGCTCTTTTGAAAATGCGCATTGTGCTCGAAGATCCGCATGAAAAAAATATTCGAAAGCTGCTCAACTTTGGCCACACGCTTGGGCATGCAATTGAGAATGAACAAAAGTTGCCTCACGGCCATGCCATATCAATTGGTATGGTAGCTGCAGCCAGGCTAAGCCGTAACATTTTAAATTTTGGTGAAACTGAAAGAATCATTTTACTTTTAAAAAAATATGGTTTACCGGTGCACAAAAAAATAAATGCTTCAGTTGTTTTTGAGATGATGCAAAGCGATAAAAAAACACGTGGTAATGCTATTGATTATATTTTATTGAAAAAAATTGGCCGTGCAGAAATTCGATCTGTTCCCATGCCACAACTTTTAACAGAACTGCAAAAATTATCCAATGCAGTGCATCATTAAACCATCAAATCTTTCGGGAAGCATTTCAGCGCCGCCATCTAAAAGCTGTATGCAGCGGGCACTTGCGGCCGCCTTGATTTGTAAAGGCAAAACCATTTTGCAAAATACCTGTATGTCTGATGATAGCCGCGTTGCAAAAAGTATTATTCAAAATTTAGGCGCGGTGATAACTGATCTTTCTTCCAACTCTATTCAAATTGTGAGCGAAGGTTTTCCACATGATTTTTTCCCGCGGGATAAAAAAATTCAAATTTTTTGCGGGGAGAGTGGCCTTTCCACACGCATGTTTGCACCCATAGCTGCATTATGTACCAATGAAATTATATTTAGGGGGGAAGAGAGTTTACAAAAAAGGCCTATGGATTTTTTCGATGCTATTTTTCCATTTTTAAATACAAAAATTCAATCTGATAATGGGAAACTGCCCATTCATTTTCAAGGCCCGTTAATTCCCAAAAATATTGAGATTGATTGCGCCGCTGGCTCACAATACCTGACTGGTTTATTAATGGCCTTTTCAGCCGCCAATACAGCAGGCATAACTATTTCAGTGAACAATTTAAAAAGTGCCGGGTACATCGGCCTGACATTAGATGTGATGAAAAAATTTGGAATGCCCGTACCGGATTTTACAAATTATTCTTCTTTTTATTTTAATGGTGAAGCAGCAATAAATTTACCACAGCAAAGAATGTATACTATTGAGGGAGACTGGAGCGGAAGTGCATTTTTGTTAGTCGCAGGCGCTATTGCAGGCAATATCAGTATCACCGGCTTGGACACACAATCCCAACAACCCGATAAAGTAATTGTAGAGGTACTTGAATCATGCGGCGCAACTATTTTACACAAGGATGATTCTATAGAAATATCAAAATCACCTTTGACAGCATTTCATTTTGATGCAACTGGCTGCCCGGATCTGTTTCCTCCCTTAGCCGCGCTGGCTGCCTGTTGTGAAGGTATTTCAAGTATCAAAGGTGTGCATCGGCTCGTGCATAAAGAATCCAACCGTGCCGAAGCAATTCAGCAGGAATTACGAAAAATGAGTGTTGACATTCACATTGAAAATGATGACATGATCATTAAAGGAGGAAGCCAAATTCAACAGGCAATCATTCATTCACATGGAGATCATCGCATTGCCATGATGAGTGCAGTTGTTGCGTTGGCAGCAAATGGAGAAACAAAGATTCAGCATGCGGAAGTAGTTGGAAAATCGTTTCCCGGTTTTTTTAAATCATTACAAAGTTTCGGTGCAGCCATTTCCTTTGAATAAATTGATTTTTTTAACCTCAAGTTTAAAACATATTTTTATACATGAATGAATTTGGAAGAATTTTCCGCATCACAATTTTTGGCGAAAGCCATGGAGAAGTTGTTGGTATTTGTATTGATGGAGTTCCTGCCGGACTTGCTTTACAAGCGGAAGACTTTTTAAAAGACCTGGAAAGAAGAAAAGGTGGTATACAAAAAGGTACAACACCGCGTAAAGAAGATGACTTTCCAATAATTAAATCAGGAATTTTTAATGGTACAACAACAGGTGCGCCTTTATTAATTCTTTTTGAAAATAAGAATATTCGTTCTGCAGATTATGAAAAACAAAAAGAGATCCCGAGGCCGGGGCATGCAGATTTTGTAGCCCACCAAAAATATGGAGGTTACCAGGATTACAGGGGTGGCGGACATTTTAGCGGCAGGCTTACGGTTGCAGTCGTAGCTGCCGGGGTTATTGCAAAAAAATTATTGGGAAATATTTCTATTACAGCAACAATCACTGAAGCTGGTGGTGAAGAAAATATTGAGAAGGGTTTGGCAAAAGCTATTACTGCAAAAGATAGTATTGGGGGAATTGTTGAATGCAGGGTGAATGGCTTGCCTGCCGGTTTGGGCGAACCATTTTTCGATAGCGCAGAATCTTTAATCGCACATTTGGCATTTGCCATACCTGCAGTAAAAGGAATTGAATTTGGTGCAGGTTTTTCCGCAGCTAAAATGTTTGGCAGCAAACATAATGACGCTATTGAAAATAATACAGGTAAAACCAAAACAAATCATGCCGGCGGAATCAATGGCGGAATTACTAATGGAAATGAACTGGTTTTCAGGATTGCTATTAAACCCACTTCTTCTACACCGCAAATCCAGGAAAGCTGGAACAGCAACACTCAAGAAATGGATACATTGTCTGTAAAAGGGCGGCATGACCTCTGTATTGCTTTAAGAGTCCCGGTAATTCTTGAAGCAGTGGCAGCAATAGTCCTGGCTGATTTAATGATGCTGGAACAAAGACTTCCGCGGATCTTTAAAAATTAAAATTGTAGGAAGTGAAATTCGAATTCTGTTCATTTGATCTAAACCAAAAAGCTCAAGTCATTACCTATTAGAATATTTATTCCAAAGAAGGGTTTACCTTTGCAGCATTTTAGAAAATCAATCCCAATTTTATGAATTTAATTGATCAGCAAGCAGAAGAATTTATCCCACGGCATATAGGCACAATCGGCGATGAAAAAGAAATGTTAGAAACGATCGGTGAAGAAAGCCTGGATGTTTTAATCAACAAAACCATACCGGCTTCTATCCGTTTGGAGGCGCGGCTGTCTGTTCCGGATGCAATGAGCGAAAATGATTACCTGTCTCTTGTTAAAGACATGAGCCTGAAAAATATTTTATATAAATCATATATAGGTCAGGGGTATTATGGCACGATCACGCCCAGTGTGATCCTGCGAAATGTATTTGAAAACCCGGGTTGGTACACACAATACACGCC
>JBAQJB010000171.1:0-1503 GCA_049289155.1 Chitinophagaceae bacterium
AGGTTACATAATGTTGACAATTAGCCTTACTTTTATTTTATTAAAACATAGAAATTTACCGCCGAGCGGCAAACGGCTATGAAGAACAAGATCCCGTAATGATTCAGTACTTTCAGAAATACTTAGTTACACAATATTCAAACCGGCTGCTTTCCAAATGGATAGTACTCGCCTTTGATATATTCATAACCATCAGTACTTTCCTGATTGCCTACTTATTGCGTTTCAATTTTAAATTAGGCTCAGTGCAAACTATTAAATTGCAGGAGCACCTGGTTCAGGCTGTTATTATTTATTCTGCAACCTATTTATTGTTCAGCTCTTATGCAGGCATTATCAGACATACAGGTTTGTCGGATTTACAAAAATTATTTAAGGCCACATTATCCGCTTCCGGAATATTAGTTGGCATTTCTATAGCCCTGCGTTTTCTCCCTTTAAATAGCAGTAATATCATTCCCCTTGCAGTAATCATTATTCATGCACTTCTCACATTTGTTTCTTTGGCTGGTAGTAGATTTTTAATAAAGCTCATTTATCAAAATGCTATTCGCACCAAGATGCATGAGAAACGAGTGATCATTTACGGCGCAGGATACAGTGGTATAATAACTAAAAATGCATTAGAGGCCGATACTGCAAATAGGCATAAAGTGGTGGCATTTCTGGATGATGACGTACAGAAAGTAGGTAAGTCAATAAACGATATTCCTGTGTTTGCACCCAATGAAAAATTTTATAGCATCTCAAAAAAATTGGAAGCTGATGAACTTATCATAGCAATTCCGGAACTATCTGTTTCAAGAAAAAGCCAGATAATTGAAATGTGTTTAGAAAGTAATATTGGGGTAAGACATATACCACCCTTAACTGCATGGATTGATGGTGGATTTAGCTTTAAGCAAATCAGGAATGTGAATATTGAAGATTTGTTGGGAAGGGATACAATTAAATTAGACTTGCCTTTAATCAGTAAGCGGGTGCGCAATAAAGTGATAATGGTAACAGGGGCAGCGGGATCTATTGGCAGTGAAATAGTGCGACAACTTTTGCAATACGAACCGGTAACACTTGTATTAATTGATCAGGCGGAAACGGCGATGTACGATTTGGAAATGGAAATTCAAAACATGAAACTCGATTTTCATTTCGACCTCCATTATCAGATATGCGATATTACAAACCTGCCCAAGATCACAAAGATTTTTCAAATATATCAACCCGATTTAGTGTATCATGCCGCAGCGTATAAGCATGTGCCTCTCATGGAAAAAAATCCGATGGAAGCAGTTTGGTGTAATTTATTTGGAACAAGAAATCTGGTGGATTTAAGTATGGCTTATGATGTAGATCGTTTTGTTTTTATCAGTACAGATAAAGCAGTGAACCCTACCAATGTGATGGGTGCTACAAAAAGAGCGGCGGAAATATATGTACAGAATCAAGCAGCACAACATCCGGAATATAGAACACGGTTTATTACTACCCGCTTTGGAAATGTAC
>JBAQJB010000172.1:0-2254 GCA_049289155.1 Chitinophagaceae bacterium
TGCCTATACCACTATGTTTATTTCTTCAGAGATCGTGAAGTGGAGCCTGAAGGATCTGACTGTTCTGGACAGGCATGCTACTTACTATTCACCTGGCCACTTATGTATTCCCGGAGGTGATACCAGGAAGCCTTATGGAAAATATTTGATAGCATATAATAAGATCACTAAAGACAGGTATTTGCCAACCGGACCTGAACTTGCACAAAGCGCTCAATTATTTGATATCAGTGGCGATAAAATGAAACTGCTGGCTGATTATCCAAGTATTGGAGAGCCGCACTATGCGCAGGCATGCCCGGCAGAACTCATTTCTAAAAATTCACAGAAGATATATAAGATCGATGATAATCGAAATCCATATGTAACACTTGGTGAGAAGAATTCTAAAGTAACCAGGCAGGGAAACAGGGTAGATATTTACATGACAGCCATACGTTCCCATTTTTCTCCTGATAATATTGAAGGCGTACAGGTAGGGGATGATGTTTATTTTCACCTTACAAACCTTGAGCAGGATTGGGATGTGCCACATGGTTTTGCTGTGAAAGGAAATAACAATGCTGAATTATTAGTTATGCCTGGTGAAACACAAACTTTAAAATGGACAGCAGACAGGGTAGGAATTTTCCCTATATACTGTACAGATTTCTGTAGTGCTTTGCACCAGGAAATGCAGGGATATGTAAGGGTTTCACCCAAAGGCTCAAATGTACCTATATCATTTAGCCTTGGAAAAAATTCTGACACAAAAGATTCAACCATTACAAAAAGTACAAAATAAATTATAAGAGACAGGCCCGGGCCTGTCTCTTTACACTAAAACTATTTTAAAATTATTTTTATGAAACACGTAAAAAGATTTTTAGCCATTCTGATTTTTCCTTTGCTGTTTTCCTGTAACCAGGCTGCAGACAAAACAACTGATTCTTCCAATACCACGGATGCATCAGCCCAGCCGGCAGGTGGCCAGGAAAATGTACAGGATGATGTATCTCAAAAAGATGTGGTGAAAGTTGCCATGTCTTCCAAAGACCATACAACACTGGTGGCTGCTTTGAAACAGGCAGATCTCGTGACATCACTTTCTAATGCAGGCCCGTTCACTGTATTTGCACCAACGAATGAAGCTTTTGATAAATTACCAAAAGGTACTGTAGATGGCCTCATGAAAGATGATAAAAAAGGAGACCTTCAAAATATTTTGCAGTACCATGTATTCATGTCTGCGCTTCCGCCTGAATCTTTGACAGACGGACGTATACTGGGCATGGTTAATGGCGATAATATAACTATAACTGTAAAAGATGGCGAAACATTGTTGAATAATTCTGCCACTATTATTACTTCCATACCTGCTTCTAACGGAATGATATATGTGATTGACGGTGTGTTATTGCCGCCAACTAAATAGTGCTTATACAACAAATTCAAAGATTTTAAAATTACCCTGTCTCTGGAAGTTTATTTTTTAAAATCCAATATCCTTATTCCATAATATAAAAAAAGTAAAATGCGACATGCACATATTCAATTAACTATTTTCTCCAGGATCATGATTTTTCTTTGTGGCATTTTATTAATTGCAGTTTTATTCGTGCCGCTCTGGCAAATAGAATTAAATGCACCTCAATATCCTGAAGGCCTCGTATTAAAATTATATCCTCATGAAATTGGCGGGAATGTAGATATCATCAATGGTTTAAACCATTATATTGGTATGAAAACTTTACATACGGAAGATTTTATTGAGTTTACAATTCTGCCCTATATCATAGGTTTCTTTGCTGCATTTTGTTTCCTTGCCGTATTTTTAAATAAGCGTAAATGGCTGTTACTTCTTTTTATTTTATTTGTTTCTTTTGGAATTATTGCAATGGCGGATTTCTGGAGATGGGAATATAATTATGGCCATAACTTAAACCCTGATGCGGCCATCATTGTTCCCGGCATGGCTTACCAGCCGCCATTGATCGGCTATAAGCAATTATTGAATTTTGCAGCATATTCAATACCGGATATTGGAGGCTTTATTTTCATTGGGGTTGGCTTGCTATTATTGATCGTTTTATTTTTTGCATATTTTGAAAGAAAAAAACCGAAACTTCATAGAGCTGCAATTACATTCATCTTTGCCATCCTATTTTTCTTTACATCCTGTTCTTCACAGCCACAAGCATTTAAACTTGGTGAAGATGCGTGCAGTTACTGCATGATGACCATTTCTGATAATCGGTTTGGCGCAGAACTTATC
>JBAQJB010000173.1:0-2627 GCA_049289155.1 Chitinophagaceae bacterium
GCGGTATCGGTATACGTTATACGATCAAATAATTTTCATTCATCGCTTCCTTTGAATAACTCAAATATGTGTAGCTCATTTTGGCTCATTTTTATTTTGATATGATGTGGAAAACCCGAAGGGTTGAAATTATTATAAAATAGAATTGAACTGTGTTTCCTAAACCCCGTATTCTAGGATGTTCAAACTACCAAATTTATTTATAAATCAAGCTGCTCTTTGATAGTTTTCCACATACATTTCCCCTTTCTTCACAACAGCAAACATTCTGAGAATTAGTTTGAATTTTATATTGTTTAGAACGATTTTGTAGCATTTTGTTTGAATTTTTTTTTCGGCATATTCCCGTATTCCTGGATCCCAATTCATAGCACTACGTGCCGCTTGATTCAACTCTTGTTTTAATTCTTTGTTTGCGATATGGCTCACCCTTTTTCTACCATGAATGCTTGTTCCCGAACTATGGTCGAAGGGAACGACTCCAACATACACCGCATAGCTTCTTGGATTGCTAAAGCTCGTGAAGTTTTCTGTATATGCAATTGTCATTAATCCATTTACTTTCCCAATTCCTTTTACACTGGTGATAAGTGCAAAATTCAAGCTCATAGCTTCATCCTGGGTTACAATTTTTGCCATCTCAATTTCAAGGTTGTCAATAAATTTAATATTTGCCTTTAGTTTTTGGTTAAGTGATTTTAATATAATGTCCTTTTTATTTGAACCATACATGTGTTCCCGTTCTTTAATTGACGCCTTATATCCTGCACTTTCCCGCACTAATCTTTTCCTAAAACTCAGCAACTCTTTCAGCCTTATTATCGCTGCATTCATAGGCTTGGATGGCTGTAATGATTTATGCTTTTGTTCTCCATACTGCGCTATTCTAAGGGAATCTACTTTGTCATTTTTCCCTCTAATAATCCCCAAAGAATTTTTAATAGCAAGGCCAGGAACTCTTACATATGAAATCTCTTTTACTTCGCAAAACTGTAGTAGCTTATACTCATACCCACCCGTATATTCTAAAACTACAATACAATCTCGCAAATTAATTTCCAATTGCTTACACCATTTTAAAAACTGGGTAAACCCTTCTGATCCATTGCTGACTTGAATGTGTTCATTTAATTCAGCACAACTGATGTCAAGCGTTAGTTTAGAAACGTCAACACCCAAAGTGAATTTTCTTTTTTCCATTTTTCATACCTTTATATTGTTAAAAAAACTTGCTCTAGTCAAAAACCTTTGATAGCTCAAAGAAATAATTCTAGATGGACATTGAGCAAGGAAAATAGCGGCAGGGACTAATACGGAGCAAAATCCTTTCAGACTAGAAGGGGCGCAAGTTCACCCTGCCGCTTCTTTCAAACTTATTAACATTGTTTGACTTTATTAACACCCCCCAGACCCCCCATTATAATAATAATAGATTTTAATAATAAAAGGGGAAACGATACAAAGGAAGGGGTGGTATTTGTATTTTATTCAAATTACCCTTATGCAAGGAACATTTTCATATTCTCATTCTTATAACTTTTACCGCTAAAGTGGATAGATATACCACCCCTTCGGGGTTTTGCTCTTTTATCCTCTTCCTATCTGTTCCTATAATCATAACACCCTTTCAGGGTTATATTTAATCCGTCGGTTCATCAGAAGTATAATTTCACTTAGCACATCAAAATATTAATTAACCTTGTTTTGAAATCAAAAATCAAATTTGTAATATTGCAAAATCTTTAGGAATGAACGAGCAAATTTCATCAAACGAATCTATCCCATCTAATAAAAAAAAGATCATTGTTTTAGGCAGTGGCCCTAACCGCATTGGCCAGGGCATTGAGTTTGATTATTGTTGTGTGCACGGTTTAATGGCTATTAAAGAAAGCGGTTTTGAGGCAATCATGATCAATTGCAACCCGGAAACAGTTTCTACCGATTTTGACATGGCGGACAAATTATATTTTGAACCTGTTTTTTGGGAAAACCTCCTTGAAATTATTGAACTCGAAAAACCCGAAGGCATCATTGTACAATTGGGCGGCCAGACTGCGCTCAAACTCTCCCGGCGCCTGCATTTGCACGGGTATAAAATTATAGGGACTTCATTTGACGATATGGATATTGCGGAAGACCGTGGAAGGTTTAGCGATATGCTGAAAGAATTAGGAATTCCTTACCCGGATTATGGTACCGCTTTCAACGCGGACGATGCAATAGAAGTGGCTGCGAAAGTGGGCTACCCCGTTTTGGTGCGGCCAAGTTATGTATTAGGCGGCCAGCGCATGCGTATTGTGATCAATGATGATGAACTGGAAAAAGCGGTGGTAAGCCTGGTAAAACATTTACCCGATAATAAAATATTGATTGATCATTTCCTCGATCGTTGCCAGGAAGCGGAAGTAGACGCGATTTTTGACGGGGAAAATTTTCATGTGATGGGCGTGATGGAACATATAGAACCCGCGGGGATACACAGCGGGGACAGCCATGCGGTGTTGCCTGCTTTCAATTTAACGCCACTGGTAATAACTACGATGGAATATTACGCAGAGAAAATTGCCCGGGCTTTAAACATTTGTGGCCTCATTAATATTCAATTTGCGATTAAAGACGGAAATGTA
>JBAQJB010000174.1:0-4937 GCA_049289155.1 Chitinophagaceae bacterium
AGCCAATTTTATTATTACAAACGGCCCTGTGTTTGATGATCAAACGGTGCTCTTTCAAAACTGGGTGGAAGGAAAAAAATATACCCTTGAAGAAAATGGCTGGAATGACCTGAGGGGAAATTATACACTAACTATAAATGATCAAACACAAAATAAAACATACGCTGTAGAAATCGGGGGCAAGCCTGAAAAAATAAATATTAGTTTAAAACCAGGTACAGATACTTCATCTATTAAAGGGAAAGTAAGTATCAATGGAAATATTGTAAAAATTACCTGGAGTGCAAAATCAGACACTGCTACGATCAATAGCCTGAGTGGAATTGCCGGCGAAAAAGTATGGACAGGCACAGGCTATGATACGCATGGCAACAGGCTTTCATGGAATATGCAATACACATCTGCATACGTTCCGAAAAAAGAGAATCCAAAAAAAGAAAATAAAAAAGACGACATTAATAAAACAGTCATGTATCCATTTGATGGGTATGGCTGGACTGAAAAACCGGTTCAAAAAATGTTGCTGATTAAAAATGCAACAGTATGGACTAATGAAGCAGAAGGCGTTTTAGAAAATACAGATGTATTGGTAAGCGGCGGGAAAATACAACAGATCGGAAAAAATTTGACCACACCATTAGCCGGTAAAACACCCATTGAAGTTATAGATGGTACCGGCAAATACCTCACCGCGGGAATCATTGATGAACACTCGCACATTGCTATTGCCGGCGGCGTAAACGAGTGTTCTCAATCAGTTACTGCGGAAGTGCGTGTAGGAGATGTAATCAACCCGGAAGACATCAATATTTACCGGCAACTTGCCGGTGGTGTTACTACTTCGCATTTATTACATGGCAGTTGTAATACGATCGGTGGACAAACGCAGCTCATTAAACTTCGCTGGGGCAGTGACGCTGAAGATTTGAAATTTGCCAACTGGGATCCGTTTATAAAATTTGCTTTGGGAGAAAATGTAAAACGCTCTTCCAGCAGTAATAATCAACGTTTCCCGGATACGCGTATGGGCGTGGAGCAGGTGTTGATGGATGCATTTACAAGAGCGCGCGATTATGAACGCCTCGGCAACAATAAAAGAAGAGACCTCGAACTGGATGCACTATCAGAAATATTAAATCATAAGCGTTTTATCACCTGCCATTCCTATGTTCAAAGTGAAATAAATATGCTGATACATGTGGCAGATACTTTTGGGTTTACAGTAAATACTTTTACGCATGTATTGGAAGGATATAAAGTGGCAGATAAATTAAAAGCGCATGGTTCAAATGCTTCTACATTTTCTGACTGGTGGGCGTATAAATCAGAAGTGCAGGATGCCATTGCATACAATGCAGCCATCATGCAAAAAGTTGGGCTTAACGTAGCAATCAATAGTGATGATGCGGAAATGGCAAGGAGGCTCAACCAGGAATCTGCAAAAACAATTAAGTATGGAAATCTTTCAGAAGCAGATGCATGGAAAATGTGTACGCTCAACCCGGCTGTGATGTTGCATATCGCTGATCGGGTTGGAAGTATTAAAACGGGTAAAGATGCTGACCTCGTATTATGGACTGCTGACCCTTTAAGTATTTATGCAAAACCGGATAAAACAATCGTTGATGGAATCGTTTATTTTGATCTTGTAAAAGATGCTCAAATGCAAAAATCGATCGCCTCTGAAAGAAACCGGCTCATTCAAAAAATGATCGATGCGAAAAATAATGGCGCGAAGACTACACCCGCCACGGTTTCTTTTGACAATAATTATGAAGATCAAAATGATGATGAACGCACCAATAATATTTGGGGGATAAGTGTAGAAGAACTTCAACCATAACGGACCATTAAAAAAAATTAAAAATCATTTTTATGAAAAAATATTTTGCACTTTTCGCCACAGTATTTTTTAATTATTTTTCATTTGCCCAGGCGACCATTTCTCCCGCGCCACCGCAATCACAAACCATTGCACTCATTCATGCAACCATTCATATTGGTAATGGAGATATCATTAATGATGGCATGATTGTATTCAGTAATGGAAAAATAATTGATGTGCGTCCAACAGCGCCCATCGCTGATGTGAAAGTAATTGACTGTACAGGAAAACAAATTTATCCCGGCCTCATTGCAGCCTCTACTGATCTTGGGTTGAATGAAATAAGCGCCGTAAAATCCACGCTGGATGAATATGAATTGGGTGACCTTAATCCAAATGTGCGCGCATTGGTTGCGTATAATACAGATTCAAAAATTATCAATACAGTTCGCAGCAACGGTATTCTGTTGGCCAACATAATTCCGGATGGCGGCATTATCAGTGGTTCTTCATCCGTAATGCAACTCGATGCCTGGAATTGGGAAGATGCTGCTTATAAAGCAGACCAGGGAATTCATTTTAATATGCCGAGCCTCGCACGTTTTTCTTTTCGCAACAGGAATAATGACGATGTGCTGGCCAATGCTATGAAAGACATTGATGAAGTGCGTACATTTTTTCGCGAAGCAAAAGTTTATTTCAATGAACCAACGCATGTAAATACCAATTTAAAATTCGAAGCAGTTAAAGGTTTATTTGATCAGTCAAAAACTTTTTATGTCCATTGCAATCTAGTAAATGAAATGATGATCGCTACAGATTTTGCCCGTGAATTTGGTTTTAAAACTGCCATCATGGGCGGCGCGGATAGTTGGAACATTGCCGGCTACCTGAAGCAAAATTATATTGCCGTAGTGCTTGCAGAAACACATAGCCTGCCCATCTTAGCGGATGATGATGTAGATCAGCCCTATAAAACACCTTACTTGTTACAACAGGCTGGCGTACTTTTTACCATCACCGATAATGACGGCAATTCACGTTACCGCAATTTACCCTTTAACGCCGGAACTGCCGTGGCATACGGACTTACAAAGGAACAGGCGTTGCAGGCCATCACATTAAATGCTGCAAAAATTCTTGGCATTGATGACCGGACCGGCACGATTGAAAAAGGAAAAGATGCCAACATCGTTGTGAGTGATGGTGATATTTTGGATATGAGAACCAGTAATGTTACGCTTGCTTTTATCCAGGGCCGGCAAATCAATCTCGACAATAAACAAAAAGAATTGTACGAAAAATATGAAAAGAAATATGGCATTCAATAATTAAATGCCGGTATTGATTATAAGTTTTTTTTTTAGCCAGCTATAATTTCTTTATTTAGCTTTGTTGTGTCACTCACTTGTACTTCCTGTACATTATGGAGCTATATTATTTCATTAATTTATTCATCATGCATATTCAGCAGGAACTTGAAAAAAGGATTTTGATTTTAGATGGCGCCATGGGCACTATGATCCAGCGTCATCAACTCGATGAAGCCGGTTATCGTGGAGAACGTTTTAAAAATTACACGCATGACCTCAAAGGCAATAATGATTTGCTATGCCTTACACAACCTTCAATTATTAAAAATATTCACAAAGCATATTTGGAAGCTGGTGCAGATATTCTTGAAACGAATACATTCAATGCACAACGAATTTCATTGGCTGATTATCACATGGAAGACCTGGCTTATGAAATAAATATTGAAGCCGCGAAAATTGCGCGGCAGGCGATTGAAGAATTTACTGCAGAAAATATACCGGATGGCATTCCCCGCAAATGCTTTGTGGCAGGCGCTATCGGCCCAATGAATAAAACACTTAGCCTTTCTCCCGATGTAAATGATCCCGGCTTCCGTGCAGTTAGTTTTGATGAAGTGGCTGATGCATATTTTACCCAAATTGACGGGCTTGTAAAAGGCGGTGTTGATCTCTTATTGATCGAAACAATCTTTGATACATTAAATGCCAAGGCAGCCATTTTTGCAATTAAAAAATATTTCCGTGAACATACAATGGAACTTCCCATAATGATCAGCGGTACGATCACCGATGCTTCGGGAAGAACTTTAAGCGGGCAAACGCTTGAAGCATTTTATGTGTCGCTCATGCATGCAAGGCCTTTAAGTATCGGCCTGAACTGTGCATTAGGCGCGGCTGAAATGCGCAGCCACATTGAAGAGTTATCACAAATCGCTTCCTGTTTTGTGTCTGCTTATCCCAATGCAGGCCTGCCAAATGCCATGGGCGAATATGACGAACAACCCAATGAAACCGCCGCTTTCATAGAAACCTGGGCGAAAGAAGGTTGGGTAAATATCGTTGGTGGCTGCTGCGGAACCACACCGGAACATATCAAAGAAATAGCAGGCCGCGTTAAAAATATTCAAACCAGGAAATTACCTGTTGTAGAAATGACTCATTAATTTTTTTTCAATTTTATTGTTGCATACATGACTGAAGAAAATACGATAAAACCTTACTTGCGAATTGCCGGGCTCGAACCATTAATTGTAAGGCCGGATATGAATTTTGTAAATATTGGCGAACGCACAAATATTACCGGTTCTAAAAAATTTGCAAGATTGATCCGTGCGAATCAATATGAAGAAGCGCTGGCCATTGCACGCCAGCAGGTGGAAAGCGGTGCGCAGGTGCTTGATGTAAATTTGGATGATGCCATGATTGATGGAGTGGCCGCTATGCAAACATTTCTCAAACTATTACAAAGTGAACCGGACATCGCAAAGATCCCCGTGATGATTGATTCTTCAAAATTTGAAATCATTGAAGCGGGTTTAAAATGTGTGCAGGGAAAATGCATTGTCAATTCCATTTCACTGAAAGAAGGGGAAGAAAAATTTTTATACCAGGCAGAAATATGCAAATCATTCGGCGCCGCTGTGATCGTGATGGCGTTTGATGAACAGGGACAGGCAGATACCAAAGAAAGAAAAGTATCTATATGTGAACATGCATTCAAGTTGCTCACTACAAAAGCAGGTTTTGATGCGGAGGACATCATATTTGATCCCAATATTTTTGCCATTGCAACAGGC
>JBAQJB010000175.1:0-1842 GCA_049289155.1 Chitinophagaceae bacterium
ACAAATGGCTGTCCTTCCAGTAATGCTTGTACAAATTCAGCTTCACTCAATTCCTGCAAACTCCAGTTAGAAATTTTTTCTGCACCCATCGTGCTTGTATTCTGATCACTCATGCCTTTCCCGCATAAACTCCCTGCACCATGCGCGGGAAATACTTTCATATCATTGGACAAACCAATTAATTTATCGCGTAATGAATGATACATATTTTTTGCCAATTCTTCGCGCGCAGCCGTAATGGCACCGGCAGTTTCACGCAGGTCAGGCCGGCCGCAATCGCCGATAAATAAAGTGTCCCCGGAAAAAAGCGCTTCTTCTTTTCCATGTTCATCAATCGCTACAATGCAGATGCTGTCCGGCGAATGGCCCGGTGTATTCAATGCTTTTAAAGAAATATTTCCCAGGGAAATTGTATCGCCTTCATCAAAAGTTTTGTGCGGATAATCCGCGCCTAATAATTTACTTACATAAATAGTTGCGCCGGTTGTTTTTGAAATTTCCAAATGGCCACTCACAAAATCCGCGTGTGGGTGTGTTTCAATCACCGTAGTAATTTTTGCATGATGTTGTTTGGCAAAATCATAATAAGGTTGCGGATTTCTTGCAGGGTCAATCAATGCCATCTCTCCATTGCTTATAATAGCATACGCATAATGTGATAAATTCTTGTCTTCAAATTGTTTGATTTCCATAATTCAATATTCTTTGGATGTGTAAAATTTAGTAAATGAATTTTGCAAAAATAAGTTTTGCTTATGAATGTGACGCAGCTTTTAAACCAATGATCGAACCGATCAAAGTTAGGATAAAAAATATACGCCAGAAATCTGTCGGTTCTTTGAAAACGATGATGCCAATGATTACCGTACCGATAGCGCCGATGCCCGTCCAGACTGCATAAGCGGTTCCTATAGGTAACGTTTGCACGGCTTTATACAATAAAAACATACTAATGGATAAGCATATAAAAAAACCAACGAACCACCAGGTAGCTGTGCTGCCGCTGGTTTCTTTGGCTTTCCCCAGGCAGGCGGCGAAACCCGCTTCAAAGATTCCTGCAATGATGAGTAGTATCCAGTTCATGATAAATAATTTAGGTATGAAAGTAAAGAAAAAATTAAATGTGCTGTTGATTGCGTGTAGGTATTGCCTGCAAATTTATTTACTGAAAAAATTAAAAATTTATTGTGGCGGATTATTAAAATCTGCATAAATACTCAGCAGTATATTATAATCATCTTCGATCCAGTTGCCCATGTTAACTCCTTTGTAGCTGCCAGAATTTAAATAATCCTGGTACATATAATAAGCAGTTTTCGCATCGGCATCATCATAATAACCCTTTTTCCAGGAGAAGGGTACATTTTTATAATCATACATACCAATAGCGCCATTATATATTTTTACCGGGCCAAGGGAAAACTCAAACGAAACTACATCCTGTTTCCTTTCTGTCGCTGCTTTTAAAATAAGGGCGAGATGCCTGAAATAGTTTGCCAGCCTGGCTCTTAGCTGTAGCGTATCCTCGCGTGCAGCTGGCTTGATGCGCCATGTATTATTAACCGGGTAAAATGGATCATCCCGGAATTCCTGCAAGGGATTTGTGATTTTTATAAATGTACATTTCCTGTTTTCAGTGGTATCCATTATTTCAAAAAATATATGCCCGCTTGCATCATGTTTTATTTTTGATATGGTAGTGCTGTAATTTTTTGATGAATCTTCGAGCTGAAAAGTTTGATTGGATTTTGCATACAACCAGTTACCGGTATTATAGATAAGTTCACCTTTACAATCTGTAAATGTATGGTCTCCAAAAAAATTAAGTGATTCACCTTCCTG
>JBAQJB010000176.1:0-2210 GCA_049289155.1 Chitinophagaceae bacterium
CAGCGGCTGCTTCGCTTTGAGCTTTATTCCAATCATCAAAAGGCTTGTTTGTTTTTGCACCTTCATTTTTATTTGTGACACTCGTTTGTTTAGAAATAATATCTTTTACCACAGCCTGCTGATCAGGTGGCAAATCTTTCAACATCTTTTCTATATCAGGCATTGGGGGAGTGGCTGGCTGTGTATCGGGTTTTTTTACCTGCGCCATCATTTGAAGGCTTAGGGAAAAAAAGACAACGAATAAGCAGGTTAATTTTTTCATGGGTACTAATTTTATTTAAAAATTATTTCAACTCTTTTTGGCATACATAAATTTCATGCCCGTCTGCAACTGAAAACCAATCTATATTCGCAAGTTTAAAATTATTTGAATTACAGTTTTCTATGGACAGCTAAATACCACCGTTTAATCTTTTATACAACGGATAGAAAATCCTGCATTCTTTATATCGATATAATCATTTTCAAATGCGCCGCTATACAATAAAATATGGCGGCAATGAGCTCTTTTTGTATCGCTGCCATCTTCGGATGCTGTCCAGAAATAACCATACTGTCCCAGTGCATAAAAAGAACCATCTTTTGAACGGTCTCCTCCAGGCAATGCCGTAAACCCGCTGCTATTGCTTGCATCTTTATTGGGCGTGGGCCAATGCGTAAAGCCGGCTTCTTTTAATTTTCCCCCGGCAACATCATCCCCACCGAGGAAAGCGGCCAGGGTTTTAAATTCATCATTTGTAGGCACATGCCAACCCTCCGGAGCTATGCCATGCTTGTCGCTTATGACATGCCAGTTATATAACCTGCCGTAAGTTTCTGAATTCTTTGCTACATTTTTATAATCACAATAAGCACCTGTAGTCAGTGCTTCCCAGTCTGCATCAACTTTTACATTTGGAATCGGTGTGCAATCCCTGAACTTGGTTGTTTTTAAATTTTCCACCATCCATACCTGTGTGCCAATGGTTATAGTATGATAGATGTTGCCATCGCAATCTTTTACTGTTTCATCATTAATTATGATTGCCTTCGGTATTGAATTTATTTCTGGTACTGCTAAATTTGCCGGCGTTGCATACGCCAAAAAAAGTGCAGCGAAAATGAATGGATTCATCGTGTTGATTTTTATTGTTTAATAATTTTTACCTGGTCTGTTTTTACTTCATTGTAGTATTGTAAAATATACATTCCTTTTGCCAATTTACTCATATCAATCTGTAAGCTAATGCCAGTAATGGTTATTTGCTTTATTAATTTTCCATCGGTTGCTATAATTTTTAAAGTGCCTTTGCTTTGTAAGCCGTTTACAGTAATAATATTTTTTGCAGGATTTGGAAATACCTGCAATTCACTTGTATTCCCGAATACAATTTTTATGATGAAACTATACGTTGTTTTTCCATCAATATCTACCATTTGTAAGCGATAGTAATTGATGCCATTAACAGGACTTTCATCTGTAAAACTATACTCATTATTGCCCGATGTATTTACTGCCTCCACTTTTCCAATGTTGTTGAAGGTTGTACCATTCGTACTGCGTTGTAGCATGAAGTAGCTGGTATTTATTTCATTGGTCGTTTTCCAGGAGAGCTGCACATTTGTTTTATTTTTAAATGCATCAAAACGTAAAAGGTTTAGCGGCAATACCAGGGCTGTGCCAAAAGATAGTCGTATGCCCTGGTAGCCGCCACTTGAATTGTATTCATAACCATATTTAAACTGTGATACATTATTGGCACTCATTTTAAATTCGGCATAAGACGTGCCACCTAAATCAATGGCATAAATATTTTTACTTGCAGCAGGAAATGTGGATGAAAAACCACCGGGAAATGGATCCGGATAGGGGATATTTATTCCACTAAATCCCGGGTTGCTTCCTGGATTGTTACCTGTGAAATTAATTGAATTGAGTATCCAGTCCGAACTTTCCACGTTTAAGTTTTCAAACATCAGCCATTCCGGTTGGCTAAGCGTTTCTATATTTTCCATTATAATATTTACAGGATAAAGTCCATTTAATGTATTACTCCTGCAGCCAACTAAATTTTCATCTTTGTAAATATCAAATTGATAAAGAAAACCCCACCAACCTCCAAAACCACCTGAACGAAAAGGTGAACCTTGAGTCTCGGGCACATTAAAACCAATTCCTGTGCCATTCGGGTCACTCGCAATATGCCGCACCCGCATCCATATATTTTGAC
>JBAQJB010000177.1:0-1996 GCA_049289155.1 Chitinophagaceae bacterium
TACTCGACCACAGAAGTGGCTTGCCGAATTACCTTGATTTTATGGATTCGATTTGGGATAAAAAAAGAAAGGCGACCAATGAAGATGTTTTACAGTTTATGATCGTGCATAAACCAGCAATACAAGCCCAGCCCGACAGAGTTTTTCATTATTGTAATACTAATTTTTTGTTGCTTGCGATGGTATTGGAAAAAATTACAAAACAACCTTATCCTCAATATATGCGGGACAGTTTATTTATCCCGCTCGGTATGAAGCATACGTATGTATTTTCAACGAAGGACACGCTCTCTTATATTCCAACATATATGGGTAACCGCCCCTACCCGATGGATCATCTAGATTGTACATATGGAGATAAGAATATTTATAGTACTGTCAATGACCTGTTGCTTTGGGACAAAAGTTTATACCAACACACTTATATCAATAAACAGCTCCTTGACCTTGCTTTCACACCGCAAAGCCATGAAGTTAAATCCATGCATAATTATGGATTAGCCTGGCGTTTATTTAAAAATGAAAACGAAAGCCTCATTTACCATAATGGAAAATGGCATGGATCCAATACGGTTTTTACCAGGGTTTATGAAGACACTGCCACAATCATTATTTTAGGTAATAAATTCAATCGCAATATTTACAAAGCAAAAGATATTGCCAACATATTTACAGGCAAAAAAGATGTGTTAAACCTGGCTGAGTAGCATTTTATTTTCGTATCTTTAGTAAGCCAGTTTACCTACTTTTCAAATCAATCAAATATTTTTTTTTCTCATGTAACTTTTTAAAGGAGTTACAGTCCTATTAGTGATTGAAAAATGTAAAAGGATTTTAACAAACGTTCGTACGTTTTTTGAGTAATCAATTTTTACAAATAGTTTGTAAACCCCCGGAATAATTTTCAATCAAAATATTAAATAATTTAAAAATTATAAATCATGAAAAAGCGAATAAATAAAATTTTACCTGCATTCTTTGCAGTGTTACTGTTTGCTTCCTGCAGCACTTCCCGCAGGGCAATTGCACAGGAACAACCACCACCACCGGACAATGGTTATTATAATAATGGAAATAACAATGGCCAGAATGATGATCAATATAATAATAATGATCAGTACAATGATGGTTCCAATGATGAATACAATAATGATAATGGCAATAATGGCGATGTTAATATCAATGTATTTGTCAATGACCTGAGTCCTTATGGCAGATGGGTAAACTACCCTTCTTATGGCCGTGTTTGGATGGCCAATGAAAGAGGATTTGTGCCTTATCAAACCCGTGGCCACTGGGTATACTCCTCTTATGGCTGGACCTGGGTTTCTGACTACAGGTGGGGATGGGCACCATTTCACTATGGTCGGTGGACTTATGAAGCTGGTTGGGGCTGGATGTGGATTCCAGGTTACGAATGGGGACCGGCCTGGGTTGGCTGGCGCAGTGGCGGTGGTTACTACGGTTGGACACCTTTAGGCCCCGGCATCAATATCAATATTGGCTTTAATTTTGGAAATAGCTATCCTGCAAACAGGTGGTGTTTTGTACCATCCAGGTATATTACCAGTCCAAGGATAAATAATTATTACATAAACAACACGCGCAACATCACCATTATCCGCAACACAACAATTATAAATAATACAAATATTTATAATAAGAGGCGATATGTGAGCGGACCTTCCACTGCAGATGTGCAACGCAATACAGGTCAAAGAGTGCAGACAGTAAAAATTGTGAACTCCAATAAAGCAACAAATGCAAGAGTCAGTAAAGATGCTGTAAAAATGTACAGGCCGGGAGAAGGCAGTAAGGAAACTGTAAATAATGCTGGGAGGAATAAGCAGTTAAATCAACAAAAAAGCCGCCAGCAACAATTGCCTTCCAATACGAATCAACGGCCTGTTGTAAAGCCGCCGGTAAATGATAATAATGCGCAGCCACAAAACCGGGTTCCGGTACAAAGAAACCAGGGACAAAAAAACAGGCCGCC
>JBAQJB010000178.1:0-9768 GCA_049289155.1 Chitinophagaceae bacterium
CAAAGAGCAGCAACATTTTTCCAGCTACTGTTGGCGTCCCCGCCGACAGTAATAATAGGGTTACCCATTTGATTGCAGGAAATTATTTGCTGGAGGGTCAACAAAAGCACCAATTTTTAATTCAGAAAAATGATAGTGAAGTAGCAAAGAGTAGCGAAATTTTACCAGCTACTGTTGGCTTTCGCGCCAACAGGCTAAATACATTTGCATTTTTTTTATTGCAGAAAATTGTTGGCGGGGACGCCAACAATAGCACAAACGCCAACAGCCTGGTTAAATAATGTTTGATTTAAGAATTTAATACCACAATCAAAACCGAACATAATTTTTTGTGTATAAGAAGTGTATTTTAGAAAAATGATTTTTACCTTTTTACAGTAAATTTGTAGTGAATAAAAAAATAGATGAAAATTTCACCATCCACGCTCGCCCGGCTGGAAGCCATTTTAAGCCAAAGCCAATATACAGCCCGCTATGAACGCGGCACTTTTCAAAGTGGCTGGTGCCTGCTGGAAAATAAAAGAATGGTGGTACTCAACAAATTCCTCGACGTGGAAGGAAGAATCAACGTGTTGCTGGAATTGATCCCTAAACTGGAAATTAATTATGACCTGCTTACCTATGAATCGCAGCAATTGTATGATACTGTTATGAAACTTTCTATCACTGAATCCTAACCACGATTTTTTTTCCAGTATTTTTGTTCGTGGACATTCCTGAATTGAAAATTACATTTTTAGGCACCGGCACCAGTACCGGCATTCCCATGATCGCCTGCCCCTGCCGTGTTTGCCATTCAGAAAACGCGAAAGATAAACGCCTGCGAAGCAGCATCCGTATTGAATCTGCGCAAACTACACTGGTTGTAGATACCACACCGGATTTCCGGGAGCAGATGCTGCGGATAGATAATAAAAAACTGGATGCTATTTTATATACACACCCACACAAAGACCATACGGCAGGACTGGATGATGTACGCCCGTATAATTTTTTTCAACACAGGCCAATGGATTTATATGCGAATGCATTGACTGCTGAAGCATTGCGGAGGGATTATGCCTATGCATTTTCAGATCATAATTACCCCGGCCTGCCTGAATTAAACCTGGTAACAATCGATGAAACGCCATTTTTAATTGGCGATATTCCTGTAATACCTATACAGGTCTGGCATCATAAAATGCCGGTATATGCATATCGTTTTGGAAATTTTACGTATATTACTGATGCAAACCGGATTGAAGAAAGTGAAATGGAAAAAATCAAAGGCTCTGAAATCATTGTTATCAATGCATTGAGGGAAGAATCCCATATTTCGCATTTCACTTTAAAGCAGGCGACTGAACTGGTGGAGTATTTAAAAATTCCAAAGGCTTATTTTACACATATCAGCCACCAGCTTGGAAGGCATGATGAAGTGAATAAAAAATTGCCCGCGCATATTTCACTTGCTTATGATGGTTTGCAGGTCAGCTTATAATCTTTTGATGAAAAATTAATTTTAAAATTAATTTTTATGCAGAAGATTCATTGGAAAGATTACCTGTCATTTTCAAAAAAGGAAAGGACTGCTATTATTATTCTGGTGACAATTATTGTCATCATTATTGTATTGCCCTGGTTTATTAAACCGGACTTTACTCCACCATTAACGGATACAGAAACGGCCAAACAAATGGCTGCACTGGAAACCCATCAATCTTCCGGGATGCCCGCCCGTAGTGACTCTTTATCATTTCCAAATGAAAGTGTACCCGCCACATTATTTTATTTTGACCCGAATACAATTGATGCGGCAGGCTGGGAAAAATTAGGCCTTCGTGAAAAAACCATTCAAACAATTCTCAATTACAGGTCGAAAGGTGGAAGATTCAAATCGCCTGCGGATATTCATAAAATTTATGGTTTGAAAAAAGCAGATGCAGACCGGCTGGAGCCTTTTATAAAAATGGAACAGGCTAGTACCTACTCTCAAAATAATGCGGATGAAAAAAAGTATGCAAAGCCTTTCAAAGAATTTCCAAAGAAAAGTTATACTAAAATTAATATCAATACAGCCACTGAAGAAGAATGGAAATCATTGCCCGGTATTGGCGATGTCCTGGCAAAGCGGATTATCAAATTCAGAACTGCTAAAAAAGGATTTGCCAGTATTGATGATGTGAAAAAAACCTATGGACTTAAAGATTCCGTTTTTGAAAACATACGCCCCTGGCTACTCTTGGGCGAATAATTCAGTTGCCTGGGAATTATTTCTTTCATCATTTCTTATTCTGCCCTTAATCCATTATTTTTGTTTGCTAACAAATGTTCGTACATGAATTTTACAGAGTCAGATTTAACTAAACAGGTTGCAGCTACCGCTAAAGATTTTGCAGAAAAACACATCAGGCCTCACGTGATGGAATGGGATGAAACGCAGGAATTTCCAAAACATGTTTTTCATGAAATGGGAAAACTGGGATTAATGGGCATTTTAGTTCCGGAAAAATATCATGGTGCCGGACTGGGATACTTTGAATATAAAGCCATCATAGAAGAAATTTCCAAAGTGTGTGCATCCATTGGCTTAAGCCTTGTTGCACATAACTCACTTTGTACAGGCCATATTTTAATGTTTGGAAATGAAGAACAAAAACAAAAATGGCTTCCCAAACTCGCGACCGGCGAATGGATCGGCGCATGGGGACTTACCGAACCGAATACAGGAAGTGATGCGTGTAATATGAAATGCACGGCTGTAAAAGATGGCGATAACTGGGTGTTGAATGGTACCAAATGCTGGATCACTAATGGCATCAGCAGTGAAGTAGCTGTAGTCCTTGCCAGGACAGGCGAACCGCGTGCAAAAGATAATTGTACCGCATTTGTAGTGGAGCGCGGAACAAAAGGCTTTAGTGGCGGAAAGAAAGAAAATAAACTGGGTATGCGCGCCAGCGAAACCGCGGAAATGATATTTGATAATTGCGTGATCCCCGATGAAAATCGTCTCGGAGAAGTAGGCCAGGGATTCAAGCAATCCATGAAGATACTCGACGGAGGAAGAATTTCCATTGCTTCACTTTCTCTCGGCATTGCCAAAGGCGCTTATGAAGCCGCACTTCAATATTCAAAAGAACGCGAGCAATTTGATAAACCTATCAGCCATTTCCAGGGAATCAGTTTTAAACTGGCTGATATGGCAACAGAAATTATGGCTGCCGACCTGCTTACATTGCAAGCTTGCTTTTTGAAAAATGAACATCAGAAAATGACACAGGAATCGGCGATGGCAAAATATTATGCAAGTGAAGTAGCCGTAAGAACAGCCAATGATGCCGTACAAATTTTTGGAGGCTATGGCTATACCAAAGATTTTCCGGTAGAAAAATTTTATCGCGATGCCAAACTCTGCACGATTGGAGAAGGCACTTCTGAAATACAGAAATTAGTTATTGCGCGGGAATGTCTTAAATAAAATAAGCACCTCTTTTTAATAAAATACATCTCATCATATTTTTTTGAGATGTATTTTTTTATTTTATAACTTGCCTCCATCCGGCCTTTCAATTCAAATATTTTTTTAACTGCTCTATAGAAAACACCAATTATTTGAATGGGTTATTAAATAATTTTTTTACCAAAAAGACGGCGTATTATTATTTATCATAAAAAACAAACAACATGAGAAAACAATTTCTACTGGTACTCTTCGTGGGATTTTTATTCCCTGCATTTTCGCAAAATATGCGTGCTGAAATAGCTGGCAGTGACGGTGTGTCAAAACATTATACAGATTTTACAACCAGTAAACAGGTTGCTTTTAATCCCAAAGATGTGAATCATTTTTTTGGCTTTACGGGAAGCGAAGCATTGGTTTTAACGCGTGCAGAAACAGATGTTTTGGGAAATGTGAATTACCGATATGCTCAAACTTATATGAATATTCCTGTTGAAAATGCAATGTATATTGTTCAGACCAAATCCGGTAAAATGATGGGTGCCAGTGGTGAAATCATTACCACTTTCGATGCGCAAATGGCATCCCGCAATAATGCAAAGATTAGCGCAAAAAGCGCAGTGGATATAGGTTTGCAATATGTACATGCACAAACTTATATGTGGCAGGATACGCGTGCAGAAGAAATTTTAAAAGAACAAATGAAGGACAAAAATGCGTCCTATTTTCCTACTGCAAAATTAGTGTGGTATAATAGTGGTGAAAATATTGCTCCTTCAAAATTAGTACTTGCTTATAAAGTAGATATCTATGCAACAGAACCCATGAGCCGTGCTTATTATTTTATAGATGCGCAATCCGGAAAAGTGCTTGGGCAAAATGATATTCTGCATACAGTAGATGCAGTAGGTACTGCCAATACTTTGTATAGCGGAACACAAACCATTCACAGCGATCATTTTAATGGCAGTTACCGCCTGCGTGATTATAGCCGTGGAAATGGAATCACAACTTATGACTGGGCAAATAATAAAGCAGATATTACCAGTGCAACTGCAAATTTCAACCTCACCGGCCTTCCACAAAACGGGCTTGATGCACATTGGGGTGTAGAAATGACCTATGATTATTACAAAATAAATTTCAACAGGAACAGTTTGGATAACAATGGAATTTTATTAAACAGTTATGTAAACCGCGGTGGATTTTTATATAATAATAATGCCTCCTGGGATGGCAATAATATGAATTATGGAAAACGCAGCGGTACCACAAATGGTGTTACCGGTATTGATGTGACAGGCCATGAACTGACACATGGTTTTACACAATATACATCCAACCTGAACTACAGCGGTGAAAGCGGAGGCATGAATGAAAGCATGAGTGATATCATGGGGAAAAGTGTACAGTTTTGGGCGAAGCCTTCAGATAAAAATTGGGTGTTGAGTAATGATATGAATTGGGCCATTCGTGATATGAGTAACCCGAATGCGTTTCAGCAACCGGATTGCTATAATGGGCTCTACTGGAAAGCTGGCGCTGATGTGCATATATTAAGTGGTGTAGGAAACTTTATGTTTTATCTTTTAGTAGATGGAGGAACAGGAACGAATGATATCGGAAATACTTACACAGTCCAGGGTCTTGGATTATCAAAAGCTGACCAGATCATTTACCGTACCAATACAAATTACCTTTTTCCAAATTCAAATTATGCAGACTGGAGAACAGCTTCTATCAATGCTGCAACAGATTTATTCGGAGCAGCTTCCAATGAAGTGATCCAGGTAAAAAATGCCTGGTATGCAGTAGGCATCGGCACTGCAGGTGGTGGTGGCAATAATTATTGCGCTTCTAAAGGAAACAGTTCTGATCATGGATACATTCAAAGAGTACGCATTTTAGGAACATCACTCAACAATGCAAGTGGTGATGATGGAGGTTATGGCGACTTTACATCCATTAGCACAAATGTTGCTAAAAGCACTGATTATACTTTATTCTTAAGAGCTGCATTCCCCGGATCCAATTATGCAACAAGCTGGACATTGTATATAGATTATAATGGTGATAAAGATTTCAATGACCCGGGAGAATTGGTGGCTTCAAAAAGTTATGATGCAGGTACGCAAATTGATACCATTCACTTTAGTATTCCATCCGGCGCGACAAATGGCGCTACACGCATGCGCATACAAATGCATGCCGGCAATATCATCACGGATCCATGTGCTGTATTTGATTATGGTGAGGTGGAAGATTATACTTTGAATATTTCAGGCAGCGGTTTGATGAACACATTTTCACAACCGAATGAATCTGCAAAAAATATCCTGGTAAGTCCGAATCCAGTTACAGGTTCATTTGCGAATGTACGTTTTGCATTGCAGCAGGATGGAAATGTTGTATTAAAATTGTATGACATCAATGGCCGCCAGTTACGTATACAAAGTGCAGGTAACCTGGTGAAAGGAAGCCATACCATTACATTGGGAGAATTAAACAAACTTCCTGCAGGAAATTATAAACTGGTCGTTGAACAAAATAACCAGCTCGTTTATAAAACAAGTATGGTCATCGTAAAATAAAGAACAGGTAATTCTATTTCTGTAAAATGCAAAACCAACATACTATTGGTTTTGCATTTTTTTATGTAAAAAAATAAAAACCATTTTACTAAAATATACCGTAACCAGTTAATTAATATTTTAAGGTGTTGTATGAAATTATACTTTTGTTGAACAGGTGAATTAAATATAACCCTGAAAGGGTGTTATGATTATAGCCATAGATAGAAACGGAATAAAAAAACAAAACCCCAAAGGGGTGACATATTTATCCCCTTTATGCGTAAAAAATTATTAGAATTAGAATATGAATAAGTTCCCTGCAAAAGTGTGATTTTAATAAAATACAAATGCCACCCCTTCGGGGTTTAAGAAACACAATTCAATTTTATTCTATAATAATTTCAACCCTTCGGGTTTTCCACGGCACCTCAAAACAAAAATTAGCCCCGTAACCGATGTATCCTGATTTTTAATTTTATGAAAGTATCTTTACAAAAAAGAAATCATTGATAGAAAAAATTCAACAGGTTCAAAAAGAAGAAAGCGCCGTATTGATTGGTTTGGTGCAGGGCAGTGAAACACATGAAAAAGTAGAGGAGTACCTGGATGAACTCGCTTTCCTGGCGGAAACTGCCGGCGCAATTACAAAAAAAAGATTTATTCAAAAATTACCGCATCCCGATAGTAAGACCTTTATCGGGAAAGGTAAAGTGGAAGAGATTAAAAAATATGTACAGCTTCACGCGATTGATCTCGCCATATTTGATGATGAACTAACCGGCTCACAAATTTTAAATATTGAAAAGGAACTGGAGATAAAAATTCTCGACAGGAGCAGCCTGATCCTCGACATTTTTGCGCGGCGGGCACGCACGGCCCAGGCAAAAGTGCAGGTGGAGCTTGCCCAGTACCAATATTTATTACCACGACTGAAAGGCATGTGGAAACACCTTGAAAGGCAAGGCGGAGGTATCGGTACAAGAGGCCCGGGCGAAACTGAAATTGAAACTGACCGCCGGATTGTGAAAGATAAAATTTCTTTGTTGCGCAAAAAACTCCAGGACATAGACAAACAGGCATTTACACAGCGCAAAGACCGGGAAGAATTTATCCGCGTTTCATTGGTGGGTTATACGAATGTGGGCAAAAGTACCCTGATGAATTTGCTGAGTAAAAGCGATGTCTTTGCGGAAAATAAATTATTTGCAACACTGGATACCACTACACGAAAAGTGGTGTTTGAGGCAACGCCATTTCTCCTGAGCGATACTGTTGGCTTTATCCGTAAACTGCCGCACCAACTGGTGGAAAGTTTTAAAAGCACGCTGGACGAAGTGCGCGAAGCGGATATATTGTTACACGTGGTGGATATTTCACACAATGAATTTGAAGAACAAATTGGCATTGTAAATAAAACGCTGCAGGAAATCAAGGCCTTTGATAAACCCACCATTTTTGTGTTTAATAAAATGGACCAGTACGAAGAAAAAACATTTGATGAATGGCTGGGCGCGGAGGAGCGAAATGAATTGTTGCAGGGCCTGTATAAAAAATGGGAAGAGATCACTTCGGGGAAATGCGTTTTTATTTCCGCGAAAGAAAAAACAAACCTGGAAGCCCTGCGGGAAAAAATATTGTTGGAAGTCCGCAAATGTTACCAGGAAAAATACCCATATAAAGTCGCATTTTTTTAATGGAAAAGCAGGAGCCGATACGATGGGAAAAGATCGCGGCTGCGCGGGAAGAACTCCATTTTGCGCAAAACAATATTGCCACCATTATTTTTGAAGAAAGGAAGATCTGCATCATTCAAATGCCCGCGGGGCTTCGTGCCTGCGTGGATCGCTGCCCGCATGCGGCCGGAAGCCTGTCGGGGGGATTTATAGACAGCCGGGGAAATATTGTGTGCCCTGTGCACCAGTATGCATTCAACCTCGCGCATGGGCGGGATGCCATGAATGAAGGATACAGGTTAGCTACATTTGAAGTAAGGGAAAATGAAGAAGGGATATTTATTGGCATAAAAAATACCGGTAAATAGATTTGTTTAAAGTATCAATCTCAGGCCAGGAAACCGTTCCGCGGAAAGCTTCTAAAAAAAGTTCATAACAAATTTTGTTTCAAATCAAATTTGGCTATTTTTGCAGCCCGCTTTAAAAAAACGGAAAATTCCTGAATAGCTCAGTTGGTTAGAGCATCTGACTGTTAATCAGAGGGTCGCTGGTTCAAGTCCAGCTTCAGGAGCGAGGTAATAATGTAGTTTTTTCTTTTTATAATTCTAATGAAGATTCAAATGAATCTATTTGAGGAATAATCCAAACTTCAAACCAATCATAAAACATTAATACAAGAATTTTATTACTATTTGTTTTTAAATTCAAAAATGAATATTTAAAAACTTCAGGGTTTGAACCTTTATAAGAAATCTCAATTTTCTTTTTATTTTTTTGATTCTGAATCTCTTCCGCTATTGGATCATTTCTCATACTGTCAGTATATAACATATTCGTAGAAACATTAAGTTTTCGATACCAAGTTTCTCCAAAAGAAAAATAATAAACTCCATAAGCAATTTTTCTCATTACTTTATCAAACCTATTTCTGTCAATTTCATGAGCTAAACTTTTTGAATTTTCATCTCCTTTAATATAATTCATGGAGATAGAATTCTTGGTCATTAATTTCATCATTGAATTTCTTCTTTTTATAGAAGGTAATACTTTGTCATTAAAATGCTTTTGAGCAATCTTATTATTACCCTTTGTTAATACAATTAAATTGCGAACATATTCATCATCCAAAGAAGTTTCTTCGTTGTGGATTGAACAAGAAGGTACTTTTATTAAGTTTAAGCGATTGGCTTTAGGGAAAAATGACTTCGGTGGAGTATGTTCATCTGAAGTCGAAATATTAACACACATATAGCATTTCATAAATGGGAATTTAATGACACTTTCCGACGTTAAATTTTTCTATTTATTTGAGTTGGACTATTGCTTTGTTTGATTGTGTTAGTAATAAATTAATCGCTTTTCATTTACAATTCAAAATATAATTTTCTGAGTTGGATATCAAACTCAGAAAATTATCATTAATATAAACTGATACAAAAATGAAACTAAGTAACCTCTCCCAAACTTTCGTCCACCCACACACTAATAAGAATATAAAGTTATACGTGATAATGCTTCGAATAATTCCGCCCGGAATATAGTATCTTTCATTTCTGTGTTAACTAGTTTTCCCTTTTCAAATGTCATTAAAAAACTGTATTTTTTTATTTCTTTTTTTTGAAAGGTAGTATATATGACTTCACCTTCCTGCACACTTATTTCCCCGCTAAACCAATTTGTAAAAAAGGGTATGTTTCTGTCGCCAAAAAAACACGAATAGTCATAATATTTTTTTTGTTTAAAATCATACCCGGCAAAATCACATAAGTATAATTGATCGCCTCTTAATAACCAATCTGCATAATATTCATCAGTCAATGGCGACACTGAAATTACATCTGTATCGGGTTTTTTTATTGTAAAACCGTTGTACGATTTTAATGGTTCTCCAAAAAGCTCGTATTCTTTATTATTAATTAGAATTCTATTTCCGTACTTCATGTTTAAAATTTTATTTTAAAAATTCATCATAAACTTTCGCCTTCCTCTTTATCAAAAATATTCTCTGCAACAATTTTTACTCTTTCCATTAATTTTCAAAAGTTGTTGATCAACTTTTTAATTTTCACTTTATTTTTTA
>JBAQJB010000179.1:0-7322 GCA_049289155.1 Chitinophagaceae bacterium
GCATGCGCTGCTCTTTCTTGTAGCGGCGCATGTAGCGCTTCACGCGGATCATGTCCTGCGCCGGAATCCCGTCGGTGATGCAGACGCAGTATTTGATGCCGGCATCGGCCGCTTCCATGATCGCATCGGCTGCAAACGCAGGTGGAACGAAAATGATACTCACATCAGCGCCAGTTTGTTTTACAGCATCAGTCACTGTGTTGAATACAGGTCTTTCCAAATGCGTGGTTCCACCTTTCCCGGGCGTTACTCCTCCAACTACCTGCGTTCCATATTCAATCATCTGGCTGGCATGAAAACTACCTTCAGTTCCGGTAAATCCCTGTACAATTACTTTTGAATTTTTATTTACTAATACTGACATAATATTTTTTGATAATGGCACAAAAATAAGGCAAAACATTTAAGCGATACAGCGAAATTCTACTTTCAGCTATTTTTAAATTCATTTTTATATAATTTCATGTGATATTCAAAGTACGAGTTTGGTTATATTTGCAGCCCTGAAAAAAATCGCAGGATGAATTTCACGCGGCGGTTTATTTTCATTAAATACGAAACATTTTATGTATAGAACGCATACCTGCGGACAGTTAAGAATCACGGATATTAATCGTACAGTGACTTTATGTGGCTGGGTGCAAACCATCCGGAAATTTGGTGCGATCAGTTTTGTGGATTTGAGAGACCGCTATGGCATTACCCAATTATTATTTGGGGAAGAGTTGCAACCTTTGCTGGATGCAAATCCTTTGGGCCGTGAATTTGTGATCCAGGTTAAAGGTTTTGTGCAGGAAAGAGAAAATAAAAATTTAAACATTCCCACGGGAAAAATTGAAGTACTGGTCAGTGAATATACTATTTTGAATACTTCAAACGTCCCCCCTTTTACCATACAGGATGATACGGATGGTGGCGATGATTTACGGATGAAATACAGGTATCTCGACCTGCGCAGAAATGCAGTGAAAAAGAATTTAGAATTGCGCTATGCTGTTACGCGTTCCGTTCGTAATTATTTGCATGAGCAATCTTTTATTGAAGTAGAAACGCCTTTTCTCATTAAGTCCACGCCGGAAGGTGCGCGGGATTTTGTTGTGCCATCCAGGATGAACGAAGGCCAGTTTTATGCCCTGCCACAATCGCCGCAAACCTTTAAACAATTATTAATGGTGAGTGGCTATGACAGGTATTTTCAAATCGTAAAATGCTTTCGCGATGAAGACCTGCGCGCAGACAGGCAGCCGGAATTCACACAGATCGATTGTGAAATGTCTTTTGTAGAACAGGAAGATATTTTGAACACATTTGAGAATATGGTGAAACGCGTTTTTAAAGATGTGAAAGATTTGGAGTATGAAGAACCGGGGGAAAGAATGACCTGGGAAGATGCGATGTGGCGTTTTGGAATTGATAAACCTGATATACGGTTTGATATAGAATTGACAAATATTAAAACTGTTTTCAAAAAAGAAAATAGTACTACCTATACGGAACTTATTGCCGGTGCAGGGTTTCCTGTTTTTGATAATGGCGAAACAGTGATCGCATTAGTTGCTCCTCAATGTGGATTTTATACACGCAAACAAACAGATGAACTCACCGAATGGGTGAAGCGGCCACAGGTTGGAATGCAGGGATTGGTTTTTATAAAGTGTAATACGGATGGAAGTTTTAAAAGTAGTGTAGATAAATTTTTTGATGAAAAAAAATTGGAAGCTATTGCCAATGCATGTGGTGCGCGTGCCGGTGATTTGATTTTACTACTCGCGGGGAAAGAAGAAAAAACACGAAAAGCTGCGGGTGAATTGCGTATCGAAATGGCAAAACGCCTGGATCTTAGAAATAAAGATACTTTCAAATTATTATGGGTCATCGATTTTCCTTTATTCGAATATGATGAAAACGCCAATCGCTGGGTTGCCCGCCACCACCCGTTTACAGCGCCAAAGAAAGAACAAATTGATACGATGCTCAATAACGATCCATCAATAAAAGATGCGAACCATTATTTGGAACATCCGTATTCTGACATAAAAGCAAATGCATATGATTTGGTTTTAAACGGGAATGAAGTTGGCGGCGGTTCTATTCGTATTTTTCAAAAGGACCTGCAGGAAAAAATGTTTGCAGCTTTAGGAATGGGTACAGATGAAGCCATGCAAAAATTTGGTTTTTTATTGAACGCTTTTGAATATGGTGCGCCGCCGCATGGTGGCATCGCGTTTGGACTGGACAGGTTTTGCGCGATTTTAGGAGGCACTGAAAGTATACGCGATTTTATTGCATTTCCCAAAAACAACAGCGGCCGCGATGTAATGCTGGATGCACCTTCAGCCATTGATGAAGCGCAATTGAAAGAATTGAATTTACAATTGCGTGAAAAATAAATTCATTTTCGGCCACTTCTATTTTTAAAAATGTATAGCAGAATTATTCCATGAAAAATCTTATTCTTTACCGTATTCTTGGTTTCCTTATCAATTTTGTTTGCATCATTATTGCGATCAACCTGGTACTTTCCATTCCCTTATTATTATCACAGCCATTTTTCCTGCTGTTCTTTTTTATTTTATTGTGCGTGGTATTGTACGCCTGGTTTGCCAATTCTTTTTTAAAAAAAATCATCCTTTTAAAACAACCGCTAAAACGTAAAATGAAAGAATGGTTATTGGTAAATGCTTTGGTGTCTTTTATCTTTTCAGTCATCATACTTGTTCCGGGAATTGCTTTACTGTTTAACCCTGAACCATTTTTTAACAGCCTCGATGTTTTTATGAAACAATCCGGCGTAAGCACTGCGGGAATTAGTAATGAGGAAATTAAAAAAGTGGCCATGGCGGAATTATGGTTCCTGGTTATTTTTTGTTTCATCCTTTCCATACACATCATTTGGACTTATAAATTAGTAAAAGCAAACGCCGATTATTTCACGGATGAAGCCTGAACATTTTTCATTTACCTTCATTAAAATGGCAGCTTGTTGGATGAATTGCCTATCTTAATTTTTTTTTAAATAAAAATTAAATGCCCGGTCAAAAAAAAGAGAATACTCCATTGGCAGAACGGTTAAGGCCTTCAACCCTGGAAGATTTAATTGGCCAGGAACACCTTACAGGCAAGGGCGGAATTTTGCGAGCTGCAATCGAACAAAAGAAAATTCCTTCGATCATTTTATGGGGGCCGCCGGGTGTGGGCAAAACTACAATAGCGCATATTATTGCAGAAACTTTAGAAGTGCCTTTTTACCAGTTGAGCGCGATCAGCAGCGGCGTAAAAGAAGTGCGCGAAGTAATTGAACTGGCTAAAAAACAAAGTGGCGCGATTTTATTTATTGATGAGATTCATCGTTTCAATAAAGGACAACAGGATGCATTATTGGGCGCTGTCGAAAAGGGCACGATCACGCTGATTGGTGCAACTACCGAAAATCCTTCATTCGAAGTGAACTCCGCGTTACTTAGTCGTTGCCAGGTGTATATTTTAAAAACTTTGGATGAAAAAGCATTGACAAAGCTCCTGGAAATTGCCATTGAAAAAGATGAAATACTGAAGGCAATTTCTCCTGCATTACAGGAAACTTCAGGGTTGATCAGTATTTCCGGTGGTGACGCAAGAAAATTATTAAACCTGCTGGAACTAGTAATTGATGTAAGTATTGGAGAAAATGGGCAAAACAGTAAACCCGTGATCACAGATGAGTTAGTGATGCGAGCGGCTCAAACTAAAGTTGCCTTATATGATAAAAAAGGAGAACAGCATTATGATATCATATCTGCATTTATAAAAAGTATGCGGGGTACGGATCCAAATGGCGCTGTATATTGGCTGGCCAGGATGATCGAAGGTGGTGAAGATGTTAAATTTATTGCCAGGCGTATGCTGATCTTTGCGAGTGAAGATATTGGCAATGCCAATCCCAATGCGCTTTTGCTGGCCAATGCCTGTTTTGATGCAGTGAACAAGATCGGTTACCCGGAATCACGAATTATTTTATCACAATGTGCTACTTACCTCGCATCTTCGGTAAAAAGCAATGCCGCGTATGAAGCAATCGGCGCTGCAATGTCTGCTGTGAAATCAACCGGAGATTTACCTGTACCCCTGCATATCCGCAATGCGCCGACCGGGTTGATGAAGGAAATTGGATATGGAAAAAATTATCAATACGCGCATTCCTTTGAAAGTAATTTTACGCCACAGGAATATTTACCCGAAAAAATAAAAGGAACTGTTTTTTATAACCCGCAAAATAATCCAAGAGAAAAGGAGACCAGGAATTTTTTAAAGACTTTGTGGAAAGATAAGTATGGCTATTAAGATAAAGTCAGGGCCAAAATACAATGAAATTAAGAAAATTTCTTCCTGCATTTTTGGAATTACAAATTTGCCTTATCTTCACGCCCAAAATTTTATTACATGAATACAGTTATTGTTCCCGTTGACTTTTCCGAGACATCTATGAATGCGGCGAAATACGCAGCGCAATTATTAGTCGGCAAATATGGTGTTGAAATGATTATTTACCATTCTTTTGAAAAAGAAACTGATGCAGGAACGTGTACTGAAGACCTTGAAAAATTCCGCGATGAACTGATGCAAAACTGTCCTGTGAAAATTTCGATTTATGCTGAACAATCAAAAGACTTTGTAGAGGAACTAGAAAAATTCGTTCGTCATCGCCGGGCCGACCTGGTGATCATGGGAATAACTGGTAAATCTGCAATTGCACAGGTTTTCATGGGTAGCAATACGTTAAAAATGGCAGAAACAAAAGCCTGCCCGGTTTTAATAGTACCAGAAAAATCTGTGTTTCATACACTTGAAAATGTAATGCTGGCTTCTGATTTTAAGAATGTACAAAATACAACGCCTTCTGCACCCATCAAAAGTTTCCTGGAAACTTTCAAGCCACATTTCCACATTGTAAATGTGGATGAAAATCATTTCGTGGCCATCTCTTCAGAATACGAAAAACAGAAAGAAGCGTTAATGGAAATGTTCAAAGAATTTTCGCCTGAATTTTATTTCCTGCGTTTATTCGATGTAGAAGAAGCATTGCAACTGTTTGCTGAAGAAAGAAATATTGACCTGATCATTCTGATACAAAAAGAAACTTCATTAAGGCATAAGATGTTCAAGTCAAATGTTGCTAAAAAATTATCTTTCCAAACGACTATTCCAATTTTGATCGTACAGGAATAAACATTTTATATTTAAAAAACGACCGGCCCCTGGCCGGTTTTTTTTGGCCCGAAAACGAAAGATTCATATATCCCGTTTATAAAAATTATATATTTGAAACAAGTTTCAATAATTAATATTTTGAACATTCACTGGACCATTCAACTTTTTTCGGAATTAACTGTTGACGAATTATATGCCATCATTCGCCTGAGAAATGAAGTATTTGTGGTGGAACAAAATTGTGTATTCCAGGATGCAGATGATCATGATCAGTTATCTTATCATATTTGTGGCTGGCAGGATGGAAAGCTTGCGGCTTATGCACGCTTAATTCCAGCGGGGGAAATAGATGCGCAGCCATCGGTCGGGCGGGTAGTAACTGCGCACTTTGCCAGGAGGCAAAATATGGGCAGGGAATTAATGGAAAAAGCCATTTCGTTTACACATGAAAAGTTTAGAGGAATGGATATAGTAATTGGTGCTCAAATCTATCTCCGGTCATTTTATGAATCGTTTGGATTTAAAAAAACAAGTGCTGTTTACCTCGAGGATGGAATTCAACATATTAAAATGAATTTAAAATTTGATAGTTGAATTTATATTATCCTTAATATTGCCAATGAAACCCCATTTCCTGCTTTTATGAAAACGACCAAAGGAATTTTATTATGTTCTTTTCTGATTTTTTCAGGCATCGCTTCATTTGGTCAAATCAAGCAAAAAGAAACAGCTTTAGAAGATATCACACAGCATTGGGAAATCAGTGCTACAGTTGGTGCCAATAATTTTTTAGGTGACCTTGGAGGAAATATTGGCATTGGCCAGCCATTTTTAAAAGACTACGTTTTTAAAACTGTCAAGCCATTAATTGGTGTTTCTGCTACGTATAACATGAACGCCTGGATCAGTTTTTCCGGCGGTGTAAGTTTTACAAATGTGGATGGTGCTGATAGCCTGATCAATAACCAGGGCGGCCTGGAAAGATGGCGTTACAACAGGAACCTGAGTTTTCATTCTTTTATTTATGAAGGCTATGCATCATTTGATTTTTATCCCATGACATTTTTTGACAGGTCTGTTGGAATTTACCAGGTAGCGCCTTTTCTCAGTGGCGGTATTGGCGTTTTTCATTTTAATCCAAAAACAATGCTGAATGGCCAGGAGGTTGATTTGGCACCGCTCCATCTG
Source organism: Chitinophagaceae bacterium (assembly GCA_049289155.1). Lineage (GTDB taxonomy): Bacteria > Bacteroidota > Bacteroidia > Chitinophagales > Chitinophagaceae > JAFDXJ01. Next base: position 6,376 of record JBAQJB010000179.1, read on the forward strand.
GAAGGACAAGGCTTCCCGGAATACACTAAACGTAAACCTTATTCTCTCGTGCAATTTTATGTTCCTTTGGCTATTGGTGTAAAATATTTTTTAAATAATAAATATGCTTTGTCAACAGGTGTTCGTATCCGGGTAACATTTACGGACTATATTGATGATATCAGTACTACTTATATTGATCCTTCTCTTTTTGATAAATATTTGACACCGGCAGATGCAATTCTTGCGAAGCAATTATATTCCCGTAGCCTGCAACCAGGGAAAGTAAGACCCAATATAGATAAAGCGCATACAAAAGATAATGATGGGTATATGGATATTTTTCTCACGTTCAGCATGCGCATTGGTAGCAATACTATGTATAAGGTGGGCGTGTTTTAAAATTCATCTGCCAGGTATTTTGCCGTGGAGTTATTTTTTTCTTTGATCAAATCTTCAGGTACGCCTTCAAATAAAATATAGCCACCTTCATCACCGCCTTCAGGGCCAAGATCAATGATATGATCCGCCACTTTTATAACATCCAGGTTATGCTCAATGACGAGCACTGTATTACCCCTGTCTACTAATTTATTCAACACATCCAGTAAATGCTGAATGTCCTGGAAATGCAGGCCTGTTGTGGGTTCATCTAAAATATAAAAAGTTTTACCCGTATCTTTTTTGGCAAGTTCGGTGGCAAGTTTTACGCGCTGCGCTTCTCCTCCACTCAATGTTACCGAAGATTGTCCCAATGTTATATATCCCAGGCCTACTTCCTTCAGCACTTTTATTTTCCTGTATAAAAAAGGAACCGGCTGGAAAAAATCAGTCGCTTCATCTACGGTCATTTCCAGCACATCACTTATAGATTTTCCTTTGTACCTGATCTCTAAAGTTTCACGGTTATATCTTTTACCATTGCATGTATCACAATGCACGTATACATCCGGTAAAAAATTCATTTC
>JBAQJB010000180.1:0-2807 GCA_049289155.1 Chitinophagaceae bacterium
GTATAAGTTTTCCCAAACAAATAAAAAATGGCCAATATGCTATTATAAAATTGACGGGTTCCGGCGAATTGGATCCGGGGTTTGGAAAAGATGGAAAAGTAATTACGCATTTAGCAGAGGGTTATCCTCATTTTGTAAACTGCATGGCATTACAGGAAGATGGAAAAATTATTTTAGGAGCTGATCTTTATAGCGAGCTCATCCATGATGATTTAACACTTGTACGGTTTACTTCAACAGGTATTATAGATTCAACTTTTGGCAAAAACGGTTTCGGCAATGCAGATTTTGGACACGATGAAAGTATATATTCACTTGTGATACAACCGGATGGAAAAATAATCGCAGCAGGAAGTAGTAGGGAATCTACCTTTTCACATCAAACATTTTATGTACTTGCCCGGTTTAATCAATCAGGTATGTTGGATAGCAGTTTTAGTCATAATGGAAAACTCAAAACTCTTTTTTACAAGAAAAAACAGTCAAGTGCGCAAAAAGTTTTATTGCAACCGGATGGAAAAATTATTGCAGCCGGGATTGCAAGTAATGAATATGGTTTAAATAATAACCCGGTTATAACAAGATACCTGGGCGACAAGCCTGGAATTGTTGCACCTGCAAAACAACCTGCGAAAACAGATCCAATTAAAGTCTTTCCAAATCCGGCAACCACACTGGTTCAGGTAACCGGCCTTCGTAAAAATTTGCCCACCGAATTAATCATAACAGACAGGATGGGAAATGTTTTAAAGAAAACAACCACGACGAATGAATCTTTTTCGTGGAATATTGAGGATTTGAAAAATGGTTATTATTATCTTATCATTCGAAATGATAATGTAACTCATTCTATTTTGCTTTTGAAACAGTAGAAATATATTTCCTGAAAATTTCAGAAACTTTTTTAGAACGCAACGGGCATTTAATAAATAATTTAAATGAATGAAAAAATTTATATTTTATTTTCGTAGGGTTTTTTTAAACGCTAAGGATAGCGGGGATTAAGTTTATTTTTTAAATTATAAAAAAATAAATTATGAATGTAACAAGACTTATAACTCTCTTGTTAGATATTTTTGCATAGCATATCTAGCACGAATTGCACATGGTGCATTAACAGGAGGGATTAGTTTTTTCACGATTAGCATAACAGTTATGTATGCATTTTTTATCGTTCTTTTAATCAAAATAGACAGTAACGCTCCCAGTTATTGAAAAGATATTGGATATAAAATCCCTCAACATATAAGTTGTAAGCTTTTAATGAATATGCTATTTAATAAATACAGAAAAAATTTAAATACGAATCTTCTTATTTAAGATATTTTTAATTTTCTTAAATAAGAAGTAGCTTTACTAAAAAAATTGATGAAAAGCTTTAAAGCAGGCGCTCACATTAAACAAAATTCTTATAAGAGTTTTCAGCCTGAAAAGATTAACAGGCAATGGTCTATTGATAATATGGAGATTTTAAAGCTTTTAAGTCAAGCGGACAGGCAATTAGGAAGGCTTGATATGTATTCAGAATATATCCCCAATATAGACTTGTTCATTCGTATGCATATCCTTAAAGAAGCAACACAATCGAGTAAAATCGAAGGAACTGAAACGAACATCGAGGAGGCTTTACTTGATAAAGATGATATCATAGCGGAAAAAAGAGATGACTGGGAAGAAGTGCACAACTATATTTCTGCATTAAATTATGCAATTTCAAGTTTGGAAAAACTTCCCTTCTCAACGAGATTAATAAGAAACACGCACAAAATATTATTAAAAGGTGTTCGAGGTAAACATACGCTTCCAGGTGAATTCAGGACAAGTCAAAATTGGATCGGTGGAGCAAGTATCAACGATGCGGTATTTATTCCACCAGTTCAATCTTCCATAAATGAATATATGAGTGATATGGAAAATTTTGTCCACTCAGATGAATTTTTTTTCCCTGATTTATTGAAGATAGCATTGGTTCACTACCAGTTTGAAACTATACACCCCTTTTTGGATGGCAATGGAAGGGTTGGAAGGCTTATGATTACTTTGTATTTAGTAGAAAAAGGGATATTAAAGAAACCAGTTTTGTATCTATCAGATTTTTTTGAACGAAATAGAACTCTTTATTATGATAATCTAACGAAAACAAGAGAAAAGGATGATATTACCCAGTGGTTCAAATTCTTTCTGGTCGGTATAATTGAAACAGCTAAAAAAGGTATTTCAACATTTGACAGTATTCTAAAATTGCAAAAGGAAGTTGATGCAAAAATTCAACAGTTGGGTAGCCGGGCAAACAATGCAAATGTTATTATGAATTATTTATATCAACGCCCTATACTTGATGCAAAAAAAGCAAAAGAAATAACAAACCTATCACTGCCTTCCGTGTACAAACTTATTGATGATCTGGAAAGACTTGAAATATTAAAGGAAGTAACTGGTTCAAAGCGAAGTAAATTATATTTATTTAAGAAATATATGACCTTGTTTAATTAACGTTGACTTTTGTAAAAAACAATTCTATCACTTACGGAAACGATGGTAAAATTTTCTGATATAAAAAGTTGGTGATTTTTCAAAGTAGCTATTACTTCATTTTTTTCTGCAATTTTGTACAATGATGAACGAAAAATATTTTGAAGCAAACCGCGACGCCTGGAATAAAAAAACAGGCGTGCATAAAGATTCTGATTTCTATGCCTTGAAAGATTTTAAAAAAGGAAAAACGGCATTGAATAAAATTGAATTATCAGAGTTGGGAGATGTGCAGGGGAAAAAATTAATCCATCTTCAATGCCATTTCGGTATGG
>JBAQJB010000181.1:0-28466 GCA_049289155.1 Chitinophagaceae bacterium
CTGCTGTGCAATTACAATCCGCGCCAACATTATTTTCTACCAATAAAGGTGACTGGTATTTTAATAACAATACATTGAAAGGCCAGGGTTACGGGCAGTTTCGGGCCAATTGGGGCAACAGGCCAAACGTGGATGATTGGCAAAGACAGGAAGCCATTCAAAAAATAATGACCACTAAATCGAATTCAAATAGTGGGGAAGAAGGAGATGAAAATACATCCAACAGCCCGGATGGAGTGAATGCGAATGCGGATAATATCAGCTTCGCCAGCCTGATGTCAAATATTCCATTGACGGAAGATTTGATGAAAGCCTCCAATCAAAAGATCATGAATGCTTTATTTGCAAATGGTTTGGCATTTCAAAATCAATTGGAAAATTATCCCGCAGCAGTGGAAAGTTATGGTACTTTATTTAACCGCTTTCCATCTTATGATAAAAAAGCGGAAGCATTATTTAATCTCTATTACAGTTATTATAAAAGCGGCAATAAGATTGGTGCAGATTCTGCTAAAAATGCATTGTTTAATCAATACCCGGAAAGTGAATGGACAGTGAAACTGAAAAATCCTACCAACGCGAATGCAGTAAAACAACCCGATGCGGCAACATTAAAATATAAAGACATTTATACATTATTCATTGAAGGAGAATTTCAAAAAGCCAAAATAGAAAAAGCGGCAGCGGACAGTGTATATGGACAAACATACTGGACTCCCCAGTTACTGTATATTGAATCTATATATTATGTTTCAAAAAGAGAAGATAGTATTGCCATCAATAGTTTGGAAAACCTGGCCAGTTTATTTCCGCAATCTCCACTTGCCGAAAAGGCAAATACGATGATAGATGTATTGCGCCGCAGGAAAGATATTGAAGATTACCTGACGGCATTACAGATCACCAGGTTGAAAGATGATGAATCGCCCGTAGTGGATCTTACGCCTGTACAAACAACCATTCAAAAGCCAAATACAAAAGTGGATTCGATGATTGTAAACCCGGTGAAGCAGGTGACCAAAAATGTATTGGATACATCACATATGGCAAATACTGTTGTGCGTACCTATGAATTTGATGCAAAGCAGCCGCAATTTGTAACAATTTTATTGGACAAAGTGGCCCCAGTATTTATGAATGAAGCAAGAAATGCTTTTGATAAATACAATAAGATAAATTTTTACAACCAGAAGTTGACGGTAACAACTCAGAAAATTGACGACCGCTATTCCCTGGTTTTGATCGGCCCGTTTGCCGGTGCATCAGAAGCCATAGGTTATGTGGATAAAACCAGGCCCGTTGCGGGAAGCCGCATTATTTCATGGCTCACACCGGATAAATTTAAATATACAATCATCAGCCAGTATAATTTAGATGTGATGAAAGAGACCGGGGATGTAGATAGCTACAAACAATTACTTGAAAAAGTACTGCCCGGAAAATTTGAATAATTTCCCAAAAGATTTTTAATAAAAAATTACCTCGATAAAAATGGCTGCCTCAGAGAAATGATTTTTTTTGCAAAGTAATATGTACCATGGCTCAAAAAAAACAAACAAATAATGCTACTATAAAGCGCTCTGTGAAATTGCTTTGGCGCGTTTTCTTTATTGGATTATGCGCAGCTATTGTTATGATCCTGTTTGCAAACTGGGGATTATTTGGCAAAATGCCAAGCATCGAAGAATTACAAAATCCATCAGCTTCCCTGGCCAGCCAGGTATATGCAGATGATGGCACTTTAATGGGTAAATTTTATTTACAGGATAGGGTAAATGTAGATTATAAAGACATCAGTAAATATATCATTGAAGCATTGGTTGCTACAGAAGATGAACGTTTTTATGACCACAACGGCATTGACCCGCGCTCACTGGCTCGTGCTTTATTTTCACTCGGAAGTGAAGGTGGTGCGAGTACGATCACTATGCAAACGGCGAAGAATTTATTTACAGATAATGTAAGCAGTAATATCCTCACAAGGATGGTTCAAAAATTGAAGGAGAGTATCATTGCCATTAAACTCGAACGAAATTTTACCAAAGAAGAGATCATTACGGTTTACCTTAATACAGTTCCTTTTGGCGACAATGTGTATGGCGTCCGCAATGCTTCAAAAACTTTTTTTCAAAAAGAGCCCGATCGTGTAAATATTGAAGAAGCAGCTGTACTCATTGGAATGCTCAAAGCCTCCACCACCTATAACCCGCGCATTAACCCGGCACGTTCCCGCGACCGGCGCAATATCGTGATCGACCAGATGGTCAGGAATAAATATATTGAATCTGCTGTTGCGGATAGTATTAAACAATTACCGATCAAACTCAATTACAAAAAACTGGATGAAACTGCCGGCCTCGCTCCATATTTCCGTATGATACTGGGAGAAGAAATGAAGCAGTGGTGTGCCACGCATAAAAAAAATGACGGGGAAAATTATAATTTATACAGGGACGGTTTAAAGATTTACACCACGATCAATCCCCGTATGCAATTGTATGCAGAAGCAGCGGTGGCAAAGCATATGAATGCCATGCAAAAACAATTGAATGCCCAGGATAATATCAAAACCGGTAGTGTCTGGAAAAATCATGAGAACGTGTTACAGGCTGCCATGAAACAATCCGACCGCTGGCGGAATATGAAAAAAGAAGACATCCCGGATGAAGACATTAAGAAATCATTTTACATAAAAACACCCATGAAAATTTTTGCCTGGAATGCTTCCAGGTCATCTGATACTATCATGACGCCTTATGACTCCATAAAATATCACCGGCAAATGTTGCAGGCCGGTTTTATGGCGATGGACCCTTTGAGCGGTGAAGTGAAAGCATGGGTGGGAGGTATTGATTTCAAGACCTATAAGTATGACCACGTCAATATAAATACAAAGCGGCAGGTAGGTTCTACCATTAAACCATTATTGTATAGCCTGGCTATTGAAGATGCTGGTTTTACACCTAATACGATTGTCGAAGACCAGCAACAAAATTTTCCTGGTTATGGCATGGTGCCGGCGACCTCCACAACCTGCACTGGAAATTCTATTCCTTTAAGTGAAGCCCTTGCTTTATCAAGAAACTGTGCAACGGCTTATGTTTTAAAACAATTAGGCCCGCAGGGAAATGATGGTGCAAAACGATTTGTTGATTTTTTGAAAACCTGTAATGTGCAATCCAAAATTGATCCCTACCCTTCTATTGCGCTGGGCAGTTGTGAAATATCATTATATGAAATGATGCAGGCATTCAGTATGTTTCCCGGGAGAGGCTTCGGCGTGAAGCCCATGTACATCACGAGAATTGAAGATGGCCAGGGAAATGTGTTGCAAACAAATATCCCGCAACGCAAAGAAATTATTAGTGATGCCACTGCTTATTCAGTTATCACGATGATGGAAGGTGTAATGCAATATGGCACGGGGCGTCGTATCTGGAATTATGGCGTAAGTGGAGAAATTGCCGGAAAAACCGGCACGACCAATGATAACAGCGATGCCTGGTTTATTGGCTATACACCACAATTAATATGCGGGGTTTGGACAGGCTGTGATGACAGGTTTATCCGTTTCAACAGTACTGCTATTGGCCAGGGTTCTTCATTGGCATTGCCTGTATGGGCCTATTTTTATGACAAGGCTGGCGATGATGCCACACTTGGTTTTGACCAGAAAATGGCTTTTGTGAAACCAGATAATGTGAATAATAATATTACCTATGACTGGATCAATAGTGTGCCTGCAAACCTGGGTGCAGAAGGTGGTGATATTGGTAATGGAAATGCAGCAGACTATGGCGGTGAAGAAATTCCGGTGGAAAATAATGATTATATTTCTCCGGAAAGTACACTTCCGGATACCGTGAATAAAAAAAGTGAAGGCAAAAAAACAATCCCAAAAAATACGGATACTAAAAAGCCACCTGAGCCCAAAGCGGTGATGCCGCAAAAACCAAAATCGGGGGATAATTAATTTTTAATTGAAGTAAAAAAAGACTGGCTAAATTATTTTATACCAAAAAAACCAGGCAGTTTGAACAGCCTGGTTTTTTATTTCGATAGAAGTTTACTTAAAATTACTTCACCGTTAAGATACCAAATCTTTTCTTTAGATTTAGAATCTTATTCCCCACGATAGCGCTAATAAGATACTTGCCTTCTGATATCTTCGTAGTTGATTTCGGCACGGTAATATAATCCTGGTCTACATGGCTGTATATTTTTTGACGTGTAAGGTTTCCTGCCGAATCTATAATCCCGGCCATCAGTATTGTTTTATCAAAAGTTCTCACTTTATCCGGCTTTTCTGATATGTTTTTTTCTACATTATCCTTATCATCATTATAAATTAATATTAATTTATCATTATAAACGATCGGAGAAAACCCTTCAAAATAAGATGAAAAATTGATTTGCATTTTGGGAATACGGGTAAAAATTATTTTTTTATCTTTACGAATAAGAATATCCAGTATGTCACCGGAATAATAAGTCGTAGTTGTTGTTTTCGATATTCCATTATAAAGAGATACATCATTAAAAAATTCCGCGACCAAATCAATACTTTCATCACTGCGTTTCAAAATATACTTTATCTTAAAAAACCGGCTTATACCTGGATCTTTTTCTTTAGTACTTCCTAAGCCTTCATTATCGATCAAAGTAACCAAATCATCCGGGAGAGGGATGACTTGCGGTTTGCTCATGGCAAGGTCCTTTTCATTCACGGTAGTATAAAAAGCACCGGTAATAAGGCCATTATATTTCGATTTATAAAAACCTGCAATTTTAACTTCGCCGGAATTATCACAAACCACTTTGCTGCCCTGGATAAATTTGTTTCCAAGTGCAAACACCAATTCCTTTGGCTTGCTTTTACGCTCATCATAAACAAACATTTTAAAAGAGTAAGAAGGTATTTTTTCACCATCCTCTTTAATACTTTCCTTCGTCACATCCTGGTCATAGTGTTTCAGGGAAACAAAAACTTTTCCATTATTGGAGACATCCATATCATAAATATCTACTTGTTTGGCTGGAATATTTAATTCAATGTTTTGATCCCATATAGTGGTTAGATTTGAATCCAGTACATTAATTAAAAACTGTTTATTTTCTCTTTTGTCATCCGGCTTTTCAGCAAAGAACAATATCTTGCTGCTATCATCACTTAATTTATATGAGGCGATAGCCTGGACATTAAGGTAGTTAGATTTAAATTTTCCCAATAAAATCTTGGATTGTACTTCCAGTGATTGCGCATCTATTTTTAGCGCATAATAATTATAATTTTGTGTACCGGAACTATAAGCAGTATAAAAAAAATATATATTCTGACCAAATTTTTTTAACCCGTCACTATAGTACCATTTTTCATCGACTTTAATTTCATTTTCTTTTAAAATGTCCATGGAATTATTTAATAACACAAGTGTATTCTTAGGCGATTTCATCAAATGCACCTCACTTTTCCGCATGATATAATTTCCATTATCCAGCAGGACTGCCTCTTCGAAACCAAATTTTACGCGGTCTTTTTCCGACCAGTTAACGTTAATTACCTGTGCCTTCAAAGCGGAGCTTCCGAGTAATAAAGCAAAACAACAAAAGTGAACAAATTTCATAAAGGTTTTTTAAATGTTAGGGGCGCAAATGTATTATTTATTACATCTTCAAAAAAGAAACCAGCAATAAGCGCTACCAGCGGATTTTAGTTCATTAGAAGTTTACTCAAAATTTATTTCACCGTTAATATGCCATATCTTTTCTTAGCACTGAGTAACTTAGCTCTTCCCGAGCTAATTAAATATTTACCTGCTGTTATCTTTGCCATGAATACCGGCATGGTGATATATTCCTGGTCTACATGACTATATATTTTTCGCCTTGTAATGTTTCCCATCGGATCAATGATAGCTGCCATAAAAATTGATTTATCAAAAGTTCTCACCTTATCCGGTTTTTCTGATATATCTTTTTCTACATTATCCTTATCATCATTATATAACAATATTATTTTATCATTGTAAACGATCGGGTAAGACCATTCAAAAACACCAGAACCATAGATTTGCATTTTGGGAATACGGGTAAATATTATCTTTTTATCGCTTCGTATATTAATATCCAGGATGTCACCCGAATAAAAAGTCGTATATGATGTTTTTCCATTATAATAAGTGATATCATTAAAAAACTCTGCTATCAAATCAATCGTGCCATCACCGCGTTTCAAAATATGATATATCTTAAAAAACTGGCTTATGCCGGGATCTTTTTCTTTAGTACTGCCAAAACCATCATTATCAATCATTGCAATCAAATCATCCGGGAGAGGAATGACCTGGGGTTTACTCATCGTTAGGTCATTATCTTTTACGGTTGTATAAAAAGCACCCGTAATCATGCCGTTATATTTTGCTTTATATAATCCCGCAATTTTAACTTCACCTGAATTATCGCAAACGACTTTGCTACCCTGGATAAATTTATTTCCAAGCGCAAACACCAATTCTTTCGGCTTTGTTTTACGCTCATCATATACAAACATTTTAAAAGAATAAGACGGTATTTTTTCACCATCTTCTTTAATACTTTCCTTTTTTACATCCTGGTCATAATGTTTCAGGGAAACAAAAACTTTTCCATTATTGGAAATATCCATATCATAGATGTCTACCTGGTTCGCTGGTATATTCAATTCAATATTTTGATTCCAAATAATAGTTAGATTTGAATCCAATACACTGATCAAAAACTCTTTGTTTTCTTTTTTGTGGTCAGGCTTTTCAGCAAAAAACATTATTTTACTGCTGTCATCACTTAATTTATAAGTGGCTTTAGCCTGATCGGTAATGTAATTAGACTTCAATTTTCCCAATAAAATCTTGGCTTGAACCTCCAGCGTTTTCTCATCCAATTTTAATGCAAAAAAGGTAGTTATTTGTGAATTGAAATCATACCCACTATAAAAGAGGAATACATTTTTTCCATACTTTTCTATTCCATTAACATGATTTTTATTTTCATCGAACTTAATTTCCTGTTCCTGTAATACCTCCATGGATTTATCCAATAATACCAGGGTTGTTTTTGGCGACCATTTAAATGCAAAAACATTCTGTTCGTTTTTCAGCATGATGTAATTTCCATTATCGAGCAGAACAGCTTCTTTATAATAAAATTTTACACTGCTAACTTCCCCCCATGTCACATTTATTTCCTGTGCTGCTAAATTAGTGCTGCCGAAAAGCAGTAATAAAGTAAAACAACAAAAGTGTACAAATTTCATAAAGGTTATTTAAATGTTAAAGGCGCAAATGTATAGTTATTCAAATATTTATTGGAAAAAAGATTATAGCGCAATCAATATAATTTTTTCATTTTGATAAATCCTCTTTCCTATTTATTTTACAACCGAAATTTTTCAAAAAAACAACCAAAAAAACTAATGAGCATGAACTTCAAAATAAATGAGTTTATAAAAAGTAAAATCCCTTTGCTTTTTATTTTTTCAGCATTCCTTGTATTAAATGCCTGCAAAACCGCACCCAATGCAGATCGTCGTGCGCTGCTCAATGGCATGTACCAGTTAGTGATCGTTCAAAACATGGATTCTGCCGGTAACTGGCAACAGGATAACTGGGCAAAAGATGGTACCGGTTATATTGTGTATGACGGCGCCGGGCATATGGCGGTACAGATCACCAATAAAGGTTTTAAAGATTATCCCTGGCTCAATGAAATGGAAGCCATCATCCCGGAAAAAGTAACTGCAAGAATGGATACAATGGCCGTCCCTTCCCTGAAAGATGCACTGGCAGAATTTTCATCTGATTATGTATATATGGCCAATTATACGATTGATGATACAGCAGACATCGTTCAGCATAACCGTATCTCTGCTTCGATTCCCGGCAACTGGAATACCAGTGTACGCAGGGCATTTACATTTAGTGGAGATACATTAATCCTTAGTTGCCTGGACAGGAATTTAAGATTGAAATGGTTAAAAATGAAATAGGAAATAGCATGAATTTATTTTTGGGGAAAACAATTCCTAAAAGTCAAATTCAAGGATGCTATCATCTTTAAGTAAAACGTCAATGACTTTCTCATGATTTTTTTGCGAGCCTTGCACGAGCCAGTTACCCGTAATTTTATTGGCTTCTTTGCTGTGTTTTCCGCGAATGGCTTTTAGATTATTTGAATTGAATAAAGCTTCATAACGTTCAAGCGTTTCCTTGTTGTACATGCAAACAATTTTATAATCCCGCATCTGGTTGGCACTTTCAATCCAGCGTTGTACATAAGCCAAGCCAATAAGTACGAGTAAAATGATACCGGTTGTGATCCAGGCAATTTGAAAATAACCACTGCCCGCCGCCATTCCAAGTGCCGCAGACATCCAGATGGTAGTGGCAGTTGTGATGCCAATTACTTTGTTGGTTTCTTTAAATATAACACCTGCACCCAAAAAACCAATACCGGTAATTATGTTTGAAGCAATGCGGTCTGTGTTTGTACCCGCGCCAATACGTATGGATAAAATAGTGAACAGGCAGGAACCCACACAAACTAAAACCATTGTTCGCAAGCCGGCAGATTTCGAGCGGTATTCACGTTCTGCTCCTATAAAAGCGCCAATGATAAGGGATAAAGCCAGGCGCTGGTAATCAGAAGTAAACCATTCGGGCATTGGAAAAATATTTTGGTTGATAGTATACCCGGCAAGATAGATTTATTTTGCAAGCCATACAAAGTAAAATCCCAGGCAAGTTTTACAAAATATCTTTCAACACGTTGATCACTGCATCCACTTCTTCACGGCTATTGTGTTTGCAAAATGAAAAACGTACAGCCACTTTTTCAGGATCAGGATTTAATGCATGGATCACATGGCTACCTGCTTCCGCGCCACTGGAACAGGCGCTTCCACCACTTGCGCAAATATGTTGCATGTCCAGGTTCATCAATATCATTTCTGTTTTTGCTGTTCTGGGGAAATTTACATTCAACACTGTATATAAACTTCTTCCTGCAGGATCTCCATTAAAAGATATATGATCAAAAATTTTTTTCAATTGCTCCATCATGTAATCACGAATACCGCTGATATAGGCTTTATCATGTTCATAATTTTTCGTAGCCAGATCCAAGGCTGCAGCAAAACCAACAATGCCGTAAATATTTTCCGTACCCGCGCGCATGGCACGTTCCTGTGCGCCACCACTGATCAATGGTTTTATTTTCAGATTTTCATTTATATACATCATGCCTACTCCTTTTGGGCCATGGAATTTATGTCCCGCAGCAGTAATAAAATCTACCGGTGTATTTTTTAGATCAAAAGGGAAATGGCCTACTGTCTGCACTGTATCACTGAAAAATAATGCGTTGTATTTTTTGCAAAGATTTCCTACTTCATGCAGATCCAGCATATTGCCAATTTCATTATTGGCATGCATGAGCGCAACAAGGGTTTTCTCTTTACTGTTTTTTAATAAATTTTCCAGGTCATCCAGGTCAAGATGGCCATTTGGTAAAAGTTTTACATACTCCACATTTGCATTCCAGTTTTCTGCCATGAATTCCAGTGTATGCATCGTTGCATGGTGTTCGATAGGCGAACTGATAATATGTGTGCAGCCAAGATCGCGTACAGCAGCTTTTAAAATTGTATTGATACTTTCTGTTCCACCGCTGGTAAAAAATATGCTGCCAGGTGATGTATTCAGAATCTTAGCCGTTTGCTTACGCGCCATCTCTACGGCCATGCGGGTTTCGCGGCCATAACTATAAATGGAAGATGGGTTGCCAAAATGTTTGGTTAAATAAGGCATCATGCTGTCCAGGACAGCCGGGTCTAATGAAGTTGTTGCTGCATTATCAAAATAAATTCTTTCCATATATCAAAATTTTATTTCGGGGACTTTAAAATGACTTTTGCAAAATTACTATAAAATGAAGAATTCATTTTTACATACATTCCCGGATATCCTGTTGAATACGGCTGGCAATATTGTTGGCCGTGGTTTCAAAACTGCTTTCGGCATAAATGCGTATGATGGGTTCTGTATTGCTGGTACGGAGATGCACCCAATCATTATCAAAAAATATTTTTAAACCATCAATTGTATCCAAAGGCTGCTTTTTATATTTAATTTTCAATGAGTCAAAAATTTTCGCCGGCTCAACACCTTCATTTAAATCAATTTTATTTTTACTGATAAAATAATTTGGATATTGTGCACGGAGTTTTGAAACTGCTTTCCCCGAAGCCGCCAGGTGCGATAAAAATAAAGCAATGCCGATCAATGCATCACGGCCATAATGCAATTCAGGAACAATGATCCCGCCATTTCCCTCGCCACCAATAACTGCATTCACTTCTTTCATTTTATTCACCACATTCACTTCTCCCACAGCACTGGCAAAATAGGTACCTCCGTGTTTTTCAGTGACTTCCCGCAATGCCTGCGTGGAAGATAAATTGCTGACCGTATTGCCTTTTGTATGTTGCAACACATAATCTGCAACAGCCACTAATGTGTATTCTTCGCCAAACATAGAACCATCTTCACATACAAAACAAAGCCTGTCTACATCCGGGTCAACTGCAATACCCAGATGCGCATGCTTTTTCTTTACTTCGCCGGAAAGTCCCTGTAGATGCTGTGGTAAGGGCTCGGGGTTGTGTGCAAATTTTCCATTGACCTCCGCATTGATTACCGTATAATTTGTCACACCCAATGCATTCAGTAATGCCGGCACTGCAATAGCGCCGGTGCTGTTGATAGCATCCACAACAATTTTAAAGTCCTGCTTTTCAATTTTCTCTATATCTACTAACGGGTGTTTTATTATTGCATCAATATGCTCTTTCAATGCATCCGGTAAAAATGTATACTTACCTGCTGCCTCTACCGTAGCAAAATGAAATTCATTTTGATCTGCTAATGCCAATATTTTTTCACCATCCTCAGCGCTTAAAAATTCACCTCTCTCATTGAAAAATTTTAAGGCATTCCATTCTTTGGGATTGTGGCTGGCAGATAAAATAATTCCGCCGGCTGCCTCGTTGTTTATTACGGCCATTTCAATTGTCGGCGTAGTGCTCAGGCCAGCATCGAGTACATCAAGTCCCATCGCAAGTAATGTATTCATGGCAAAAGCCTGCATCATTTCACCGCTCATTCTTCCATCCCGGCCGATGACAATTTTTTTATTGGGTAATTCTTTTCCGAGTATAAAACTACTGTATGCGGCCACAAATTTCACTACATCTACCGGGCTCAGGCTTTTACCAGGCGCGCCGCCAATTGTTCCTCTTATACCCGAGATGCTTTTGATCAATGCCATTTTGTGTTTTTTACAGGAGTGCAAAATTAACTCAAAAAATCAACTTAATCTATGCGATGATTTTATGAACTTATAAAAATTAAAAAATAATTTTGCAGGAATATGGAAAAGTATATTGACCGGGAAGAATGGTTTGATTCATGGTTTGGTTCTCCCTATTATGATATGCTGTATGCAGGCCGTGATGATGCCGAAGCAGAAGTATTTTTACAAAGGCTGATCAGTTGGCTGAAGCCAAAAAGCGAAAGCCTGATGCTCGACGTTGCCTGTGGAAAAGGCAGGTACAGCAAGGTTTTAGCGGAAATGGGTTTTAATGTAGTGGGTATAGATATAGCTGAGCCTTCCATCCTGGAAGCAAAAAAAATGGAAACCCGGAACCTGCATTTTTTTACACATGATATGCGCAAACCATTTTTGCAAAATCATTTTGATTATGCCTTTAATTTCTTTACAAGTTTTGGTTATTTTAATACATTGAATGAACATCATGATGCCTTACAGGCCATAGCGCGAAGCCTGAAAGAAAATGGAGTGCTTATCATAGATTATTTAAATGTACAATATGCCGAAGCACATTTAGTAGCGAATGATTCAAAAAAATCCGGTGAAGTGGATTTTGAAATCAGCAGGTGGCAGGACAACACCCATTTTTATAAAACAATTGATGTGCAGGATACTAAAAATAATTTTCATCATGCATACACTGAAAAAGTCCGCAAATTCTCCTGCGTGGATTTTATAGAAATGCTTTCCTGGCAAAAGATGCAGGTGCAGACAATATTTGGTGATTATTTTTTGAACACATATGATCCTTGTAATTCTCCCCGACTGATTGTAGTGGCAAAAAAATTATAACAAAGCAGTTTCATTAGATTAAGTTTTGTTCAATAGATATTTCCTGCCAACCAAAAAAAAATATTTCACATATAGCGTATTAGTAATAGTTTAGCATAATTTTTCCATTCTATTTAATCTTCACTTAAAAAAAAAACAACATGAAACTACATGTACGCTTCGCTGGCTTTTCAAGTCTGAAGCAAACGAAATTTGCTTTTTCTGCTTTCCTGCTCATCCTGATTTCGCTCTCATTCAGTGTGGGTACATTTTCACAGGGCACCTGGACACCTATCACAAACCTGTCGCCAGGATCTAATGGTGGCGGGGCTTTACTACTTTCGGACGGCTCCGTTATTTGCAAAAGTTTTTCTGGTGGAACGGATGGTATCGGTAATATTTATGATAAACTTACCCCGGACAGCCACGGTAGTTATATCAATGGTACCTGGACATCTATTGCGCCCATGTTTAAAACACGCCTGTACTATTCTTCACAGGTTTTAAAAGATGGCCGCGTATATGTTGCCGGTGGTGAATATGGCACCGGCGGGTCATTTGGAGAAACCTATGATCCGCTCACAAATGCATGGACTATGAATGGTACTATAGGGAGTTTTGTAAGTGATGCCAATTCAGAAATACTGGAAAACGGTACCGTTATGCAGGCATTGGTTACTGGCAATTTGAAGGTAACCAAATTATGGGACCCCATGACCAGCATATATTCTGCAGGCCCAAGTTGTGTGGGCATTCACAATGAATCAGCCTGGGTTAAATTAGCTGATAACAGTATCCTGTTTATTGACAGGAATACAAAAAATTCAGAAAGATATATTCCTTCTTTAGCCATGTGGGTGGCTGATGCAACAGTTCCTGTTTCCGTGTACGATCCTTATGGACTGGAACAGGGAGGCGCTGTATTATTACCTGATGGCCGTGCATTTTTTATCGGGTCAACCGGGCATAATGCAATTTACACACCTTCCGGAACGAACGCTCCAGGTACATGGGCTGCAGCTGCAGATTTCCCAAATGCTCAAGGCACGCCGGATGCAGCCGCCGCTATGATGGTCAATGGAAAAGTGTTGTGCGCTACATCACCCGTTCCAACTTCAGGCAATCATTTTCCTACCCCGACATCTTTTTATGAGTATGATTATACATCAAATAGTTTTACAAGAATAAATGCTCCTGCCGGCGGGCTTACATTAAATGTATCATGCTATTTAACCGGGATGATCTGTTTGCCAAACGGTCAAATTTTATACAGCACACAGAATTCAAATCAATATTATATTTATACACCAGATGGTTTACCATTGGCATCCGGCAAACCAACAATCAAGAAAATCAAGCGTTTGCCTGGTGGTGTTTTTAGATTGACCGGCACATTATTCAATGGAATTTCTGAAGGCGCAACATATGGAGATGACTGGCAAATGAATACCAACTATCCCATTGTACGGATATCTTCCGGATCCAATGTGTATTATGCCAGGACATATAACTGGAACAGCACCGGAGTAATGCGTGGAAGCAAAGCAGATACAACGATGCTGAAAATTCCATTGCCATTACCGGCAGGTAATTATTCATTGGTGGTTACAGCAAATGGGATTGCCTCTAACGCGATTCATGCACATTATAATGGTGTAAATTTCACAGCCGTTGATTTCCAGGATAAAGATGTTTTTGAAGATGCAGCAACAGATGCATTGAATGAAATATCTGTATATCCAAACCCGGCTATGTACCAGACAACTATTAAATACACCATCGCTAAGGCAACAAATGTTTCCATCCAGTTGTTAAATCAAAATGGTAATACAATGAAAGTATTGCTGAATAAAAATTTAGAGCAGGGAAATTATACACTGCCTCTAAGCACCAGCGGATTGGTTGCGGGCACGTATTCCATTCAAATGCTGACTGATAAAGGCGTTCAGACAATTAAACTGATCGTACAATAACGATTCATCACATTTCATAAAAAACATCGTGCGTAAAAAATGCACGATGTTTTTTTATTTTCTATGCAGTCTGCAAAACAAAAAAGTAAATGAAGGGTAAGCCAGCTCAAGCAATGACCGAGGTATAAAATAATTAATCCTATATATTTTCCTTCTACTTTTTATTATTTAAAATCATATAGCGTGAAGTTTCATAAAATGCATTCGTCATATTCCGAAATACTTTACGCAAAGAATCAGTCAATAAAGGTTTCTGATTATCCGTCATACTTACAAATTGTTCCGGGCTGGAATTATTGATACCATAACTGTAATAATATTTTTCATTTAACACACCTATCCGTTTGAGATCAGGATCAACAATAAAAGCATAGCCATTTTGCAGGGAATCTTTATGCGCTAATAAATCACGGCCAAGACTGGTATTGGTATATGGAATTTTACATAAGCCGGCAATCGTCGGTAAAATGTCTAATTGCGAAGCGGGGTAAGAATACCGCGCGGATTGAAGTAAGAAAGGAGAATAAATTAAAAATGGTGTATGCTCTGATGTAAGCCCCTGTTCAGTCCAGGCTTTTGGAAACATATTTCCCGCATCGCCACGAATACCATGATCCCCGGTGAAAACAAAAATGGTGTTTTTAAAATATGGATTTTTCTGCGCAGCATCCATGAATTGCTTGTAACAAAAATCTGTATAGCGAAATGCATTGTATTCATCTTCATCTTCAAAGCCATATTTTTTCAGGCTGTCATTAGACATTTTTTTCTTTTGGAATAATGCCAGGTCTTCTTTCGGAATTGTATATGGCCGGTGATTATCCGCCGTTTGAATGACCGCGAAGAAGGGTTGTTTAACCGTGCCCAATACTTTATTCGATTCCAGGAATAAATTTTTATCACTGATGCCCCAGACATCAATTTTTTTAGCCTGGTAATCATCCTGTTCGTATAAATGAACATCTTTAATATTATTGGTAATAAGCCCGCGGATATTTGCCCAGCTTGCACTTCCCCCTATAAAATAATATTTTTCATAACCCTTAAAAGCATTGATAATGGTATGCTGATCCACGGCCTGCGGATTTCTGCTGGAAGTATTCGTGATCTCCACATCCGGTATACCTGTTAATGTAGCCCACACGCCGCGCGCTGTGCCATAGGAAGGTGTAAAATAATGGTCAAAAAATATTCCGGTATTACATAATTCATTAAAATATGGTGTGGTATTTAAAGGATTTCCATACATAGAACTTTTATAAGCACTGAATGATTCGCAGATCACCAACACAATATTTGGCTGAGCTTCTTTACTAGAATCAACCGGTGAAATTATCCTGTCAAAATTTAATGTGGATGAATTTGGATGCGTTACACCCAAATAACTGCTCATCAGCGGGTAATATTTCCTGGTAGCAACAGGGTCATCATTCACAACTTTAAAATCAAGTGAACTGAAAAAAGATTGAAATGGATTTAATGACATATTGGACGCATAGTCATTATTAAAAACAAATGCATCACTCCAGCGAAGGGGAAACTGTCCTGCCCTGCCAAAAATGCCCAGGCCTAAAACCAGGAAGAATATAATTCCCCAAACAATCCTTGAAGCCCGCGTGGTGTGTGGCTTTCGGGACAACATGAAATTATAAATAAGGCGGACAATCGCGACCAGAAAAGCAATGAATATCAAAATACCCAGGATGATCCAAAATACCGGGTAAGTTTGCCAGACCATACCCATTGAAATTTTTGCATCATGCAAATAGGTTAGTATAGAAGCGCTAAGCCGCTGAGATAAATAGGCATAGTTTGCAAAATCAAAAACATAAAAAATTGTAAAGAAAATAATAGCGATCACTAAAATGGAGAAAGCCACTGCCCTGCCCGCTTTTTTATCAAACGGATGAAGTGGTTTGATACTGCCCAGTAAAAATAAAATCAGGGAGAGGATGCACGCATCGCGGAGGTCGTAGCGCAGGCCTAATATAAAAACATCCTTGTAAGGAACGTCCATGCCTGCCGGTGATTTAAAAAATAAGATCATCGACAGGCGCAATAATAACATAATGAGTAAAAAAAATATTGCAGTTAATCCGATCCATTGAATGTATCTTGGTATTTTTAATTTTCTCATTGCGCACAAAAATAAGGATTTAATACACTGGGCTGTGAGCAGGTAATTATAAGTTATGATATTATTAAACCAATCTTCCCTGGGATCTGTACCCGTTTTCCTTTCCAATATTCTTGACCTGGACCGGGATTTATTTTTAAAAATCAATAATAGCTGGACAAATTCATTTTTAGATGGTGTATTTCCCTGGTGGCGCGATGCAACTACCTGGATGCCCTTATACCTTTTCCTGCTTCTCTTTATATTTTTAAACTTTGGCTGGAAAGCATGGCCCTGGGTGCTTGGATTGATCATTACTGTTTCAATAACAGACCAGGTAAGCAGCAATCTTTTAAAAAACTGGGTCAACAGGCCAAGGCCCTGCAATGATGAATTGCTAAAAATGCATGTCAATTTATTGATCAACCGTTGCCCGGTCAGCGGGAGTTTCCCATCTTCCCATGCGACCAATCATTTTGGTGTTGCGGTTTTTTTATACATGACCTTGCACAAATATTTTGGCAAATGGGCACTTCTCTTTTTTGCCTGGGCGGCAACGATTAGTTATGGGCAGGTATATGTGGGCGTACATTACCCAATAGATATTATTGGTGGCGCCATCATAGGCAGCATAATTGGCTATTTAACAGCTTCACTATTCCTACGAAGGATTGGCATGCCACCATTAGTTTCAGCAGCTAAAACCTGATACATACTTTTTCCGATGACGGATAGCTTCTTTGAACACATCCCGCATATTCATTAACTTTGCCGGAACATATATGATAGAGATCCTGATTATTTTTTGCCTGATCGTTTTAAATGGCTTATTTGCAATGGCAGAAATCGCATTGGTTTCTGCAAGAAAAGCCCGGCTGGAAGCGCAGGCAAACAAAGGTGACCACCGCGCAAAAGAAGCACTACTCCTCAGCAATAAGCCACAGCTTTTTATGTCTACCACGCAAATTGGCATTACATTAATCGGCATATTAACGGGTATTTTTTCCGGCGCAAATATTAAAGAATCTGTAGCTACCTATATCAGTACTTTCCCTGCAATCGCTCCCTACAGCAGTGGCATTGCTACTTTTATTGTTGTTTTAGTGATCGCTTATTTTTCCCTTGTCATTGGTGAACTTGTTCCAAAACGTATTGGCCTCAGCAACCCGGAAGGTATTGCAAAAGCCGTGGCTGCACCAATGCGGATCCTTTCCTATTTTACATATCCATTTATTTGGTTGCTCAGCCATTCAAGTAATTTTATTGTAAAAATTTTACACATAAAAAATAAGAATAACCAGGTTACTGAAGAAGAGATCAAAGCTTTGATCAGTGAAGGCACAGAGCAGGGCGCGATTGAAGAAGCGGAACAGGAAATCATTGAAAGGGTATTTCATCTTGGCGACCGGAATATCACTTCATTGATGACACATAGAAGTGATACGATTTGGCTGGATGTACATACTACAGTGGCTGAAATCAAACAACTTGATGAAGACCTGGCACATTCTGTTTACCCCGTGTGCGAAGGGAATGTCGATAAAATAGTTGGGATGGTTTCGTTGAAAGAAATCTTTTGGGAATCTCCGGAAAAGACCCTGAAAGAAATAATGGTATCGGCAATTTATGTTCCTGAAAATAATACTGCTTACCAGTTGCTGGAAAAATTTAAACAAACAAAACGCCACTCTGCAATTATTGTAGATGAATATGGAAGTATGCAGGGCATCATTACATTGAATGATATTCTTGATGCAATTGTAGGCGATATACCGGAACAGGATGAAGATAATTATGAAATTGTAAACCGGGCTGATGGAAGTTACCTGATCGATGCGCAAATTCCATTTTATAATTTCCTGAGTTATTTTGATAAGGTGGACTGGATGGATGATGTAGACCAGGATTTTGATACGCTTGCCGGATTTTTATTACACCACATGAAAAGGATTCCCGTAGTGGGTGAAAAAATGCAATGGAATGGATTTGATTTTGAGATTATAGACATGGATAACCACCGGATCGACAAACTGCTTGTTACCTTCCATGAAGAAACGGAAGATGAAGAAAATACAGAAGTTTAAAAATTAAATTCCCACACAGCATCGGGGTAACTCAATTTTGTATTTTGCGATTTGTCCATCACTTTTACCTGCATTAAATTTATTTGGTCGGGTGTCAGGTCCTGCAGGATCGTATTTACAATTTTTATCTTATTCGGTAAGGGCACATTATCTACTTCGAGGTAAGTCCAGATACTTTCACTTTTTTCTTCATAGCCAATAAACCGAAACTGGACCGGCGTATCATTTACCTGGATACGTAGTTTACCTTTTAAATAATTGAATACTTCCTGGTTCATTTGTTCCTGGTCTACGGGATGTAAAATATCCACTTTTGTGGACGTATATTTTCTCAGTACATTTTCGAAATCATCTGTAAAAATGCGAACACTGATTTCCAGATCTTTATCCTTCTCATTATATTTTATATCCGTCATTGAAACAAAAAAAGGATGCATCAAAGAAAATGCAGATATCAAAAGCCATTGAAACAAATTATTTACCATTTAACAAAAAGTTTTCATAATTACAAAGTTGCAACTTATTTTTAACCTCTTTGAGCGGTTTAACAATTCTTAACTCATTCTTTATTATTGAATAATTTCAGCATATACTTCCCCATGGGTGTCTCTCATATTACGGACCTCACAGGAATTGATCATATTCTTTTTATTACTGTGCTTTGTATACGTTATACATTTCATGACTGGAAAAAAATCCTGGTGCTGGTCACTGCCTTCACCATCGGCCATTCTGTAACCCTTATCCTGAGTACGTTACAAGTCATTAGTTTTCCCACAGCCCTCACAGAATTTTTTATAGCGCTTACAATTCTGATTACAGCAGCGAGCAATTGCTTTGTAAAAGATTTTAGTTTCAAAATAAAATACCCGGTCATTTATTTCTTCGCGCTTTTTTTCGGGTTGATACATGGCTTAGGCTTCAGTACACTTTTAAAAAACATGCTGGGTACAGATCAAAATATCGTGTGGCAATTATTATCATTTAACCTCGGTATAGAAGCCGGGCAACTGATCATTGTTGCCTGCATTTTAACCTGCACATTTATTTTCTTAAACATATTCCGTTTGAAAAGGCGGGAATACATTTTATTTGTAAGTGGCGGCATTGCTGCACTTTCCATTGAAATGGCCGTTCAAAGATTTCCATTACTATTAAATAAAAAAGATGAAAAAACGATTCATGTTCAGCGCCCTGTTACTGACCTGGGCTTCACTTAGTTTTTCACAGGACATTCAAAACAACCCGCAATCCAATCACGGGAATAAGTTTGAACAGTTGGGAACTATTTTACCAACACCCAATGTATACCGCACTGCAAGTGGAGCGCCCGGCCCTTCCTATTGGCAGCAACGGGCTGATTATGATATCACCTGTACGCTGGATGAAAATAAACTCCGCCTGACGGGAAGTGAAACAATTACTTACTACAATAATTCACCGGATGAACTCACCTATTTATGGTTGCAATTGGATGAAAACCAGTTGAGCACTATAAATAATGCCAACTACCAGGATGGTTCATCTATGCGTGGTAATTATGTAAATGAAACCATGCTTGAAAACCTGGAAAAATTGAAGACAGATAATGGCTATGGTGATAAAATTCAAAAGATCACAGATGCAAGTGGTAAAGCGCTTTCTTATACCATTAATAAAACCATGATGCGCGTGGATCTGCCAACTGTTTTAAAGCCAGGCCAGAAATATATATTCAAGGTAGACTGGTATTATAATATCAGCGATCGCATGAAATATGGCGGGCGTGGCGGATATGAATATTTCCCCGAAGATGGCAATTACCTGTTTACTATGACTCAATGGTACCCGCGCTTATGCGTGTACAGTGATTTCCAGGGTTGGCAAAACCACCAGTTTACGGGGCGCGGAGAATTTGCATTGACTTTTGGAAATTTCAAAGTAACAATGACCGTACCTGCAGATCATGTTGTAGGTAGCACCGGCGAATGCCAGAACTATGCACAAACATTGGATGCGGCTCACCTGGCACGCTGGCAAAAAGCTTCCAATCTCAATGAAACAAAAGAGCCTTTGCAAATTGTAACTTTGGATGAAGCTAAAAAAGCCGAAACGCAAAAAACGAATGCAACTAAAACATGGATATTCAAAGCAGATATGGTGCGCGATTTTGCCTGGACTTCTTCCCGCAAATTTATCTGGGATGCAATGCCTGTAAATATTGATGGCAAAAAAGTAATGTGCATGAGTTTTTATGGAAAAGAAGCATATGGTTTATACAGTAAATATTCAACTAAATTGGTAGCACATACAATTCGTTCTTATTCTCATTTTACATTTCCTTATCCTTATCCTGTTGCACAAAGTATAGAAGCTGCCAATGGAATGGAATACCCGATGATATGCTTTAATTATGGCCGCACAGAAAAAGATGGTACTTATAGTGAAGCCACCAAAAATGGTATGATCGGTGTGATCATCCATGAAGTGGGACATAACTTTTTCCCAATGATCGTGAACAGTGATGAACGCCAGTGGACATGGATGGATGAAGGGCTGAATACGTTTGTAGAATACCTGACAGAAGAATTGTATGATAATAAATTTCCATCCCGCCGCGGGCCTGCATTTACGATTACAGATTATATGAAACTGCCAAAAGACCAGCTCGAGCCTATCATGACGAATAGTGAAAATATTGTGCAGTTTGGCCCTAATGCTTATTCAAAACCTTCCACCGGTTTGAATATCTTACGCGAAACAATTATGGGCCGAGACCTTTTTGATTTTGCATTCAAAACATACGCCAACAGGTGGGCTTTCAAGCATCCGACACCCGCAGATTTATTCAGGACAATGGAAGATGCCAGTGGTGAAGACCTCGACTGGTTTTGGAGAGGCTGGTTTTACAGTATTGATGCATGTGATATTTCAATTGATAGCATCAAGGCATACAAATTTGATGCTGCTGCAAATGCATTACCCACACAAATGAATAACCGGAATACTGATAGAAAACTGGATAAGCCTGCTCTTAATTCCTTTGAAGATATTTCCAAGATCAGGAACCGCATGGATCCAAACATTCATTTCTTAACAGATGTGGATACAACAATCCGCGATTTTTACTGGCGTTATGATCGCGGTATGGAAGAATACGATACGGCTTTTGTTATTAAAGGCACTCCTGTTGCATTTGAAATGCCGGCAGATTCCACCATTAAAAAGTTTGCAAACAAATATTTATATGAAGTTTCATTTGGCAATAAAGGTGGTTTGGTTATGCCCGTAATTATCCAATGGACATTCAAAGATGGTACCGTAGAAACAGATAAAATTCCGGCACAGATCTGGCGTAAAAATGAAAAAGCTTTTAGCAAAGTATTTTTAAAAGATAAAGAAGTCGCTTCTGTTTTATTGGATCCGTTACAGGAAACTGCTGATATTAATGTTTCGAATAATTCATGGCCAAAAATTGATGCGCCAACGAATTTTAATATGTATAAAATGAAGCAGGCTGCACGCGGACAATCACAGGGATTGAATCCAATGCAAAAAGCTGCTGAAAAATAATTCCTTGAAAAACTTAACCGCCTTTGTTGATTCAAAGGCGGTTATTGCTTTGGCACTTATTTTTTTTCTTTAAAAATATTTTATCATACTCTTATACTAAATTTCGCATGAAAAAATTACTGCTGCTTTCAATCACCATCCCATTTTTGGCCGCCAATAGTTTTGCCCAAAAACCTTCACATGATGCGGATGACAATGCGCCGAATCCCATGGTATTCCCCGATAGTACGGTTACTATAAAAAACACGATCACTATTAAAGGGCAATCAGTGCCATATACCGCAACAACAGGCACACAGCCGGTTTGGGACGATAATGGAAAACCCATTGCGTCTGTTTTTTATACCTTTTATCAAAGAACAGATGTCCAGGATAAAACACGCAGGCCTTTGGTAATTTCATTTAATGGCGGCCCAGGTACGCCATCTGTATGGATGGAAATTGGTTATACAGGACCGCGCATCTTAAATGTGGATGATGAGGGTTATCCTGTACAACCTTATGGTTTGCATGACAATAATAATTCTTTGCTTGATGTTGCAGACATCGTTTATATAGATCCGGTGAATACTGGCTATTCAAGAAAAATTGGTGGTAATACTGTTGCGGATTCAAAATTCTTTGGTGTGAATGCAGACATCCGTTACCTCGCGGAATGGATCAATACTTTTGTAACCCGTAATGATAGATGGGCTTCACCAAAATTTTTGATCGGTGAAAGTTATGGCACCACGCGGGTTTCAGGGCTGGCACTTGAATTACAGGAATCACAATGGATGTATTTAAATGGAGTTGTTCTGGTATCGCCCACTGACCTTGGTATTGAAAGAAGTGGCCCTGTAGGCCAGGCTTTATATTTACCCTACTATGCTGCCACTGCCTGGTATCACAAGATGTTGCCGGCAGACCTTCAGTCAAAAGACCTTACAGATATGCTGCCCGAAGTGGAAGATTTTACGATCAACCAATTGATACCGGCATTGGCAAAAGGAAATACATTAAGTGATGCCGATAAAAAAATGATCGCGGCGAAAATGTCCCGGTTTAGTGGTTTAAATGAAAATGTAATTTTGCAACATAACCTGGATATTCCTGTCAATTTTTATTGGAAAGAATTATTGCGTGATAAAGGGTATACCATTGGACGTCTTGATTCCCGGTATCTTGGCATGGATCGGGAAGATGCCGGAGATGGCCCGGATTATAATGCAGAGTTGAGTTCCTGGCTGCATTCTTTCACACCGGCGATACATATTTATATGCGCGATGAATTAAAATACAAAACAGATTTGAAATATAATATGTTTGGAAATGTATATCCGTGGGATGACAAAAATGATCATACCGGTGAAAATTTAAGACAGGCTATGGCGGAAAATCCTTACCTGCATTTGATGGTTCAATCCGGTTATTATGATGGTGCCTGTGATTTTTTTAATGCAAAATATAGTTTGTGGCAAATGGATCCCGGTGGAAAATTAAAGAGCCGCATTAGCTGGCATGGCTTCCGCAGCGGCCACATGATGTACCTGCGCAAACCAGATCTTGTAGTCGCCAATGAAGAATTGCGTGATTTTATTAAGCAATCTATTCCAGCACCAAATCAGCCGGCAAAATATTAGCGCTCATTGATAAATAAGAAAACTATTTTGGAAAAATCTTTTTTCGAAATAGTTTTTTTATATTAAAAATGCCAGGACTATTATGCAAGAAAGTAATACAAAAAAAGGAACCAATAATTTTTTATTGGATTGTTCTCTCACATCCTCGGGGTACTGCATATAATTTTCACTATACCTGTTAAATCTTACTTCATTTCCAACCGTTTTACTTACAATAAAGTAAGTGATTGCCAGTAAAGGTATTGCGATTAATTTACCTAACGTTTTTCCGCTAACCCAATCAAAATTCCTGGCATAAAAACCCGACATCGCATTACCAAAGTTGTTGCTAAAGAGATCACCTGCCAGGAAAAGTATAACCATCAGCATCATTATCATGACAGATAAAAAAAGGTTACCATTCAGCCTTCCTTTTGCACCATCCTTACCCATATTTTTAATCTCTTCAAACTGGCTCCCATAAAGGGTTTCAAGAAATGGCATGGAATTCAATTTTGGTTGATACAATTTTTCAATCCAAAATTATATTGTTCAAATACTTTTTTAATTCCGTGCTGTTGGGTATATTTTGAGAAAAGGATTTCTCTTCTTAATAAATCATTAATTATTCAAAGCCATTTTTTTCTTTTGAACCACCAGAAAATTATAATTATTATGATGCCCATAAAAATTAAAACCGCGGGGTATCCCCAGCGTTTATCCAATTCCGGCATAAAACTGAAATTCATTCCATATACGCCGACAATAAAAGTCAGCGGCATGAAGAACACAGAAAAAATGGTCAGGAGCTTCACCACTTCATTTGTTTTTTGAGAAGAAAGCGATAAATAAATATTCAAAAGGTTGGTAACATCTTCATGCGCCTGTGTATACATCGTGATCAGTTTACGGTGCAGGTCTTTCACATCCTGCAAAGCCACCAAATCATTTTCATCCGTACGAATCGTATTGATCACTTCACCCGTAAGCATAAGTAATTTATTACAGATAGATGCTTTCCTTTTAATGATATACAACTCCTCAAGCATTGATGGAGTAAGGGTTTTGAGGAATATTTTAGTTTCATATTCATCTACATCATCTGATAAATTGATTGCCGGCTGGTCATAGGTATGCAATACATTCCAGATAATTTTCGTGACAAGTTCATTGGTGGTCCGGCATTTCCCGTTCTCTATATATTTGGTTTTAATTTCAGCTAAAAAAGGATGCGGCAAACGATGTACTGTTAGAATAAAATGTTCATTATAAAAAATAGCAACTTTGGTACTTGTTTCCTGTATGGTTTTTAATTCATCTGCATGCTGATCGAGCAATACGCGGGTAATAATAAAACGTGTATCGCCCAGGTCCTCATACTTGGGTAAATGATCCGGCTCCAGGCAATCTCGTAATGTATACCGGTGCAAATTAAAATCCTTACTCAGTTTTTTCAAATCCGCTTCCGTGGGCATGATGACATCAAGCCATTGATAAGGCAGATCATCAGAAGATAATTTCTTAATGGGCATCCGGTAATTTTTTACAAATCTAATATGTAAACAGGTAATTCACGGGTATTCAGTAAAACCTCATTCCCGCTGCTATGAAATTCCATTTTTACATAAATCCCAACAAAATATATAATACCTTTCCAAATAAGTTTTTTAAAAGAATGCAGAGACATTTTTATTTTTTCACTGATATTAAATGATATGAAAATAGGAATTGCAGCCGATCATGGCGGGTTTGAATTAAAAGAATATTTAAAAAATTATTTAAGCGGGGAAGGTTATGACATCACTGATTTCGGTGCTTTCGCCTTAAATCCAGCGGATGATTATCCCGATTTTGTAGTGCCACTTGCCAGGGCAGTTGCTGAAAAGAAAATAGAAAAAGGAATCGCTATTTGTGGCAGTGGCGTTGGCGCTGCAATTGCTGCCAATAAAATCAAAGGTATCCGTGCGGCCCTCATCAATGATTATTTTTCTGCGCACCAGGGTGTAGAAGATGATAATATGAATTTGCTCTGTCTCGGTGGCCGCGTCACCGCTTCCAGCGCTGCCCAGGAATATGCTATGGCTTTTTTAGTAGCTGTTTTCAGTGGCCTTGCGCGGCATAAAAGACGCCTTAAAAAAATTGCCGAATTAGAAAAATAAATTTTACTGTATGCAAAAAATCAAGATCCTCTTCTCGGATATTGGCGGTGTATTGCTGAATAATGCCTGGGGACATGAATCCAGGAAAAAAGCAGCAGCACTTTTTGATTTGGATTATTCAGCCATGGATATTTTACACAACTTTATATTCAATGTCTACGAGATCGGGAGAATAACTTTGGATGAGTATCTCGAAACGGTTGTTTTCAATAAACCCCGCAGTTTCACTAAAGAAACATTTATAAAATTCATGTTCAATGAAAGTATTAAACTGCCTGAATTACTTGACTGGCTTATCTCCTGGAGGAAAGCAAACCCGGGGGTGGCAATCATTGCCATCAATAATGAAGGAAAAGAATTAAATGACTACCGCATTAAAAAATTTGGTCTGCATGATTGTTTTGATGCATTCATTTCTTCGGGTGAAGTGGGCATGCGAAAACCGGATCCGGGTATTTTCCAGCTTGCATTGGGTGTAGCACAAGCAAACCCCGAAGATTGTTTTTATATGGACGACCGGCCCATGCTTGCCGCAGCCGCAGCGAAAATTGGAATCAGGTCATATACACATAATAATTTTGAAGAAACAAAGAAAAGGATCGAACATTTTTTTAAATAAAAAATACGATTTTATCATTCAAAAGAATTCAATTCTCTTCAGAAATAAGTATTCAAAACAGCAGTTTTTTCTTATCTTTAAAAAAATAAAAACACTATGGTTCCGTCAATGAGAAAATGGTTTAATGAAAATTTCACAGAAGAAAAATATAAACAACATGTCGCGGACCTCCAGGCTATTAAACCTGGCGCGCTTGATTTCCGGGTGGCTGAAACGCCCATATTCATTGACCGCGCATTCAAAGAGAAAGTTCTTTCTGCCTGCGAATATATCGTGGATGTAATCACGCAATTTAATTTTAAACATTTAACCAATCACGCAATTCCTTCTTCCATTAAAGTGCCTGGAGAAAATGACCATGCTCATTTTATAGCATTGGATTTTGGGATTTGTAAAAATAAGAAAGGGGAACTGGAACCTCAATTGATAGAAATGCAGGGCTTCCCCACTTTGTTTTGTTATGAAGCGTACGATACAGTAAGTACCCGTGAAAATTTTAATATACCTGAAAATTACGATTCCTTCCTGAATGGTTTTGACAGGGAAAAATATATTGCATTATTAAAAGACATTATTATTGCTGATGGCAAACCGGAAAATTCAATCTTGCTGGAAATTTTGCCGCATCAGCAAAAAACAAGAATTGATTTTTATGCTACGCAAAATTTACTCGGCATTCCAATTGTTTGCCTGACCGAATTAGTGAAAGAAGGCAGGAAATTATTTTATATAAAAGATGGTGAGAAAATCCCGGTACACAGAATTTATAACCGCATCATTTTTGACGATCTGGACCAGCAGTCTGCGGAGATTCGTGAAAAAGGAAAAATCTTATTTGAAGAATTGGATGTTCAATGGGTGCCGCATCCCAACTGGTTTTACCGCATCAGTAAATTTACACTGCCATATATCAATCATCCATTTGTACCAAAAACAAAATTTTTAAGTGATATTAAAACATTGCCAAAAGACCTGGAAAATTATGTTTTAAAACCATTATTTTCTTTTGCAGGACAAGGTGTTGTCATTGATGTAACGAAAGAAGATATTGAAAAAATAACTGATCCGCATAGTTGGATACTGCAACAAAAAGTGCAATATGCCGATATCATTGAAACGCCGGATATACCTGCAAAAGCGGAAATTCGGATTTTCTATTTTTGGAAAGACGGTGAAGCCCGGCCTGTTGCAACGCATAATTTAGCGCGCCTAAGTAAAGGTAAAATGATCGGCGTCCGCTACAATGCAGATAAATCCTGGGTGGGAAGCAGTATCGCTTTTTTTGAAAAATAAAAATGCGCTCTTCAGAATTATATGATATCTAAAATTTATGATCTGGTTTAATTAATTCCGGCACCTGCGCCTGGAATCTTTTAATCCTTGGAATTGATTCATGCATCACATAAGGATCATTTGGGTTGTGTGCAACATAATCCTGGTGATATCCTTCTGCTTCCCAGAATTTCACAAACGGTACAACTTGCACAGCAATGGGTTTATTATATTTCCCGGACGCATTTAGCATAGCAATATAATCTTCCGCCTGTTTTTTTTCTGAGGGATTTCTATAAAAAATTATTGATCGATATTGAGTTCCCTGGTCAGGGCCCTGCCCATTTACCTGCGTTGGATCTTCTGATGCAAAGTAAGCTTTGAGTAAATTTTCATAAGAAACTTTTGTAGCATCATAATATACATTCACTGTTTCAGCATGGCCTGTTGACCCGCTACCAACTTCTTCATATGTTGGATTTGGTTCTGTACCGCCGGCATAACCGGAAACCGCTTCCTGTACGCCTTTCACGCTTTCGAAGACAGCTTCTTCGCACCAGAAACAACCCGCAGCAAATGTAGCCTGGCTATACTTGGACAAATCTTCTTTTGCCATCGTTTTCGGTACCGGAACAGTTTTATTTTTTGAATTATTTTGCGCGCATGAAATCAGGCTCGTGGCTAAAAATGCCGAAACAAAAAACATCAATATTAATTTCATACAATAGATTTTGTCATCAATATACGATGAAGCTAACCGGTAGATTGTTAAAGAAGTTCTATAAAGATAGCCTTACTTAAAATAGATGACTTCTTCTCTAAAATTAAGAAACGGGTACTTTTCCTGCAAAGCAGTGCATTCCAGGAAATATTTTTTACGAAAATTCTGATGCTG
>JBAQJB010000182.1:0-2168 GCA_049289155.1 Chitinophagaceae bacterium
GTACTGAAGCGATAATTTTATCCTGCACCTGTAATATTCTTTTTACTTCAGCATTAGAAACATCCGGCATGGTAACTGGCATAAATAAAATAGAACCCTCGTCCAATGGTGGCATGAATTCGCGGCCCAAACTCATTAAGAGCGGGATGCTTATTATTAATGCAATGATGTTGATAGCAAGTGTGGTCTTGCGCCATTTAATACAAAGCCGGATAATGGGTTCATATATTTTCCGCAA
This sequence comes from Chitinophagaceae bacterium, assembly GCA_049289155.1. Classification (GTDB taxonomy): domain Bacteria; phylum Bacteroidota; class Bacteroidia; order Chitinophagales; family Chitinophagaceae; genus JAFDXJ01. The sequence goes on from JBAQJB010000182.1 coordinate 239, forward strand.
TCCTCTATTGAGCGGGTTGGCTGATTCCGGAGTAAATCTTCCTTTTAAAAAGAATGAGATCAACACAGGCGTGAGGGTTAATACAAGTATTGCATCTACTGCTACTATGAAAGTTTTGGTATAGGCTAATGGCCCGAATAGTTTTCCTTCCTGACCGGTCAGTAAGAATATTGGAAGAAATGATGCTACAATAATAATCGTTGAAAAAAATACACCCCGGGAAACCTGCTTGCAGGAATTTTCTATAATGCGCCGTCTCACATCTTCCGGTATTTTTAAATACTTCTTTTTGGGTGATATTTTTTTGAAAATATTTTTCATGAGTATTTTTTATTTTGGTTTATTGGCAGGATCATTTTGCCATTCAGATAAATTATGATAAGCGTTTTCCGACATGATGATTCCATTGTCCACAATGACTCCAATGGCCAATGCAATTCCTGTTAGCGACATAATGTTGGATGAAAGGCCGAAGGCATTTAACAAAATAAAACTGATAGCAATGGTGACAGGAATTTGAATGATAATATTCAAGGCACTGCGCCAGTGAAAAAGGAATAATATGACAACCAATGATACCGCAATCATCTCCTCGATCAATTTACCTTTGATGTTTTCTACTGCTGCTTCTATCAACGTACTGCGGTCGTATGCAAATTTAAAATGCACACCTTCAGGCAAGCCCTTTTCAACATCCTTCATTTTTGCTTTTACAGCATTGATTACTTTATCTGCGTTCTCTCCATAACGCATTACTACAATGCCACCAACTACTTCGCCCTCTCCATTTTCATCAAAAATGCCGAGTCTTTCATCGCCACCCATCTGCACCGAACCAATATCTTTTATCCTTACCGGTATGCCATTATTATTAGCGATGCCTATGTTTTCGAGGTCTTCTTTATTCTTTACATAACCCAATCCGCGAATGATATAAGACATGTCACTCATTTCAAATTTTCTTCCACCCACATCATTGTTGTTGGCTTTTACTTTATTCATCACATCCATCAGAGAAATATTATAGTACTGCAATTTCAGTGGATCCACTACAATTTGATATTGCTTTTCAAAGCCACCGAAAGACGCTATTTCGGCTACGCCGGGAACTGTTTGTAATGCGAATTTTATATACCAATCCTGCAAAGCTCTTTGTTCGCCGAGATCTAATTTCTTTGCATCTAAAGTATACCAGAGAATATGGCCCACACCGGTTCCATCGGGCCCGAGTGCAGGAGTAACACCTTGCGGAAGCAAACGCTGTGCATAATTTAATCTTTCTAAAACACGCGTGCGCGCCCAATACACATCCACATCATCATCAAAAATAACATAGACAAAACTCATCCCAAACATGGAAGTGCCTCTTATGTTTTTCACTTTTGGAATACCCTGCAGGTTGGATACCAATGGGAAAGTAACCTGGTCTTCCATGATCTGCGGGCTCTGTCCTGTCCATTCCGTAAACACGATAACCTGGTTTTCCGAAAGATCAGGTATCGCATCAATTGGGTTTTTTTGCACAGCAAATATTCCCCAGATAAATAGGACTATTGCCAGGGCCAAAACGATATACCTGTTTCGTAAGGAGAGTTCAATTAATTTATGAACCATTGTTGATGTTTTAATTCGTTTCCTTTTTAGAAATTTTGCTTTCAACTACATACATTATGCAGAAGACATACAAAGGAATAATAGTAAATTCGATGATAGTTGCGGACTTAGTATGGCTTATAAAGTAGGCCTTGTCCGAAAGAAGGAAGGTTAAATCAAACTCTAAAAACGCAATTGAAAATATAACCGGGAACCGAATGCAGAAGCGGAGGGCCATTGCCCTGGTTAGCACTAAAGATTTCCTGGGAAGAATAATGGATTAACTGGAAAGAGGAAAGAAATAAATGTAAATTGAAATCATGCAAAAAGGGTATGC
>JBAQJB010000183.1:0-5364 GCA_049289155.1 Chitinophagaceae bacterium
CCATCCTTGCAGGATGAATATATTTTTATACGAAAATATTGGGGTACACCCTGGACGCTATTCGCATTGTTCAGCAGGTTGTTTACATTTAAAAATCCTTTTAAAGAAATTAAGCATTTTTATAGCACCCGGCATATAAAACGCATAGATGTTTTTAACACGCCAAAAACATATTCTTCATATGAAAATTTTGAATCGGGATTAATTACTACTAATCTAAAAGTCGCGGTGATCATTCCCACACTGAACAGGTATGAATATTTACAAGATGTGTTGCATGACCTGGAGCAACAAACCTATAAGCATATTGAAGTGATTGTAGTGGACCAGTCAGATGATTTTCAAGCAGAATTTTATAAGCAGTTTTCTTTGGATTTGCATGTCACGAGACAGGTTGAAAAAAAATTATGGACGGCCAGGAACAACGCAGTGAAATCAACAGATGCGGAATACCTGCTATTTTTTGATGATGACTCAAGAGTAAGCCCGGACTGGGTTTCAGAGCATTTGAAATGCCTGGATTTTTTTAAATCCGATATTTCAGCTGGTGTATCATTGGCCGTTACGGGACAAAAAATTTCTAAAAGTTATGCATATTTTCGCTGGGCAGACCAGTTTGATTCCGGCAATGCAATGGTGAAAAGAGAGGTATTCAAACAGGTTGGTTTATTTGATGAACAATTTAATGGTATGCGAATGGGTGATGGGGAATTTGCGTATCGAACTTATTTAGCCGGAGTAAAAAGTATTAGTAATTATAAGGCATCAAGAATTCATTTGAAAGTAAGCAGTGGCGGACTGCGTGAAATGGGCAGTTGGGATGGCTTCCGGCCTACGAAATGGTTTGCGCCAAAACCCATTCCCAGTGTATTATACCTCTTTAAAAAATATTTGCCATTGACTTTATACAGGAATGCCGTGTTAATTGGATTCATGTTATCCAATATTTCCTATAAACAAAAAGGCAAAAGCAGTATGTTGTTATTGAGTGTTTTTTTAACGTTAATAAAATCACCTTTACTCTTCATTCAGTATGCAAGAGCCAAAAAAATTGCAAAGCAAATGTTGGCGAATGATAGAGGCGCGGAATTACTCAAACAATGATGAAGGCATTTAAAAAGCTGGCGATTATTTCCGACTGTGTGCATTTTATATCACCAAATGGCATAGCCGCAACGGAGAACCACATATTTCTCAGGCAAATGGAAGTGCTTGCCAAACATTTTTCACACACAATTATTTGTTGCCCCTTTGTAGAATTTTCTGACAATAAAATTTACACTGAATACACAGGCGCTATAGAGTTTTATGCAACCCCAAATGTAGGCGGGAACAAGGTTTCAGATAAGTTAACCATTTTGAAAACCATTCCGGCATGGCTTAAAGTGTTTAAAAAAATAAAAAGACAGGCTGATTGTTTTTACCTGCGCTTTCCTGATAACTTAAATATTCCCGGGTTTTTTTATTTCAATTTTACTAAGAAAATTTTATTCGCTTCATATGCAGGAACCTGGAAAAATTACCCGGGTGAACCATCTACTTATCGCTTTCAAAAATATTTGCTGAAACATTTTTTTAAGGGGCCTGTTTTTGCTTACCTGGAAAAAGATGAACCAAAATATCATTTATATAAAACTTTTAGCCCTTCCTATTTTCAGGAAACCTGGGAAGAAGAAAGTGAAAATGTTGCATTAAAAATTAATGGCCTTCATGAAGGAAAAAAAGATATACCTGTTTTTATATCAGTAGGCGCGTTTAATGCACAAAAAAATCAGCAATTTATTTTGGAGGCGCTTAAAATATTGCATGAAAAAGATATTGATTTTAAATGTTACCTCGTTGGGGATGGCCCTTTGAAACAACAATATGCGGCATTCATTGCGGGTAATTCATTGACAGGTAAAATATTTTTAATGGGTAAATTAAAAGCGAATGATTTGCGAATGCTGTATCGTAAATCCGATTTTTTAATACAGGCATCGCTCATTGAAGGCTATGGCAAAGTGCCTGTAGAAGGCTATTTCCATGGGGTTATTCCATTCTTGCATAAAACGCAAATGACGAATGTTATTTTGGATAATGGCAAATGTGGCTTTGCATTTGAAGCGAATGACCCGGTAATCTTTGCGCAATTTTTAATGGAAACAATTCAACAAAAATCTTTGCTGGCAGAAAAAATTATTGCCGGCCGTAATTTTTCAAAAGGCCTTACTTTGGAAAAATGGTCAGCCCGCATTGTTGAAACAGTTCAAAATTTTTATGAAAGGTAAGCTAACAAATCAAATCAATTCTGTTTACTTGTATGGACTCGCGTTTCTGATTGGAATGATTGTTGGCTACAGGTCTCTGCCACAACTGTTTGGAATTATATATCTCGTTCTTGGCTTAGTCTGCATTTACCTTGCAACACAAAACGATGTGATCCGGATTTTCAAAATACTTCCTTTCCTCATTTATTCGGAGATGTTTATGCGTGCGTATGTTTCATTCGTACCGTATCTTTTTATGCCGTATATCTATATTGCCATCTTTGGCGTAATGATCTTAAATAATGGTGTGAAATTGAAATTGCACAGCCCTTATGTAATTTTTATTTTATTTTTTATTTTTATAGAGTACATCAATAGTTTTCGCACAGATAATCCGGACTATGCGAGGGGTTTACTCATCAATTCTACAGCAGTAGCCGTGATGGCATTATGGGGCGCTTCAAAAGTCATCACGCCGGTGATGGCTAACAGGATATTTAACACCATTAAACTGGCTGGTGTGTACCTCTGCGGAATGGTGATCGTGCGGTATTTAAAAGGAGATGTATATTTTTCAACTCATTCCCAATCCGAAAGTGTGAATGGATTAGCGCCTGTGCAATTAAGTGGGTATATGGGTTTTGTGGTGACTGTTTTTTTCTTCACCATTATGAATGGTAATGAAAAGAAAAATTTGCTGGTAAATATCGTTTGTATTTGTATGGCTACGATTATCATGTTACTTTCTTTTTCCAGAGGCGGCATTTACTTTTTTGGGATCATGATCATTTTATATTCTTTTTTCAACAGGAAACAATTGCATAAATACCTGTTTTTTATTTTACTTATTCCAGCGGGTTTATTTGTGTATAATTTTGTTACGGCAAAAACACATGGCCTGATTGAGGAAAGATACAATGAAGAGGGAAGCTCCGGGAGGAATCTTCTTGTAGATGCTGCCTGGGACCTGTTTATAAGCCATCCGCTCGCAGGTGTGGGCCCCGGTAATTTTAATTCTGAAATCACAAAAGGTAACTTGTACGATGTGCAATCAGGTGCTCATAATGAATTTGCCAGGGCGGCTGCGGAAGATGGTATTTTAGGAATCATCACCTATTGGGGATTTTTCATTTTTTTATTGCTTGATATAATGAAAAGAAATCCGGTACAGCGGGAATATGCATTTTACTTCCTGGTTTTTTTCTGCCTCGTCGTCGTTCACAATGGTTTAAAAATTTCTTTACAGCCATTCCTGATTTTACTGGCTGTGGCAACACCAACAATCCGCGCTTCAAAAAAATTAAATGTTACATTTTCAAAAAAGCCAACCCTCCAATCTTGATGATATAGCTGTCCTGCACAGGGCTTGTTTCACTGAATCTTTGAGCAGGGAATTGGGTACCGGTTATGCACGAAAAACGTTGCAATGGTTTTTGACTGATGCAAACCGTTTTTTATGGCATGTAGAAAATGAGGGTAAAATTGTAGGCTATGTGGGCGGATTTATTTCTCAATATCCCGGCGATGGTTCTACCAGCGGTATGCTCCGGTATGCCATGCGGGAGGCAGTTACAGGCGTTGCTAAAAAACCCTGGCTGATTTTTAATAAACAGATCCGGCAAATGTACCCGATTATTTTTAAAAATATTTATCGTAAGATAATTCCTAAAACAAAAGTGATAACCACAATAAAAAAATATACTAACGATGAAACAAAAGCCGGCCTTGTTGTCATTGGCGTTCACCCACAGTTTCGCGGCAAAGGCATTTTCGAAATGCTGATGACAGCATTTGAAAACGAAACAGTAGAAAGGAATATTCAGCGAATGGGTTTATCTGTTCGGAAAACCAATCAACATGCCATTCATGCGTATGAGAAATGTGGCTGGCAGGTGAGCATAGAACACGCTGATTCTTTTGAAATGTTTAAAGAAATTTCATAATCTTTAATGAAGTGGAAACCCATTTTAATGGTTGGTTTATTCAGTAAAAATGAAGTATCAAAAAATGTGTACAGGACGGCAGCGGATCAACTGGCAGCGTTGTTCCGCAAAAATAAAATACCCATTATAACAACATCTTTTCATGCGAGGAAATTTCGACGCTTAACCGACACGGTAGGGACGATTTTAGCGAAGCGAAATAAATTTGATATCGCTATTTTACCATTGTATGGTACCAGGCCGAGTTTTATATGGCAGGAAATTGCCGCGCGTTTATTAACATTATTTGGAAAAAAAATTATCCTTATTGTACATGGTGGTTCTATCCCGGAACGCATGCAGGAAAATGCACAACCTTTCCTGAAATCCTTACAGCGCGCTAATATGGTGGTCTCTCCATCGGCATACCTGCAGGGAGTTTTAAAAAAATATAGCATAGAATCTTTTGTTATTGAAAATGTACTCGATCTTTCGGCCTATACATTTATTGTAAAAAAAAGTGTTCGCCCGCGTATCATGTGGATGCGCGCTTTTGAAGATATTTATAATCCCGCAATGGCTGTGGAGCTGGCAATGATACTGCGAAAAAAATATGCAGATTTTAAAATGGTCATGGCCGGTGCGGACAAAGGTTTATTAGCGGAAATACAAGCAATGATCGAAAAAGAAAATTTGCAGGATGTCATTGAATTGCCGGGTTATATAAACCTGGAACAAAAAAAAGCATTTGCCAATGAATATGATATTTTTATTTCAACGAATAATATTGATAATGCGCCGGTTTCAATAGTAGAATTTATGGCGATGGGTTTGCCCGTGATATCTACCAATGTGGGTGGCATCGCATATATGATCGAAGATACTATCAATGGCTTACTGGTGCCACAAAATGATGCGAATGCAATGGCAGAAAAAATAATTGAGCTTATAGAGTGTCCAGAAACGGCTACCAGGATTGCAGGGAATGCATTTATTTTTTCCCGAAAATTTGATGAAGATATTGTACTTGAAAAATGGACGGATCAAATTAATTCCCTGTATAAAAATAATAATGAATAAAGAAGAATCAGAAAATTTACCTATTCCTTTTTCACCGCCTTACATTGATGAAGATGTAATCAGTGAAGTAACGGATACCTTGCGCAGTGGCTGGATAACCACGGGGCCAAAGG
>JBAQJB010000184.1:0-1835 GCA_049289155.1 Chitinophagaceae bacterium
TATCACTACCGTAAAAGGCGTTGGTTATAAGTTTGAAAAATAAAAACCTTTTCACAGGATTTTTGCCCATCAAATGCTGAAAAATATTTTATCGAATTGTAAACAAATTATTGATTATAATGTATGGTCAAATTATTAAAAGCATAGATTGCTGTAAATAAAAATTTTCACACATTGGTTACGAAAAAAAATTTATCGCCTGGCCAGCTTGCAATGATTGCAGGGCTTTTAATTGCATTGATTGCAGGGGTCGCTCTTTATATCATCAGCAGGGATACATTGATTGCTATTGTTTTCTGCATGGCTTTATTCATTGTAAGTTCCTTACTTTTTTATGAGTTGATGCAATCTTTTATAAACCGGAAAATTAAACTGATTTATAAATATATTTATCAAACAAAGGCCAGTAAAAAAGAAGAGACGTATTATAAATATGTGCTCCCCGATAAAACTATCGATGAAGTGAGTGAAGACGTGGAAAACTGGGCCATACAGCGCAAAGAAGAAATAGAAACACTACGGCACAATGAAGTGTTCCGCAAAGAATTTTTGCAAAACCTGGCGCATGAATTCAAGACACCCATTTTCGCTATACAAGGCTCATTGGATACACTGCTTGATGGCGCGATGAAAGAAGAAGAAGCGGGCAAAAAATTTTTAGATAATGCATCAAGAAATACCGGCAGGCTTATTAACCTGTTAAAAGACCTGGATGAAATTTCAAAACTGGAAAGTGGTTTGCAACCATTGAATAAAGAAATTTTTATTATCCAGGATCTCATCAAAGAGGTTTTTGAAACAATGCCTTTAAAAGGTTTTCCCGGGGGCATGGCATATAGCATTAAGAAAGGCTGTGAAACGCCGGTGCAGGTATTTGCAGATAAAGAAAAAATTTTCCAGGTGATCACCAATCTTGTTGAAAATGCCACGCGTTATGGAAACGCGGGCGGGCAGGTAATTGCCAGTGTGTACACCACGGACCCCATGCATGTACTCATTGAGATCAGTGACAATGGCATTGGTATTTCTGAAAAACATTTGCCCCGGTTATTCGAACGGTTTTATCGCACAGACCGCGGCCGCAGCCGGAATAACGGAGGAACAGGACTTGGCCTCGCAATTTGTAAGCACATTATAGAAGCCCATGGGCAAAGCATCCATGCAAGAAGTACGGAAGGTGTGGGAACGACGATCGGGTTTACGCTGGATGCGAAGAAGGAGTGATGTGGTAATTAATTTGTTGCTTTTTTTCTAAATAAATTCAAATATTTTCCCCCATTTTTGGTCGCCTGACCAAAAATTTTATCATCATTACTTACGATTTTTTTCCTTTCTACTTTTTTACGACTTCGTTATTGTTGGTCAGGCGACCAACAATGGCAACAGCATTCACTGTTTGAATAACTCGATGAGTTTTAAATTTTGTCCTGGCTTTATGGTGTAGAATTTTTAAATTAACGAGGAGAAACATTATTTTTAAAATACCTACATCCTCTAAACTGCCGGCCCTACAGGCCTTTGGGATTTTTCTACTGTATTTTTTCTACCAAACTGTCGCCCCGATGGGGCTTAGATTTTTGCAGAGCCGTAAGCTCGACACATTTTGTAGCAACGGGTTTTAACCCGTTGTATTAAATATGAAATGGAATAGAGATCCGTAGGTTCGGCACATAATAAATGATTTCATTTTACGAAAAAATGAAATGCAAATATTTTTATGCAATCATAATTTGGAATGCATTGAAATTTGAGGAAAGATTTTATTCTTCTTACTTTTCTCTTGATAGAAAAGTAAGCAAAAGATCAAGAAGAAAAGAAGGTCAGCACTTTTCTTC
>JBAQJB010000185.1:0-2518 GCA_049289155.1 Chitinophagaceae bacterium
ACATTGAAGTAAATGTACACGGTAATTGTAATAGAATAAAGGTACACTTTCAAACAAATAGAGTTTATAGGGTTATAGAACTTTATGATCCTTGTTGTAATTTTGAAGATACGCTACTAATGAAACCTACGTGTTTTCCTTCTTTAAGTGTACAAGTAGTTAAAGGTATAGGCAATTTGTCAAACGGATCATATCGGGCAGCGCTTGAAGTATTTGATAAAGACCTAAATGATACGAATTTTAATCTTATATCGCAGCCTATGACTGTAGCTGATGGTGATTATAGGATTGATGAAGTTACTACTTATGGATTGGTTATCGAAGGGTTTAATATGCCGGCAGATTATAACATGGCAGAACTTGTTATAATAGAAAATATTACTGGCTCCAATGCATATAAAGTTATAAATAATATAGGATACGGAGAAGGGTATTTTCATTATGTTTATACTGGATCAGAAGGATATTATGCCGAAGGCAAATTGGCTGATATTATTAATAAAAAGCAACAATATTTCAAAGGAGAAGGTATTGCTGAACATGATAATGCATTAATGCTTTTTAATACAGAGCCACAACGAAATTATAATCTACAAAAAATAGTAAATAATTTTAGAGTTGGATATAAAAGATGGATGGTTCCTGTAAAGTTTGCAGGTAATTATAAGGGACTACGTGAAAATGAAAATTATGACTTTTGTATCTGGTACAACGGTAAGGATGGCACAAAAACAATAGCGTTTCCTTTTATAAATCATTTATATGGAGGTAATGGTACTGTAAGTCCTGGCGGCGCAGGTAATTGTCAAAACTGCGATGTTCCTGCATGGGCCACTACTGATACAAGTGAGCAGACAAGGTTGTTTATTATGGATGCTTGTTCAGTAAATAGGTTATACAAAAAGAAGTATAGTAATAAATTACGAAAAAGAAGATCATACGAAAGAAATATAAGACCTGCGATAGAAACAAATGAATCTACTAAGTCAAAAACAGATAGAAGCCGTCGTGGTGGCGGTGGTGTAGGACCAAGGACGACAAATGCTAATGATGGATCCGAATCAAATAATGTAGAAGATGTAGCACACACAGGAACTCAGGAGATGTGTGATTTAACATCTCCATGTTTAAGTACATTTAATGTTGTTTATAATGAATTAAAAGCAGGTTTTTATATACTTATTAATTCTGTACGTGAAGGATTCGGACTGCCTCTTATAGATTTTCCAGATACACAAACGCCTGATTGTGTATGCTCGTTGGCGGCATCAATAGAAAATCACCTACAATCCAAATATGACCCAATGTTGGAGCAGGTAGATGAAAATATGCGCACAAGATATGATAGTACAAGACACGTACCTACTGATTATGATTGTACTATTGAAGGTGAAATTAGATGTGGTGGATCACAAATATGCTATGAATGTATAGGTGGTAAATGGAATTTTATAAATAATTCTATACAGTATAAAAATAGATCTATTCCGCTTATCGTTGAAGATAATAAAGAAGCTTCAATAAGCAGAAAAGGAGTTGGTATTAGTTTAGATTACTCTGGTGCTCAAAATAGTTTTGGCCTCGGATATGATAGTACAAATCCGTGGGGCAATAATTGCCTTAATGATATCGGACAACCAATTGCATATTCAGAAGGTAATTTCGGGTATTGGGAAACAAATGAAAAATATCCAATTAACATAGGTCGTGATGATTGCGAACCTATATTTGGAGAATACGCAGGACAAAACCAACGTTTATTTAAAGTTCCATCTTTAGGTAAAGAACCACATTTTTTAAGTTTTGCTGATGGTGTCCCATCTAAGCAGAATCTAGGTAATGATGAATTACAGGATGGTTTTGTAATATTTACGTCGCCAAGATTTTATAATATTAGTATCCCTGAAGTTTTGCGTGATTGGGTTTGCGAAAAAAACCCTTTTACTATAGGTTATGCACAGCGTGATGAAAGTAACAAAACAGTAATATCCACAGGTATATTACATGGTACATTTGAAGGTATTATACAAGGAAGTCCTTACCTTTTTCCTAAACATGCTGTAAATAGTTTTGAGTTTGTTGATCAGGCAGTAAACCCAGGAGGAACAAATACTTTGCGTATTGGTAGTAGGTCTGATATTCCAGCATATATGTATCATTCGCCAGATTTCCATCTATACGGAAATTATTTAAATGGGCATTATGCTTTATTCCAGATGGAACTTGATGGCGCAGGATACAGGCATGGGCTTTATGCTGATGGAGAAAAGCCAGACACTCCATACCAGCCCAAATACAATCAAGGTGGCGCTAGGCAAGGAATTAACCTTAATCACTTTATATGTAAACCGCAGCCTATATTTAGATGTATAAAGGGAATGGCAGAAGCGCCGGCAAATATCATTGTAGGTAAAGATGCAGGTAGTAACTTTACGAGATCGCTTGTTAATTTATTTAGAGAATCAGGGCAGTATATTGAATTTCTTGGTAGCAAAATAGGTTTTACTCAGGATGCAAA
>JBAQJB010000186.1:0-2192 GCA_049289155.1 Chitinophagaceae bacterium
ACTTTTATCCGTTTAAATGGAGCGGTCAAGCTTTTATTTCATGACTGGCTCTATAAAAATTTCCCTGATCGGGCTGATAAAGTCTGGCACTCCATTGAGTACGGGCATGGGGGAAGTGTGAACGATAGCAGGTGGGGAAAAAGAATGCGCGGCGAAGGACCTGTTGCAGAAATTGTGAAACAACAATTTACAAAATATAATAAATTATATGGCCTCAATGCAGAGCGATGGGGATTGGATACAAGCCTTTTTAGCAAGCCGGGTATGCAGGGAAAATTATTTTAAAATTTACCAGGTATCTATGATGTTTTTTACAACACCTGCACTTCCAAATGCTAATGTAAAACCACTTCCGCCATGTCCATAATTATGAATGATATTTGTGCCGGATTCACGCTCCACGCGCACTTCACGGCGATAAGGCCTTAAGCCTGCCCAGCTTGCAAGTTGTTGCTGGTTTTTAAGTGATGGAAAAACTTCGTATGCATTTTGTAATATATTTTCCAACACTTTTTCATCCGTTGTTTCGGTAAAAACATTTTCTTCATAAGTGCCGCCAATAATTATGGCATCTCTTCTTGGAACAATATATAATGGTTTTTCATTATCCAAAAAAATATCCATTTCTTTTATAGGCGATAATAAAGCAACTTGGCCTTTTACCGGAATTAATTGTGCATCATTGCAAAGTTGTTTGCTGCCCAATCCTGTACAATTCACAACAATCTTTGCTTCAGCAGAAAGCGATACAAGATCATTGATTTTCCTGGTTTCAAATTCTACTCCATTTTCAACTAAGTTATTTTTTAAATAGGGCAGAAAAATCTGCGTTTCAATTAAGGGAACAATGATCTCGTAGCAAGCCAAATAATTCCCGGGTGGAAAATTATTTTTATCCATTTCTTTACAACTTCCTTCCGGCATAAATAACTTCTAAACCGGTTCTGTTTCGTTAACATTTGTGCGCAAAACATTTATCAGTTTCGTCATACTTATACCGGATGAAGGTATATGCGATAATTTTTCATATTTTTGATAACTTTCCAGGCACCAGGAAATACATTTCTTTTGATGGCTGATATGATATGGAAACCAAAAGGCAGCAGCCTTATCGGAAGTAATGTTTGGTGAAATGGAGGATGAAACTATTTTTACTTTGTACCCGGCCTCAGTTAATAAAGTTGCTACAGATAAGCCACTGATACCCGCGCCTGCAATTAAAATATCTTCATTCATAAGAAAAGCTGGCTTGAATTTTTTATAAAATTATGAATAACTATAACCCGCAACTGAATTTTTTTATACCAATTCTGTTTTTATATTATTAATTTAAAACCTAACCTGCATGAGCCGCTTATTTGTGGACCCCGATATAGCAAAAGCGCATACAATACATACTGATTTTTATACATCACCCCTTTATTTTGAACAGGCCAAAGAAAAGATCTTTGCGAATTGCTGGAATTATGCGGCATGCACTGATCAATTATCAACGCCGGGGGCTTTTCCATTTATGCTATTGCCCGGATTTATCAATGAGCCCTTGGTTATTACACAAGATGAAAAAAATGAATTGAAATGCCTGAGTAATGTTTGTACGCATCGGGGAAATTTATTAGTGAATGAACCATGTTCTCTTACCAGGATGCGTTGCAAATATCATGGAAGGGTTTTTTCGTTGGATGGAAAATTTGTTTCTATGCCAGAGTTTAAAGAAGTGGAAAATTTCCCAACGGACGCGGATAACCTGCATCAATTGCCTTTATTTAAATGGGAAAAATTATTGTTCACTTCCCTGCATCCAAAATTTAAAGCAAATGATTTTTTTGATGATATGATGGAAAGGATTAGTTGGATGTCGTTGGAGCAACTTCAATTCCGCGCGGACCTTTCAAAAGATTATCATGTAAAAGCCAATTGGGCTTTATATTGCGAAAACTACCTCGAAGGATTTCATATCCCATTTGTTCATGCAGGATTAAATGCTGAACTGGATTTTGGCGCGTATACCACAGAGATTTCTTTTTATTCAAGCCTGCAATTAGGGATTGCAAAAAAGGATGAAACCTGTTTTGATATTCCGGAAACAGCCGTTGATTTTGGTAAAAATGTAGCAGCTTATTATTTCTGGGTATTCCCCAATTTGATGTTCAATTTTTATCCCTGGGGATTATCATTGAACATTGTAAATC
>JBAQJB010000187.1:0-3163 GCA_049289155.1 Chitinophagaceae bacterium
CCTGTATATTTCCACCTCCTAAATGTTCGATGGTTTTTAATAAATATTGCTTCGCGGCATTTTTCAAATTCTCTGTTGAATCCGGTTGCATCATATCCATGCTGTTAAACATGTCAAAGCCCATTACAGGTGAATAATTTACGGATGCATAGTGGCTCGCATCCGAAATAACGTGTAATAAAATTGCCTGTGCATTCATAGCTTTTGCCAGTTCGTATGCACTTTCTGCGATCTTTTGTGCAGATGAATCATAGTCCAGTGCGATCAATATTTTTTTCATTTTTAATTATTTAAAATGTTTCCATTTATTTTTTCAAAAGAGATTTTGCTTTTGCAATTACATTTTTTACGGTGAAACCATATTCTTTAAAAATTTCTTCTGCAGGCGCAGATTCCCCAAATTTTTCTATACCAATGGTGGCTCCCTGGTCCGTTACATATTTACACCAGCCAATTGGTGAACCCGCTTCCACGGCCAATCTTGCACGAATGTTTTTGGGAAATACTTTTTCTTTATACGCAGCAGTTTGCTGATCAAATAATTCCCAGGAAGGAAAACTTACTACGCGTGCTGCCACACCATCTTTTTTTAATTGCTCCTGTGCCTCCAATAAAAGCTGCACTTCACTGCCACTGCCCATTAAAATAATTTTGGGTGTGCCTTTACATTCAGATAAAATGTAAGCGCCTTTTTCCGCGCCACTTGCTTTCGCATATTTTTTCTGATCTAAAATGGGCAATTCCTGGCGGGAAAAAAGTAAAGCAGTCGGGCCATCATTATTATTTAAAGCAGCACGCCATGCATATACTGTTTCATTCGCATCAGCCGGGCGGATCACTACTAAATTCGGAACAGAACGCAGGCCAATCAATTGCTCCACCGGTTGATGCGTGGTGCCGTCTTCGCCCAGGCCTATACTATCATGTGTATAGACAAAAATATTTTTCAATTTCATAATGGCGGCAAGCCTGATTGGCGGGCGCATATAATCAGAAAATATCAGGAAAGTTGCGCAATAAGGAATGATTCCTTTGGTTAAAGCCAAACCGTTACAAACCGCGCCCATGGCGTGTTCGCGGATACCAAAATGAAAATTGCGGCCATTGTGATTTTCATTGGTGAAAGATTCATATCCCTTCAGCATGGTATCAGTAGAAGGCGCGAGGTCTGCAGAACCACCTAATAATAAAGGGAGTTTGGAAGCAATTGTATTCAATATTTTACCGGAAGCCTTCCTGGTGGCAATACCTTTTTCATCAGGCATGAAAACTGGTAAATCTGCATCCCAACCACCGGGTAATTTTCCTGCACTCAGCATTTCATATTCAGCAGCTTCTGCCGGATATTTTGCTTTGTATTTTTTATAAAGATCATTCCAGTCTTTAGATTTTTTTTCTCCTGCTTTTCCAATTTTCCGGTAATAAGCCAGTACATCTTTGGGTACTACAAAACTTTTATCAGGGTCAAAACCAAAATTTTCTTTAACCAATCGTACTTCATCTTTTCCTAATGGAGAACCATGCGCGGCCGCAGTATCCACTTTATTGGGGCTTCCAAATCCAATATGGGTGCGCACTTTGATCAATGAAGGGCGATTCGTTTCTTTTTGTGCATTTTTAATAGCTGTGGAAATTGCGCCCATGTCATTGCCATCCGCTACAGATTGCACATGCCAGCCATATCCCTGGAAACGCTCTGTTACATCTTCATTAAATGCCAGGGAAGTTTCTCCTTCAATGGTGATCTGGTTATCATCATATAAATAAATTAAATGTCCAAGTTTTAAATGGCCTGCCAGTGAAGCAGCTTCCGAAGCCACGCCTTCCATGATATCGCCATCACTGCAAATCACATAAATAGTATAATCAAATAATTTAAATCCTCTTTTATTATAACGTGATGCGAGCAATTGCTGGCCAATGCCCATGCCCACACCATTTGCAAAGCCCTGGCCGAGTGGCCCGGTGGTTACTTCAATGCCTTCTAACAAACCATATTCAGGATGGCCCGCTGTTTTGCTATGCAGTTGCCTGAAATTTTTTATATCATCCAGTGTAAGGTCATAACCTGTGAGGTATAAATAACTGTATTGAAGCATGCAGGCATGGCCGCAGGATAAAATAAACCTGTCGCGGTTTGGCCAATGCGGTTTTGTAGGATTATAATTCATAAACCTCGTCCATAATACATGACCCACGGCAGCAAGCCCCATAGGCGTTCCCGGGTGGCCGGAGTTGGCTTTTTGTACTGCATCAGCGGATAAAACACGCACTGTATTAATTCCCTTTTGTTCTATTGATTCCATGTATTTGTTTTTTAAATGGTTTTTACTGACCGGAGTATAAATTAAATAGTGAAGTGATCTTCAATAATTGTAAAAGTAAAATTTTAAAAAATGGCTTCCAATTTTCAGCTAAATATTTATCTACAATGGATTCACAAAAAAGGCGGGAAGTTTTTTTTACCCAAAAAAAATGTAGGTATACTTAAAAGGTTTTTTGCAGGAAAGTTTGGATATCTTTCCATGAAGCGCTGTCTGCCGCTGCATTGTAGCGTATGGGCATATTAAATTTTTTACCCAGTTCGGTTGCTGCAGGGTTGCTAAAAGCATGTGTGGCATTGGGATACACGATTACTGAATAATCTGCGCCCACAGAATCCATTTGCTTTTTAAACGCGGGTAAACCGGGAAGTGTAAATGAATCCGCACCACCCTGGCAAATAAGTATCTTTGCTTTCAGTAAATTTTTATCCGGCGCAACGCCTTCCAGGCCGCCGTGTACACTGATCACCCCTTTTAAATTCGCACCGAGTTTCGCTGCATTTAAAACCACGTAACCACCATAACAATAACCGATCGCTGCAATCTCATTTGTATCTGTTTGCGGAAAAGTGCTGATTTTCCGCATAGCGGCATCCAGTACGGTTTTGGTAAGTGTTGGATTTGTATAAAATGGATCAGATAATGTAGTTGCCTCATCGGGTGTTGCAGCAATTTTTGCATTTCCATACATATCCGTAGCCATTGCAATATAACCAAGGCCGGCAAGTTGTTTGGCCCTGCTTTTTGTATAATCATTCACACCCCACCATTCCGGAATCACAAGAATTGCCGGGCGTTTTTTACTAATAGTAGTATCATGATAAATAAAACTTATATAC
>JBAQJB010000188.1:0-11784 GCA_049289155.1 Chitinophagaceae bacterium
ATACCTTGCACTCAGTTCTATTATAAACAATTTAAAAGATTAAAATGAAAATCAAACAATCCATTGCAATGTTATCCACATTTGCAATAGTATGTGGAGCCTTGCTCTGCATGCCCGCTATTGGCCAGACCAGTACTAAATTAACAGATCCTGAAATTGCTTCTGTTGCTGTAACAGCTAACCAAATTGATATTGAATACGCCCAGATCGCCATGAAAAAATCAACAAATGCCGACGTATTAAAATTTGCAGAAAACATGGCGAAAGATCACCAGGCTGTTATTGACCAGGCTGTGGCTTTGGTTACCAAACTGGGTGTAACACCAAAAGATAATGCAACTACAAAAGCATTTCTTGCAGGTGCAGTAAAAACAAAAGCTATGCTCAATTCAAAGAAAGGAAGTGCATTCGACAAAGCTTATATCGATAATGAAGTTGCTTATCATAAAGCAGCCATTAACGAAGTAGAAAATGTATTAATTGCCGATGCAACAAACAGTGAATTAAAAAGTTTGTTGCAATCTGCATTACCATTGTTCAAAGCACACCTTGCACATGCTGAAATGGTTCAAAAAGAATTTAGTAAATAATGGCAAATAAATTTTCTATAATAAAGAGCAGCACTTTTCTCGTATGTTTTGTTTTTCTCCTGCTTGGTTGTACTTCAAGCCCTGAGAAAGTAATACATAAATCATATCATGTTGATATAAAGCAAATGCAGTTTCAGCCCGCAGAACTTACCGTACAAAAAGGTGATACAGTAACCTGGACAAACCATGATATTGTAGCACACGATGTAACAGAAGAGAAGAATAAAACCTGGACATCGGGGCCACTTGCACCGGGAGAATCCTGGAGTTTAGTGGTTGATAAAAGCGCTGATTATTATTGCAGCATTCACGTGGTAATGAAAGGAAAGTTGATTGTGCAATAATTTTTAAAAACAGTTCTTGTATGCATTTTAATATTGATTAAATGCATACAAGTTTACAAGTATAATACCCAACCAATTTATTCGCAGGTTTGGAGATAAAAATTTCAAATGTAACCATGAAACTCACAATCAAAAGAGTATATGAAAATCCTTCAAAGGAGGATGGTAAGCGAATTTTGGTTGACAGGCTATGGCCACGGGGCCTTACAAAAGAAAAGGCAGCCATTGATATTTGGCTGAAGGAGATTGCCCCCAGCACTGAACTTAGAAAATGGTTTGCGCATGATCCAAAAAAGTGGACTGCATTCAAAAGAAAATATTTGCAGGAACTTGAAGGGAAAAAAGAGCAGGTTTCTATTTTAAAAGAATATGTAAAAAGCGGCACGGTTACACTATTGTACGGGGCAAAAGACCAGGAACACAATGAAGCAAATGTTCTCGTTGAATTGCTTGGCCGTTGATAACCGGCATGAAAAATACCTGAAGATAAAATCGTAAATAATGAAAATATTAATTGCACTTGACAACAATGCCGGCTCTCAAAAAATTGCAGAAACAGGTTACAGATTTGCAAAAAGTTTACATGCACATATTACCCTGGTACATGTAACTTCCGATTCAACCTTTTATGCTTCACTCAATTATTCTCCGGTCCTGGGATTTGATAGTTTCAGTAATGTAGATGTGGTGCAAACAGATACTGTGCAGGAATTGAAAATAACTGCAGAAAATTACCTGGACAATGTGAAACAGAAGCTGGGCGATGAAACAATTGAAACAGTTGTAAAAGAGGGGAATTATGCTGAAAATATTTTGCTGGCGGCTAAAGAAATGAATGCTGATATAATCGTGGTGGGAACGCATAGCCGCAAAGGCCTGGATAAAGTATTGCTGGGAAGTGTTGCTGAAAATGTAATGCATCACACCACAATACCGCTGCTGATTATTCCCGTAACGCTAACTTGAAAATAGTTTCGTTTCATCAAAATACGCAGTCATAAAATTTATGAAAAAAAATATTTTATTATTTAGTTTGAAAAAGGATGATTAAAATTTAAATTTTTTATTATGGAAGGAAACCCAAATGAAGAACACGTTGTAAAAATTATTACAACTGAATATGTAACGCATAATGTAAAACGATTCACATTAAGTAAGCCGGATTCTTATACATTTAAACCGGGACAAGCTACAGATATCGTCATCAATCTTCCCGCCTGGAAAGAAGAACGAAGGCCGTTTACATTTACAGGCCTTAACGATTGGAACAGGCTGGAGTTTACCATTAAAATTTATGATGATCACGAAGGAGTAACCAACCAGTTAGGAAAACTTCATGCCGGCGATGAATTGATTTTGCATGATATATGGGGCGCAATTAATTACAAAGATGAAGGCATCTTTATTGCAGGTGGCGCAGGTGTTACACCTTTTATCGCTATATTCAGGCAATTGCAAAAAGATAGAAAACTTGGTAATAATAAATTGATCTTTTCAAACAGAACCGTGGAGGATATTATCCTTAAAGACGAGTTTGAAAAAATGCTTGGTGAAAATTTTATCAATACCATCACGAATGAAACAAGCGGGAAGTATGATAGCCGGCAAATAGATGAAAGTTATCTCAAAGAAAAAATAAGTAACCTATCTCAATATTTCTATATCTGCGGCCCGGATGCAATGATAGAAAGTATAAAAAAAGACTTGTTGCATTTGGGAGTGGATAAAGAAAAAATTGTGATTGAAGAATTTTAAAATGATGGTTGAAGAATAAAATCTTAAATAAGGATGAAAGAACAAGATTTTTTGAGATAGCTTTACGATGTCACAGAAAATAAATAAAATCTTCCGGTTATACAATAATTCTCGCGGTACGCTTTAAAATTTTGCAATCATGTCAAAAGATCCTTATCAAATTAAGAAACTCCTAACTTCTAAGAATAACACCTATACTTTTTATAGCCTTGCTGAACTCGAAAAGCAAGGCCATAACATTATGCATCTACCTTTTTCTATTCGTATTTTACTGGAAAATGCCTTGCGGAATTTTGATGATTTCGCTATCACCAAAGAAAATATTGAAACGATTCTTAACTGGCAGCCTGAAGGCACTGATAAAGATATTCCCTTTAAACCGGCACGTGTTTTAATGCAGGATTTTACCGGTGTTCCTGCAGTTGTTGACATCGCATCACTGCGCGCTGAAATCGCCAGGAAAGGAAAAAACCCGGATGAAATAAATCCATTAATACCAGTTGACCTTATCATCGACCACTCTGTTCAGGTTGATTATTTCGGAACTGAATATGCGTATGCACGTAATATGGATGAAGAATATACACGTAATATAGAACGGTATCAATTCCTGAAATGGGCACAAAAATCATTTAATAATTTCAGTGTTGTCCCGCCGGGTATGGGTATTTGTCACCAGGTTAATTTAGAATATTTGTCAAAAGGTGTAATCGAAAAAAACGGGGAAGTTTTCCCGGATACATTGGTAGGAACAGATAGCCATACCCCCATGGTAAATGGCATTGGTGTAGTTGCATGGGGTGTGGGTGGAATTGAAGCGGAAGCTGCTTTACTTGGCCAGCCAATTTATTTTATTA
Source organism: Chitinophagaceae bacterium (assembly GCA_049289155.1). Lineage (GTDB taxonomy): Bacteria > Bacteroidota > Bacteroidia > Chitinophagales > Chitinophagaceae > JAFDXJ01. The sequence continues at coordinate 3,547 of JBAQJB010000188.1, forward strand.
TGCCTGAAGTTATTGGTTTAAAACTTACAGGAAAATTGCCCTTAGGTTCCACCGCAACGGATCTTGTGTTAACGATTGCAGACTTATTGAGAAGGTATGGTGTTGTGGGAAAATTTGTTGAAGTATTTGGCCCCGGCCTGGATAATCTTTCTGTGCCCGACCGGGCTACCATTGGAAATATGTCACCTGAATTTGGTTGTACCATTACTTATTTCCCGATTGATAATAAGACACTGGAATACATGCGCAAGAGTAATCGCAGCGAGGCACAAATTCAATTGGTAGAAGATTATTGTAAAGCTAATATGCTCTGGAGAACCGGTAAAGAAGAAATTCAATATACGGATATCGTACCATTGGATATATCTTCGATAGAACCCACTGTTGCAGGGCCAAAACGCCCGCAGGATAAAATTTTACTGAAAGATTTCAAACCAAAATTTATATCTCTTTTGCATGAAAACTATGGCCGAAAATATGTTGCACCCAAACAACTGAGCCGTTGGTTCGCGGAAGGTGGAAGCCAGCCTGTAGCGCAGGCTGTAAGTGAATTAACACCCGAACCGGAAATTGAAGAATCACTCGTAAATGGAATGAAAAATGTTTGGGTAACAGTGGGTGATGGAAGTTTTATGCTGGCAGATGGCGCAGTTGCCATAGCAGCCATCACTTCCTGTACCAATACGTCCAATCCTTTTGTGATGGTAGGCGCAGGTTTGGTGGCACGAAAAGCACGGCAACATGGATTAAAAACCAAGCCATGGGTTAAAACTTCTTTAGCACCCGGCTCAAAAGTAGTTACAGATTATCTTGAGAAAGCAGACCTCTTAGATGACCTGGAAGCCATGCAATTTCATACTGTTGGTTATGGCTGTACTTCCTGCATTGGCAACTCCGGGCCCTTGCCCACATTTGTCGCGAAGGCGGTTGATGAATATGATTTGGTGGTTGCTTCTGTGCTTTCTGGTAACCGGAATTTTGAAGCAAGAATACATCCCCAGGTAAGAATGAATTTTTTAATGTCACCGATGTTGGTAGTTGCATATGCGATCGCAGGAAGAATTGATATTGATTTGATCAATGAACCTATCAGTTTTGATCCCAATCAACAGCCTGTTTATTTAAAAGACATCTGGCCAACTGATGATGAAATTAATGATGTGCTGCACCAGGTGCTTTCACCAAAAGACTTTGCGAAAAATTATGCGGAAATATTTGAAGGCAATGAAATATGGAGAAACCTTATTATTCCCGATGATAAATTATATGCATGGGATAACAACTCTACTTATATTAAAGAAGCACCTTTCTTTTTTAATATTTCAGATAAAGCAGATCCTTTAAAAGATATTCAAAATGCAAGAGCGTTATTGGTGCTGGGCGATAGCATCACCACAGATCATATTTCCCCGGCAGGCCAGTTTAATGAACATTCTGCAGCAGGAAAATACTTAATAAGCCGTGGTGTGAAAAAAGAAAATTTCAACTCGTACGGTTCAAGAAGAGGAAATGATGAAGTGATGGTTCGGGGTACATTTGCCAATGTGCGTATTAAGAATAAACTGGCGCAAAAAGAAGGTGGCTACACAAGTTATTTACCGACAGGCGAAGAGATGTCAGTGTATGATGCTTCCATAAAATACAACGAAAATAATACCCCGTTAATCGTACTGGCGGGCAAAGAATATGGCAGCGGTTCATCCAGGGACTGGGCAGCGAAAGGTGCATTCCTGCTGGGTATTAAAGCAATATTGGCAGAAAGTTATGAACGCATACACAGGAGTAATTTAGTTGGAATGGGTGTTCTTCCCCTTCAATATATAAATGGTGATACGGCAGAAAAATTAGGACTTACAGGAAAAGAAAGTTTTTCTGTAACAGGTATTGCAGAAGATATTAGGCCTTTGAAAAAAGTGCAGGTCATCGCTATAAAAGAAGATGGCACATCAATTAAATTTGATGTGATTGCCCGTATGGATTCCAATATTGAAATTGAATATTACAGGCATGGTGGCATCTTGCAATATGTGTTAAGGAATTTTTTAGAAAAAAATTAATTAAATAAAAAAATAGATCATGGAAAACAATTCTTTATATCCAATAACAACAAAGGAACTGGCGGATAAAAAAGCTGCCTTAGCGCCTAAAAATGTAGAAGCCTGGAGAAACTTTAGTAAAACAGTTTTTGAGCCGGGAGCGTTGGACGAAAAGACAAAGCAATTGATTGCTGTAGCCGTAGCGCATGTAACGCAATGTCCTTATTGCATCAGGTCGCATTCAAAAACTGCTTTGCGAAAAGGAGCTAGTAAGGAAGAAGTTATGGAAGCGATTTGGGTGGCGGCTGAAATGCGCGCCGGTGCAGCGTATGCACATGCAACAATTGCCATGGATGAAATGGATAAATACTAAAGTGGTTACACATTCGTATTCATTTCTTTATTGACAATTCATTTTCTAATCACTTTCTAACCTGGTACTAATGCCATTTTAATATAAGCGCTATACTTTTGTTGAAACAGGTAAAATTCGTATTCGCATGTAAGCCTGTTTTGTTAATACGTATTTAAACAATTTTAAAGATATGATGCATTTTACAAAATATATCTTGAACAAGTTTTTTTCCCAACCTTACCTGTTTTCGATGAATGCAACCTATATCTTTTTTTATTTCCCGGGTAATCCACCCATACGTTTTAGTACCAACCACTAAGGCTTCAGGAATTATACCCCCACATTACCTGGATAGCTGACAGGGGGATGGGTTTCTTATCTTCAATGAAATTACTATTTGGCGCAGGCTGTCAAGACATCAACAACCACGCTATTCAACAATTTTACTTTTTATTTAAAATAATACACCATTTGAATTTTAATAAAGAATTTCAAACTCATTAAAACAAGAAACATGAAAAAGTCAGAAAACAAATTGATTCTTAGGAAGAATGATTTTGCATTATTAAATGAATATTTAAGAAATGCGCGTTCTCAACGAACATTTAATAAGCAGGAAGCGGATGATTTGCAGGCCGAATTAAAGAAAGCGAAACTGGTAGACAATGAGCATTTTCCGCAGGATGTTGTTGGCCTGAATTCTATCGTAAAAATACAATCAGATTCCAAAAGTGCAGCCATGATATTGAAAATTGTGATCCCTGAAGAGGCCAATATCAAAGAGAATAAAATTTCAATTATGGCACCTATAGGAACCGCATTGATTGGTTTCCGGGAAGGCCAGAAAGTGAAATGGAAAGTGCCAAAAGGATATAATACTTTTACAATCCTGGATGTGAATAATGATCATGATATACTGGTATCCTGAGTTGCGGAATGAATATGTCTTTGAATAAAACGCTGCAATTTTAAAATGTATAATTTGCAGTAAAATAGTAAAGATGAAAGAAAGATTAGACTACGCAAAAGTGGCACCAAATGCCTTAAAAGCAATGCTGGAACTGGAAAAATATATGGCTACTTCCGGGCTTGAACGTACTTTGTATGTACTGGTTAAAACCCGTGCTTCACAAATTAATGGTTGTGCCTATTGCATCGATATGCATACGAAAGATGCGCGTAAAGCAGGAGAAACGGAACAACGATTGTACGCATTAAATGCCTGGCGGGAAACGCCATTTTTTACGGAACGCGAACGTGCGGCTTTAGAATGGACAGAATGCCTTACTTTGATTTCAGAAAATGATATACCGGATACTTTATATGATTCGGTACGAAAACATTTTGATGAAAAAGAAATCGTGGCATTAAGTATGGCAATCGTTGCTATCAATGGGTGGAACCGCCTGGCGATTGGTTTTCGCATGGTTCCCGGAAGTTATAACCCGCAATAAAATTGCGTGATCAATTAAAATTATAGAATGAAAATTGATGGAAAGATAGCAGTGATAACAGGCGCCAGCAGCGGTTTAGGTGCAGCGCTTGCCAATACATTGGTGGCCAAAGATGCCATCGTATACGGGCTTGCACGCAATCATGAAAAACTACAATTGCTCAAAAATAAATTGGGAAACAATTTTATTCCTGTTGAAATTGATGTTGCAAAACAGGATGAAATTGCAACCTGGGTTTCAGGAACTTTCTCAAACGTACATTGCCCGGCTATTCTTATTAATAATGCGGGTGCGGGGTATTTTACAAAAATAGATGCACTGCCTTTAGAACAATGGCATGAAATGATCAATACGAATTTAAGCGGAACATTTTATATTACATCCAAAATTGTTCCATTGATGAAAGTGAGTCAAAACTATTGTCATATTCTCAACATCGGCTCTGTTTTAGGTAAAACAACAAGAGCTGAAAGTGCTGCTTACTCAGCTACAAAATATGGTATGCAGGGTTTTAGTGAAGCAATATTTAAAGAACTCCGTGCATTTAAAATAAAAGTTACCTGCGTTAATCCCGGTAGTATTGATACCCATTTTTTTGAAGCCTCAGGCATACAAGCTCACCGTAATATGTTGCAGCCGGAAGATGTTGCTGGCTTACTGATTCATCTCATCGAAACACCAGATAATTTTTTGGTAGATGAAATTACTTTGCGGCCTTTAATCCCGGACGCACCTGTTTAATTTAGAATTCTAGCTTATGTATAATGAAGAAAAAAAAATATGGACCATCGGGCATTCTACACGACCCTTAGAAGAATTTGTGAGTATGCTTCATTCTTTCAATATTGAAATGGTGGCAGATATCAGGAGTTTCCCGGGTTCCCGAAAATTTCCCTGGTATAATAAAGAAGCGTTGACAATTTCTCTGCCTCAAAAACATATAGCCTACATGCATATAAAAGATCTTGGCGGAAGAAGGAAAGCAAACCCTGACTCGAAAAATACAGCCTGGCGGCATGTGGCATTTCGCAGTTATGCAGACTATATGGAAACACAGGATTTTAAAAATGGTATCCGGGAATTGGAAAATATTGCTTTCATTAAACGCACTGCTTATATGTGTTCGGAAGCGGTGTGGTGGCGTTGTCACCGTTCCATGGTTTCCGATTATTTAAAATTGCATAATTGGAAAGTCATGCATATCATGTCTGTGGATAAAGCCACAGAACATCCGTATACAGCGCCGGCAAGAATTGTAGATGGAGAATTGAATTATGAAAAAGAAACGGATGAAATATAAACAGGATTGAGCTTTTCAAATGGATAAACTCCTCAATAAAATACTTAAGTGTGAAGTTTGTACACAATATTTACCATTGGGCCCAAGGCCTGTTGTACAGTTAAATCAATTTTCAAAAATTGTTATTATCAGCCAGGCGCCAAGCAGGCGTGTACACGAAACAGGAATTCCCTGGAATGATGCGAGTGGTAAAAAATTAAAATCATGGATGGGTATATCTGATGAGATATTTTATAATCCTTCCTGCATTTCCATTTTGCCAATGGGTTTTTGCTACCCGGGAAAAGGAATTTCCGGTGATCTGCCGCCCCGCCCGGAATGCGCACCTCTATGGCATCCGCAGGTATTTAAATATTTTAAAAACAAGCCCCTCATTTTATTGATCGGGCAATACGCTCAGCGCTATTACTTAAAAAAAACTTTCAAAGGAAGCCTGACGGAAACGGTGAGAAGTTATGCATCCTATTTACCCACTTACTTTCCATTGCCACATCCTTCACCACGCAATCAAAACTGGGTGATGATCAATCCCTGGTTTATGAAAGAAGCCGTTCCTGAATTGCAAAAAAGAATCCGGGAAATTGTATTCATTTAATAATTCTAGTAAAATTTCCATGCATGTCTTCATTAAAATTGACGTATAAAATTACAATTTCAAAATAGTTTGTAACCTTTTTGCATGATGCGCACTCTAATGTTGTATATAATCAAAATTGTATACAATGAATATCATTCAATCACTTACACAGGCTGCTATATGTTTTGTAGTAAGTACAAGTTTGTCTTCTTTTCCGGCAAATGCTCAAAGTCAAAAATTAACTGATCCTGAAATTGCTTCAGTGGCTGTAACTGCAAATAAGATCGATATCGATTATGCAAAAATTGCCATATTAAAATCGAAAAATCCACAGATTATTGAGTTTGCAAAGACGATGGAAAAAGACCATGGTGCAGTAATTGACCAGGCAGTGGCACTCGTTACGAAACTGGGCGTAACACCTGTAAACAATGCTACCACCAAATCTTTGCTCGCAGGTGCTGATAAAACAAAGTTGATGCTGAACTCAAAATCAGGTAAAGCTTTTGATAAAGCATACGTGGACAATGAAGTGGCCTACCATGAAGCGGTTATCAGCACTGTAGAAAATGTATTAATCCCTGATGCTACCAATAAGGAATTACAAGACCTTTTAAAAAGCGCGGTTCCATTATTTAAAGCGCACCTGGAGCATGCTAAAATGGTTCAAAAAAGCCTAAACAAATGAAAAACTTAATCGCCTCATGGGGAATATGCATATGCTTTTTTTCTTCCCTGCTTTACCTGGCAGCCTGTACTTCGCCGGATGAAAATTCAGGGAATAAACAGGTGCAAAATAAAGTGGATACTGTTACGATCAGTATGATGAAATTTAATCCTGAAGTGCTGGATGTAAGAAAAGGAGATACCGTATTGTGGATCAATAAAGGGTTGGTAGCGCATACCATACAATCTTACCAGGAAGGAAAATTTTATTCTGACACACTGGAGCCGGGTAAAACATTCACATGGATCGTTCAGGATAGTGCTGCTTATTTCTGCACGATTCACCCCGTGACCATGACAGGAAAATTAGTGGTACAAAAATAAAATAAAAAGACATTTATTGAGTACATTTAGAGAACAGTAAAACTGAAAGCATTGAGCAAAGAATTTGAACAATATACGGACCCGGAAATTATACGGAAGATCAATGAGGGTGAGATAAAACTATTCGAAGTATTGATTCGCAGGTATGATCCTTTTTTGTATAAAATTGGAAGGTCTTATACCTACAATCATGCCGATACAGAAGACCTTATGCAGGACACATATATTGATGCATATTGTAACCTGGAAAAATTTGAATTCCGTTCGGCATTCAAAACCTGGCTTACAAGAATAATGATCAATCAATGCTATAAAAAGAGAAATAAAAGTAGTTTTAAAAATGAAATTGACGGGTTCGATATTGAAAATGATCAATCTACTATCATGCTGCAACATTCAAACAATAACGAAAAAATTGCTGTGAATAAAGAACTTGGGCATGTGTTGGAAAATGCCATACATGAAATCCCTGAAAATTACAGGATCGTTTTTACCCTCCGGGAATTAAACGGGTTAAGCGTTGCTGAAACCGCAGAGACATTGGATATTTCTGAAAGTAATGTAAAAGTTCGGCTTAACAGGGCCAAAGGAATGTTGCAAAAAGAAATTAAGAAACTGTATTCGCCACAGGAGATTTTTGAATTTAATCTTATTTATTGTGATGTAATGGTCAACAGGGTTATGTCTAAAATTTATGCATTAAAAAAATTAAAGGATGAACAACAATAATATACTGCTAAAAGATTTTGAACCTATCAACAATAAACAGGTTCAGGATGATTATCAAAGCCTGGTTATAAAATCTTATGGGGGCAGGAGCAAGGCAGGCATGAATGACAATGAAAAGATTAAAGTGATCTCGGGACATTTCAAAGCGATCATGGAAGCACTGGGTTTGGATATGGCAGATGATAGTTTAAAAGATACGCCGGCAAGGGTTGCAAAAATGTATGTAAAGGAAATCTTCAGCGGTTTAAACCCGGAAAATATGCCGCAAATATCTCTTTTTGAAAATAAATATTTGTATCAGAAAATGGTGGTAGAAAAGGATATTACTTTGTATTCTTACTGCGAACATCATTTTGTACCAATTGTTGGAAAAGTGCATGTGGCCTACTTCTCAAAAGGCAAAGTGATTGGCCTTTCAAAAATAAACCGCCTGGTACAATATTTTGCCAAAAGGCCACAGGTACAGGAAAGATTGACCATACAAATCACTGAAGCCTTGAAAAAAGCCATCGGTACGGAAGATGTTGCAGTGGTAATAGATGCTGTGCATATGTGTGTGTCTTCACGTGGCGTAATGGATACTAATAGCAGTACAATTACGGCCCAATACGCCGGTAAATTTTTGAATGAAGGAACTAAAAATGAATTCCTCTCACTCATTAAATAAATACTTCTTAAAATAAATCCCTGTTGCTTTGGCATTTCTGTCAATTGCAACAGGCCTTTTAATTTAAAGC
>JBAQJB010000189.1:0-11179 GCA_049289155.1 Chitinophagaceae bacterium
CATGCGTATAGCCATTTATTTAATTTGCCCACGACAGGCTTACGTTTTTTTACCGCTTACGGCCCCTGGGGCAGGCCGGATATGGCTTTATTTATTTTCACGCGTTCCATCCTGGAAGGTAAGCCCATACAGGTTTTTAATGAGGGCAATATGCTACGGGATTTTACATTTATTGATGACATTGTGGAAGGCGTGGTACGCGTTATGAACCATATTCCAAAAGGCGATCCTGACTGGGAAAATAGTACTTCGGATATATCGTCTTCAAAAGCGCCCTATAAAATTTATAATATAGGTAATCATGCGCCGGTGCGATTAATGGATTTTATTTCCGCGATCGAAAAGGAATTAGGTATAGAAGCGAAAAAAGAATTTTTACCATTGCAGGCAGGTGATGTACCGGAAACATTTGCAGATATAAGCAGCCTTGTAAATGATACAGGTTATAAACCGGCGACAAGTATTACAAAAGGTATTAAAAAATTTATTGACTGGTATAAAATGTATTACAACATTGCATAATTTTCAATATTCAAATTAAAGTAACTGAATGAAGCATATCCTGATCACCGGCGGTGCCGGGTTTATTGGTTCGCATGTAGTGCGGCTTTTTGTAAATAAATACCCGGAGTATAAAATCATCAATCTGGATGCACTAACCTATGCGGGCAACCTGGAAAATTTGACAGATATAGATAATGCACCAAATTATATTTTTGAAAAAGCAAATATCCTGGATGAAAAAAATGTACACGGTATTTTTCAGAAATATGCTATTACTGATGTTATACATTTAGCAGCAGAGTCGCATGTTGACAGGTCCATACTTTCGCCCATGGATTTTATTTATACCAATATTATAGGAACGGTTAATTTATTGGAAGTTGCCAAAAAATGCTGGAAAGAAAGTTTACAGGAACATATTTTTTATCATATTTCTACGGATGAAGTGTATGGAACTTTGGGCGCAACCGGGCTTTTCACCGAAAAAACTGCTTACTCTCCCAATTCACCTTACTCTGCAAGCAAGGCTTCATCAGATCATTTGGTACGGGCGTATAGTGAAACCTATGGCCTCAATTACATCATTTCAAATTGCTCCAATAATTACGGGCCCAATCAATTTCCGGAAAAACTGATCCCGCTTTTTATACATAATATTTTAAAAGAAAAAAAGTTGCCGCTTTATGGCAAAGGCGAGAATACTCGGGATTGGTTATATGTCCTGGATCATGCTATAGCAATTGACCTGCTTTTTCATAAAGGCAAAATGAAAGAAACCTATAATATTGGCGGGTTCAATGAATGGAAAAATTCTGACCTGGTTACATTACTTTGCCGGCTCATGGATGATAAATTAAACCGGTCCAAAGGCAGTTCTGAAAATTTAATCGAGTATGTGAAAGACAGGCCTGGTCACGATCTCAGGTATGCCATTGATGCAGGGAAAATAAATAAAGAACTGGACTGGAAACCCTCAGTGACTTTTGAAGAAGGGTTGAGTGCAACCATTGACTGGTATCTTCAAAATGAAGAATGGTTGAAAAATGTGACGAGTGGGGAATACCTGAAATATTATGAAGAACAATATCAAAACAGGAATTAAACAATACGTTTTATTTATTTATGAAAATTGAAGAAGCAGAAATCCCGGGTTGCTATATTTTGCGGGATGAAATATATGAAGATGCAAGAGGGTATTTTTTTGAGTCATTTAACAAAGCAATCTTTGCAAAATTAACCGGGATGCATATTGATTTTGTGCAGGACAATCAATCTTATTCCACAAAAAATGTGTTGCGTGGATTGCATTTTCAACGCGGCGATCATGCACAGGCTAAACTTGTAAGGGTTTTACAGGGGCGTGTGTTAGACATAGCAGTCGACCTGAGAAAAGATTCTAAATTTTTCGGAAAATATTTTAGTATCGAATTAAACGACAAAAACAGGAAGCAATTATTTATACCACGCGGATTTGCCCATGGATTTATGGTGCTTTCAGAGAGTGCTGATTTTTTTTATAAGTGTGATAATTATTATAACAAAGAATCGGAATGTGGCTTAAAATATAATGACACTGATGTAAAGATTGACTGGCAGATTGAAGCAGATCATTTAATAATAAATGAAAAAGACCGGAATAATTTTTCTTTAAAAGAGCTTTTGCAAAACAACCTGATATAAAATGTGTATTTATTAAAATACATTTAAATGAATTGAATACATGAAAGGAATCATACTGGCCGGGGGTTCCGGCACACGTTTATACCCGATCACAAAAGCCATCAGTAAACAGATCATCCCGGTTTATGATAAACCGATGATCTATTATCCCTTATCAGTACTGATGCTGGCCGGGATCAGGGAAATTTTAATTATTACCACGCCGGATGATGCATCACAGTTTCAACGCCTGCTTGGTGATGGAAATAATTTAGGCTGTAGTTTTTCATACGCTGTGCAAATGATTCCCAATGGACTTGCACAGGCATTTGTGATCGGTAAAACTTTTATCGGGAATGATAAAGTAGCCCTGATCCTGGGTGATAATATTTTTTACGGTTCAGGTTTCAGCAAATTGGTTCAATCTTTTAATAATATACAAGGCGCAGCCATTTTTGCCTATGAAGTTCGGGACCCGGAACGCTATGGTGTGGTTGCTTTTGATGAAAATTTACAAGCCATTTCCCTTGAAGAAAAACCTGAAAGGCCCGCCTCCAATTATGCGGTTCCCGGCCTTTATTTCTATGATAATTCAGTGGTGGAAGTTGCAGAAAATTTATCCCCTTCCGCCCGTGGGGAATACGAGATAACAGATGTAAATAAAATTTTCCTTCAGCAAAAAAAATTGCAGGTCGGTTTGATGAACCGTGGCACTGCATGGCTCGATACAGGTACATTCGATTCGCTCAGTGAAGCCGGGGAATTTGTAAAAGTCATTGAAAAAAGGCAGGGGCAAAAAATCGGCTGTATAGAAGAAGTGGCGTACCGTATGGGTTTTATCAATAAGGAACAACTATTAAAGCTTGCTGCAGAATATGAGAAAAGCGGTTATGGTGAATACCTGCGTAACCTGCGGTAAAATTTTTTTGCTATATTATATGCTTAATCGTTTCAGGCTTCGTATTAATCTAATCCAATTCTTTTATTAAGCCTTTATATATTCAACTTCCCCTATATTTAGAATGCGGTCCTACCCCATTTTATGATGAAAATTTTAATCCCAATTCATCCTCTAATGCAATTTTTAAACACATTTTACCCTTCCATCTCTTCCCTCCAAAAAAATAATCACATTTCCTTCCTTAATGGTTTTTTAAAAAAAATTTAAAGTATTGATTTATCAAAAAACCTCCGTACTTTTATTCCAGTTCTTTAGTATTTAAAAAGTAAATAGTTCTTTTATTCATAACTTTTAAATTTTAAATCTTATGGTTCAAACAGATGTGCCTCAACATTCACTGGAATGCAGTCAATGGCGGGAAAAATTACATTCCTATCGTGAAGAATTCAATCAACTTAAATCCCGCCTCGAACAAGCAGCACTCCACGCTACGACTCCCCAACAACTTTCAGAACTCGAACATTTTCAAAATCAATTACACATTCAGCTTATTAATATTCATGACCTGAAACAAACCGTAAAGGCCAATGAAAAATTTGAAAGTAATCATACGTTTGAAAAAAAAGGTGATTTTTCGGGCTATAGTTTTGCTGATCACGACAACCTGGGAAAGGAATTTTATAGCCTGGAACAAACATTAATTGGTTTGCGCAGCGGCCTGACTGAATATTTGAATAAACTGCAATAATTTACAGGTAAAAAAAATTTTAAAGGTCTGATATGCCGGTAGCATTTCTCCCGGCGGGCAGATACTATTTCCAAAACAACTAAATCATTTTCTATGCCTGAATTTGATACCTCGCACGTTAAAAGCATTGTTTTAATGGGGCATGCAGGCAGTGGCAAAACAACACTTGCAGAATGTATGCTGTTTGAAGCCGGGCTCATTTCCCGCAAAGGCAATATTGCCGAAAAAACAACCATCAGTGATTTTCATACGTTGGAGCAGGAAAGAAGGAATTCCATTTTTTCTACATTGCTCCATACAAAATGGCGGGGTTATAAAATAAATATAATTGATACTCCAGGTTATGATGATTTTTCGGGCGAAGTAGTTTCAGCACTGCGTGTTGCAGATACCGGCGTGATGCTACTGAATGCAGTTGCAGGCGTTGAGGTATCCACTGATATTTTATGGCAATATGCAGAAAATTTTAAAACACCTTTGATTTTTGCTGTCAATAAACTGGATGATGAGCATGCTGATTTTGATAAAACTGTACAGGAAGCAAAAAATCATTTTGGAAATAAGATCACCGTTGTGCAATATCCTTTGAAACAGGGAAAGGATTTTCGCAACATCATTGACGTTTTGCGGATGACCATGTACCATTTTAAAGATAATGGCGGGAAGCCGGAAAAAATGCCGATACCGGAAAGTGAAAAAGAAAAAGCAGATAACCTGCACCGGGAATTAATAGAAGCGGTAGCAGCTAATGATGAAAACCTGATGGAAAAATATTTCGACCTGGGTGAATTGGACGAAGATGATATGAAAACAGGCCTTAAAAAAGCCATGATACAAAGGGATATATTTCCCTTATTTTGCTTATCCGCAGAACGCAATATGGGCAGCGGGCGATTGATGGGATTTATTGACAACGTTTGCCCCAGTGCCAATGAAATACCGCCGCAAATTGCAAAAAATGGAGAGAAAGTGATTTGCGATGCGAATGAGCCACCCTGCATTTTTATTTTCAAAACAACCAATGAATCACATGTTGGTGAACTTTCATTTTTTAAAGTGTATGCTGGCACCGTAAAATCCGGGATGGAACTGGAGAATGAAAATACCGGTGTTACAGAAAAGCTGAACCAGTTATTTTTAATTGAAGGAAATAAAAGAATAAATGTAAATGAACTCGTAGCCGGTGATATTGGCGCTACATTGAAATTAAAAAATACGCATGTAAATAATACCCTGCATGCCAAAGGAAAAAATCGGGAATTACCTCCCATTCAATTTCCCAAATCCAATATGACCATTTCCGTTGAATCGGTTAAAAAAGGCGAAGAAGAAAAGTTGTCTCTTGCCCTGCACCAACTCCGGGATGAAGACCCGACATTGATCGTAGAATATTCCCCGGAATTGAAGCAGTTGCTTATACATTGCCAGGGCGATATGCATCTGGCTGTGGCAAAATGGAAAATGGAAAATCAGTATAAAGTGGATGTAAAATTTTCCAAACCAAAAATTCCTTACCGTGAAACCATTCGAAAAATGGCGGATGCCAATTATAAACATAAAAAACAAAGTGGAGGAGCAGGCCAGTTTGGCGAAGTGTATATGCGAATAGAACCCTGGTATGAAGGCATACCCGAACCGCAGGGATTGAATGTCCGGTCAAGAGATACGTATGATCTTGACTGGGGTGGGAAATTGGTTTTTTATAATTGTATTGTAGGTGGTGCAATAGATACCCGTTTCCTTCCATCCATTTTAAAAGGTGTGATGGAAAAAATGCACAATGGCCCGCTCACCGGGAGTTATGTACGCGATGTTCGTGTATGTGTGTATGATGGAAAAATGCACGCGGTGGACAGCAATGATATTTCTTTTAAAATTGCTGGTTTGCAGGCATTCAGGCAGGCTTTTCAGTCTGCGGATCCGCAATTATTGGAACCTATTTCCAAAGTGGAAGTTTGGTGCCCGGAAGACCTTACCGGTGCAGTGATGGGCGATCTGCAAAGCAGGCGCGCTTTAGTCGAAGGCATTGAAGCAGAAAAAAACTTTCAAAAGATCATTGCAAAAGTGCCGCAGGCGGAAATGGAAGGATACTCATCATCCCTGAGATCAATCACGCAGGGAAGGGCAAAATTCAATAAATCCTTTTTTGAATATGCGCCGGTGCCATTTGAATTACAGAAAAAACTCGTGGATGAGTACAGCAAATTAAAAGCGGATGAAATAGTATAAAATTTTTCGAAAATGCTCAATAATACCGGCCTGTAAAGCCGGTATTATTTTTTAAAATTAGCCGGTGAAAACCGCTTCAGTTTTATCTACTGCCTGTTTTTCTTGACGAACGCATTTTATTCCTTGACGTAAGTAAAAGCATAATTCAAAAACTTACCTGAAATTTGCAGCTATACATTTCAAACATGTCCTTATCCTACAAAAAATTATTCCTCCAATTTAAAGGCCTGCACGTTGTTATGTGGTCATTGGTTTGTTTTACTACATTTATAACTTATTATAACAATACACTTCCATTCATTCCACAGTTTGGGAATGCATTGATGGTAAATATTATATCAACAGTACCTTTTTATACAACCGCTTACGTTCTTATTCCCAGGTTTTTGTATACAAAAAGATATTGGGCCTTTTGTCTGAGGCTGGTAGGATTAGTGATCAGCTCCGGAATTGTAATGATGCTTGCTGTTCGCACTGTTGATCAGTATTTTGATCATTCATTATTTATCATACCAAGAGATTCTGCAAAATTGAGGTTTGCCTTAAACATTTTTACCTGGACCGCAATGATAGCAGCATTTGGCGCCGGCGGTTTAAAGATCATGAGTGATAGTTTCAGGCTGAGGAAACGATTATTGGAAGTGGAAAAAGAAAAAATAAGTACAGAATTAAATTTTCTTCGCTCTCAAATAAATCCTCATTTTTTATTTAATGTGATCAATTTAATTTACTTTCAGATAGATAAAAAAAATGCAGATGCCCGGGCATCAGTGGAAAAACTTTCAGAAATGCTTCGCTACCAGTTATATGAATGTACGACTGATAAAATTGATATTGCAAAGGAACTGGAATACATCAAAAGTTATGTGGCCATCCAAACGCTGAGGTTGGAAAATGGCACCGATATCAAAATACATGTAGATGATGGGATGCATAATTTTAAGATTGCACCGCTGCTTATTTTACCGATGATTGAAAATGCATTTAAACATATCTCGAACCACAAAAATCCTTATGAAAATATGATCCACATCAATTTATCAAAAGAAGCAGATAAATTTTTCCTAATTCATGTCATCAATACGTATGATAGCTCATCAGGTACAAATCATGTTCTAAAATCAGGCGGGCTGGGTGTACAAAATCTTACGCGAAGGCTTGAACTATTATATCCTGAGAGGTTTAAACTGGATGTTGATAAAAACGGTCATATTTTTGAAACAACTTTAAAACTGCAATATGGTGATTAACTGCCTGGTCGTAGATGATGAACCAATCGCCAGAAATGGATTGATGGAGCATATCCGCCAAATAGATTTTATGCACCCGGTGGCCACCTGCAAAAGTGCATTTGAAGCAAATACCTGGTTGCAAAAAAGTAAAGTTGATTTAATTTATCTCGATATACAAATGCCCAAACTCACCGGTATTGATTTTGTAAAAGACCTTAAAAATCCACCATTAATTATTTTCACAACAGCTTACCCGAATTATGCTTTGGAAGGTTTTGAACTGGATATTCTGGATTATTTGTTGAAGCCAATCAGTTTCGCCCGTTTTTATAAATCAGCCATGAAAGCTTTAGGGCATTTATCAATGGTGCATAACGGTGCAATAGCCGATGGAGATGATTTCTTTTTTTTAAAAAGCAATCAGAAAATGGAAAAAATATATATAGCAGATATATTGTATATCGAAGGAATGTCTAATTATATTATTGTGCATACCAGGCAAAAAAAACATATTGCTTACCTTACTTTCAAAGGCATTGAGGAAAGATTGCCCTTTCATCTTTTTATCCGCATTCATAAATCATTCCTGGTATCCATTAGTGCCATACAATCAGTGGATGCGAATGAAGTCCAACTTGAAAATGGCCAGTTACCAATTGGAAAAACGTACCGGGAAGATGTAAAGAACAGGATTGAAAACTGGCTTTTTAAAAGGTAAACCGGTAAATCTTTCAGAGGTACTAATTTCATTCATAGAAGGTAAAATGATTTGCCGGTGGCCTTTGGTATAATTTATGGTTGTATCTTCCACAATTAGATTTTAATAATCCTAAATTTGCCAAAAATATGTTGCACATGAAATTTATTTCTTTTTCAATTATTCTGTTTTTTACCGCAATACATTCTTTTGCACAGCAAAATCATTTCATTTATATACAAAGCGATACAAAGTCATCCTTTACAGTTAATATGAATGACCATGATTATTCATCATCTGAAATGGGCTATGTAATTATACCAAAGCTCCAGAATAACACCTACATTTTATCTGTAGCAATAGCGGGTGTATCAACCGCTCCATTTACGTTTCAATGTAAAGTGAATAATAATGACCAGGGATTCTTATTAAAAAACTATGGTGAAAAAGGCTGGGCCTTAATGAATCTTCAAACAATGGATTTAATTAATGCATCTAATACGCCTGTAATTGAAAATAAGAATAATGCGTTCAGTGATATGCTTTCAGA
This sequence comes from Chitinophagaceae bacterium, assembly GCA_049289155.1. Classification (GTDB taxonomy): domain Bacteria; phylum Bacteroidota; class Bacteroidia; order Chitinophagales; family Chitinophagaceae; genus JAFDXJ01. The sequence continues at coordinate 8,521 of JBAQJB010000189.1, forward strand.
TGTGGTTGACGACAGTACATTAAATAAACCCGTAGTCACAACAGTTGCGAACAATGAACAAGGCACAGAAATAAAGAAATCAGATCCTATCATTGAAAGTCCTGTGATCGAAAGTGTTCCGCAGGTTATATCCAGTGTCACAAACGGGAATAATACTGTTTCCAAAATTGCCGCCATCACAGATCAGGCAGGAACTCATTATACATTTCTTGATTTCGACGGGACAAAAACAGATACCATTTACGTAACTATTCCGCCAGGTATAAAAGATCAGTTGGCGGATGTAAAAAAGGATGATGTAATAGCACCACCTGTTGCAGATGAAAAATCCAGCGAAGTTGTTAAAGACACCACTTTAGCAGAAGAAAATTCAAATCAATCCGGCAACCCATTTTATAAAGAACAACAAGATCAAAAGACTGTTGAGGAAGACACGAAATCTACTATTGTTCCTGTAAATAAGCAGTTCAGAAATGAGTGTACGAATATGTTTCCGGATGAAGATATGGACAAGTTGCGCAAGAAAATGATATCGCAGTCCAGCGATGATAAAATGATTGCCGCAGCCAAAAAATTTATTGGAGACAGGTGTATTTCCACTGCACAGGTAAAGGCATTATCGGGGCTTTTTTTGAATGATGAGAGCCGGTATAATTTGTTCAGTCAATTTTATGCCAATGTATATGATTATGCAAATTATAACCAACTTACTTCTATGCTTTTCGATGCATATTATAAGAACAGGTTTGAAGCTTTAATACAGCAGAAGTAACCATTATGCAGCAACGGTATTTTTTGGAAGTTTCCTATTTTGGAAAAAATTACCATGGATCCCAGTCACAAATCAATGCACGCACCATTCAATCCGAATTAGAAAAAGCCCTTCAAATTTATTACAGGAAAAAATTTTCCCTGGTAGGCGCTTCCAGGACAGATAAAGGTGTTCATGCCATTCAGAATTTTTATCATGTTGATACGGATATTTGTTTTTGTGTGGAACAATTGTATAATATCAATAGCATCTTACCAGCGGATATTTCCATAACGGGAATATATAGATCTTCACCTGCTTTCCACGCAAGATTTGACGCCATCAGCAGGGAATATAAATATTACATTCATATTGCAAAGAATCCATTTCTTAATGGGCGGTCATGGTATTTCCCCTATAAATTATCCCCTGAGTTATTACATGAGTATACTGCTATCATTTTAAAAACAGTTGATTTTACTGCATTTTCCAAAAAAGGTACAGATGTGAAATCAGCTATATGCCGGATAGAAAAAGCAGCCTGGTCTTATGAAGGAAACAATATTATTTTTACGGTACAGGCCAATCGCTTTTTACGGGGAATGGTACGTGGCCTTACTGCTACCATGTTACAGAGTGCAAGAAAGAACCTGACATCAGATTCATTTAATACAATCGTGGCAGGCAATAATAATTTACACGCAGATTTTTCTGCGCCATCACATGGTTTATATTTATGTTCAATACATTATGGTGAAAATGTCTTTCAAAGTATGTAACTGAAAATACTTTTCACTGGAAAGCCTTTAAGAGCAGGAGTTTTAGAAATATTCAGAAATAAATCATGAAAATGTTTGGTGCGAAAGCAATGAACCGTATCTTTGCAGCCCGGAAAAAAAAAGTACGGGCAGATCATTGAGTTTTAAGCAGATAAATAAAAATAAAATCAAAATTGATGCGTATTTATTTTTTAGTAAAAAGAATGATATGTATCTTTGCAATCCCGTAAAAAAACGGTAGTTAATTGAAAGGTTTTATTCAGCAGCACAGCCTTAAATTCATGCCATAAAAAGCAGTGAAAAAAGTAGTTAAAATGGATTTATTAAAATGCCATTGCCTTGTGTTGTTGTAAATTTATTTTGAAATATTTTACAGATTTATTTGGTAGAATAAAAAAGGCGCTTACCTTTGCAGCCCCAAATTGAAAACCTGGTATATCCGGGATGAAAAAAGGGAAAGCGGTAAACGCTAAAAGTTCTTTGAAAGATTAGAAATAACAGTACGTAAATTTTTATAGTTTACGGTAAGGAAAAGCGATATTAAACATTAAATCAGACGTTAATTTCGATTAATTTGAGATTAAGTCAGATCAAACAACATTTACAATGGAGAGTTTGATCCTGGCTCAGGATGAACGCTAGCGGCAGGCTTAATACATGCAAGTCGTGGGGCAGCGCGTTGTAGCAATATAATGGCGGCGACCGGCAAACGGGTGCGTAACACGTACGCAACTTTCCTTCGAGCGGGGAATAGCCCGGTGAAAACCGGATTAATACCCCATAAAATTTTGAGATGGCATCATCTTATTATTAAAGCTTCGGCACTTGAAGATGGGCGTGCGGCTGATTAGGTAGTTGGCGGGGTAACGGCCCACCAAGCCTTCGATCAGTAGCTGATGTGAGAGCATGATCAGCCACACGGGCACTGAGACACGGGCCCGACTCCTACGGGAGGCAGCAGTAAGGAATATTGGTCAATGGACGCAAGTCTGAACCAGCCAGGCCGCGTGGAGGATGAAGGTCCTCTGGATTGTAAACTTCTTTTATCTGGGACGAAAAAGGGCCTTTCTAGGTCAACTGACGGTACCAGATGAATAAGCACCGGCTAACTCCGTGCCAGCAGCCGCGG